>NZ_BAAAAT010000006.1:0-166320 GCF_054768135.1 Clostridium sp. CTA-5 | reverse complement strand
GGTCACGTAGACCACGGTAAGACTACATTAACAGCTGCAATCACAACTGTTTTAGCAAACAGAGGATACGCAGAAGCATTTAACTATGCAGATATCGATAAGGCTCCAGAAGAAAAAGAAAGAGGAATCACAATCAATACTGCACACGTTGAATACGAAACAGAAAACAGACATTATGCTCACGTTGACTGTCCAGGACATGCTGACTATGTTAAGAACATGATTACAGGAGCAGCACAAATGGATGGAGCTATCCTAGTATGTTCAGCAGCAGATGGTCCAATGCCACAAACAAGAGAACATATCCTACTAGCATCAAGAGTTGGAGTTGACTACATCGTAGTATTCTTAAACAAAGCTGATATGGTAGATGATGAAGAATTATTAGAATTAGTTGAAATGGAAGTTAGAGAATTATTAAGCGAATAYAACTTCCCAGGAGAYGATATTCCAGTAATCAAGGGTTCAGCATTACAAGCATTAGAAAACCCAACAGATGAAGCTAAAATAGCTCCAATCTTAGAATTAATGGAAGCAGTAGATARCTACATTCCAACTCCAGAAAGAGCAACAGATAAGCCATTYATCATGCCTGTAGAAGATGTATTTACAATCACAGGTAGAGGAACAGTTGCAACAGGAAGAGTTGAAACTGGAGTACTTCACGTAGGAGACGAAGTTGAAATCGTAGGATTAAGTGAAGAAAAGAAAAAAGTTGTAGTAACAGGAATCGAAATGTTCAGAAAGTTATTAGATGAAGCACAAGCTGGAGATAACATAGGAGCATTATTAAGAGGAGTTCAAAGAACTGATATCGAAAGAGGTCAAGTATTAGCTGTACCAAATTCAGTACATCCACATACAAACTTCGTAGGTCAAGTATACGTACTTAAAAAAGAAGAAGGTGGAAGACATACTCCATTCTTGCCAGGAGATCACATCGACATGAAAGTTGAATTAATCACTCCAGTAGCTATGGATGAAGGATTAAGATTCGCTATCAGAGAAGGTGGAAGAACTGTAGGTTCAGGAGTTGTTACTAGCATAGCTAAATAGTAACTTAACTTAATTTAAAAATAAAAAATTCTAATTAGAATATAAGATAAGGTAGAGAAAAGCGCTGTTCTCTACCTTATTTTTTTGTAAAATAAAAATTGAATTTATACTGTAATGAAATAGAATAAATAAATAAAAAAATAATAAAAGTATTGAAATTTATATTAAATGCAATTAGAATAATAAAAGAAATAAAAAGAGAAAAAACTTTTTAATTACGTAAAATAAAAAACTTGAAGAAAAGTATAAAAAAAACTTGAAAAAGATTATTAAGAATAGTATAATGAAGAAGTTGCATAGCATACAGCGATGAGTCAAGAGGTTGCCGGACTTCCGGGTAATTCTTGATGAGTAAGTTTGGATCTAGAATCCGACGACAGGGATTTTATAAATCTGTGGCGAGTGATGAAACACCCGGAGCAGTTTACAGAATAGCCGCTGTTGTGCGTTAGAAGTAAAGCGTACATGAAAAGGAGGGAAACCATAATGTCAAAGCAAAAAATAAGAATCAGATTAAAAGCATTTGATCACACAATATTAGATCAATCAGCTGAAAAAATCGTTGAAACTGCAAAAACATCAGGAGCTAAAGTAGTAGGACCAGTTCCACTACCAACTGAAAAAGATGTTGTTACAATATTAAGAGCAGTTCATAAGTACAAAGATTCAAGAGAACAATTTGAAATTAGAACTCATAAGAGATTGATCGACATAGTTAATCCATCACCTAAAACTGTTGATGCATTAATGAGATTAAATCTTCCAGCTGGTGTAGATATAGAAATTAAACTATAAGCTGGAAATAAAATAAAAGACGAACTATTATGATTGGAAACAGTCCGCTAATTAGTTTAGGAGGTGTAGATACATGAAAAAAGCTATATTAGGAAGAAAAATAGGGATGACTCAAATCTTTAATGAAGCAGGAAAAGTTATTCCAGTAACTGTAGTAGAAGCTGGTCCATGTGTTGTTGTTCAAAAGAAAACAATTGAAAAAGATGGATATGAAGCAATACAAGTTGGTTTTGATGAAATAAGAGAAAAATTAGCTAACAAACCAGCTAAAGGACATTTCGCTAAAGCAGGAGCAACTTTAAGAAGAACTCTTAAAGAATTCAGACTTGAAGATATAACTGCATACGAAGTTGGCCAAGAAATAAAAGCTGATGTATTTGAAGCAGGAGAAAAAATTGATGTATCAGGAGTTTCTAAAGGTAAGGGATTCCAAGGTGTTATAAAAAGATGGAATCAACAAAGAGGACCAATGAGTCACGGTTCTAAATTCCATAGAGCACCAGGATCAATGGGAGCTTCTTCAGACCCATCAAGAACATTCAAAAACAAGAGAATGCCAGGACATATGGGATCTGTTAACACAACAGTAATGAATTTAGAAGTAGTTAAAGTAATAGCTGAAAAGAACTTATTATTAATCAAGGGTGGAATCCCAGGACCTAACAAGGGTACAGTAGTAATAAGAAACGCAGTTAAAGCTTAATTTCTGAAGGAAAGGAGGAAACATAATGCCTACAGTAGGATTATTTAATCAAGAAGGAAAACAAGTTGGAGATATCGAGTTAAATGCAAACGTGTTTGAAACAGAAGTAAATGCACATGCATTACACCAAGTAGTAGTTGCTTTATTAGCTAATAAGAGACAAGGAACTCAATCAGCTAAGACAAGAACTGAAGTCAGAGGAGGCGGAATTAAGCCTTGGAGACAAAAAGGTACTGGTAGAGCAAGACAAGGTTCTATTAGAGCACCACAATGGATTAAGGGTGGTATTGTATTTGCACCAAAACCAAGAGATTACAGAGTTTCAGTGCCAAAGAGCATGAGAAAAGTTGCTATGAAATCAGCATTAACTAGTAAAGTTAATGATGGTCAAATGGTTGTTTTAGAATCATTAGCTTTTGAAGCACCAAAAACTAAGCAAGTTATAGAAATGTTAAAAGCATTTGAAGCTAAGAAAACATTAATAGTAACTGCTGAATCAAATGAAGCTGTATACAAATCAGCAAGAAACATCCAAGGGGTTAATGTTATCCCAGTAAACAACATCAACGTATATGATTTATTAAAATTTGAAAAATTAATCATAACTAAAGATGCTGTATCAAAAATTGAGGAGGTGTACGCATAATGAAATTAACAAGCCATGACATAATAAGAAAGCCAGTTATAACTGAAAAGAGTATGGCAGCTATGGCAGAAAAAAAGTACACTTTCATGGTTCACGTAAATGCTAATAAATCTCAAATAAAGAGAGCTGTGGAAGAAGTTTTTGATGTTAAAGTTGAAGATGTTAAAACTATAAATGGTTTAGGAAAAACTAAAAGAATGGGCGTACATGTAGGAAAGAGATCTGACTACAAGAAAGCTATTGTTACATTAACAGAAGAAAGCAAAGGAATCGAATTCTTCGAAGGATTACAATAGTAGATTAAGGCCATTATTGGTGAGAACACCAGAAAAGCTGAAAAGAAGGAGGGAATTGTAATGGCAGTTAAAAAGTTTAACCCAATTACACCATCAAGAAGACAAATGACTATGCCAACGTTTGAAGAAATAACTTCACAACAACCAGAAAAGTCACTTCTTGTTGCACTAAAAAGCAAAGCAGGTAGAAATGCTCAAGGTAAAATTACTGTAAGACACCGTGGCGGCGGAGTTAAGAGAAAATACAGAATTATAGATTTTAAAAGAAATAAGGATTCAGTTCCAGCAAAGGTTGCAAGTATAGAATATGATCCAAATAGATCAGCATATATTGCACTTGTTGTTTATGCAGATGGAGAAAAGAGATACATAATTGCACCAGCAGGATTAAACGTTGGTGATGTAGTAGTTTCTGGACCAGATGCAGATATCAAACCAGGTAATGCTCTTCCATTAAAGAACATTCCAGTTGGTACAGTTATCCACAATATCGAATTACAAAAAGGTAAAGGTGGCCAATTAGTTAGAGCGGCTGGTAACTCAGCACAATTAATGGCTAAAGAAGGCGATTATGCAACTTTAAGATTACCTTCAGGTGAAATGAGATACGTAAGAATTGAATGTAGAGCAACAATCGGAACAGTGTCTAATGCAACAAACGATATCGTTAATATCGGTAAAGCAGGAAGAAAGAGACATATGGGTTGGAGACCTACAGTTAGAGGATCTGTTATGAACCCTAACGATCACCCTCACGGTGGTGGAGAAGGTAAATCACCAGTTGGTAGACCAAGTCCAGTTACTCCATGGGGTAAACCAGCACTTGGATACAAAACTAGAAAGAATAAGAAATATTCTGATAGATTTATCATTAAGGGTAGAAACGCTAAGTAGTTTGAAGAGAATAGTAATTTCTCTTCTAGCTTATCGTAGTAAGATTTATGAAGGGAGGCAATGTTAGTGAGTAGATCAACAAAAAAAGCACCTTTTGTTCATAAAGGACTTTTAAAGAAAATAGAAGAAATGAATGCAAGTGGAGAAAAGAAGGTTGTAAAAACTTGGTCAAGAAGTTCAACTGTTTTTCCACAAATGATTGGTCACACAATCGCAGTTCATGACGGAAGAAAACATGTTCCAGTTTATTTATCAGAAGATATGGTTGGACACAAACTAGGTGAGTTCGTATTAACTAGAACTTACAGAGGTCATGTAGCAGATAAAACATCAAAAAGAAAGTAGCCTGGAAAGGAGGAACATAAATGGAAGCTAGAGCTATAGCTAAATATATTAGAATGTCTCCAATGAAAGTAGGAGTTGTTCTTGATTTAATAAGAGGAAAACAAGTTAAAGAAGCTTTTGCTATTTTAGAATATACTCCAAGAGAAGCAGCAGTGGCAATCAAAAAAGTTTTAAAATCAGCTGTTGCAAATGCAGAAAATAATTTAGAATTAAACGCTGATAACTTATATGTTTCAGAAGCTTTTGTTGGTGAAGGTCCAATACTTAAGAGATTCAGACCAATGGATCACGGTAAGGCATTCAGAATCAATAAAAGAACTAGTCATATAACAGTAGTTGTTAAAGAAAGAGCTTAATATAGAAGGAGGGAAATTTAAGTGGGTCAAAAAGTACATCCTCACGGTCTTAGAGTAGGCGTTATCAAAGGATGGGATGCAAAGTGGTATGCTAATAAAAAAGACTTTGCTGATAATCTTGTAGAAGATAACAAAATAAGAAAATTCGTTAAAAAAGAACTTTTCTCAGCTGGTATTTCTAAAATAGAAATCGAAAGAGCTGCTAAAAGAGTTAAATTAAATATATATACTGCTAAACCAGGTGTTGTTATTGGTAAAGGTGGAGCAGGTATAGAAGCTTTAAAAAAGAAATTAACTGGTTATGTTGTTGGAAAGAATATATTAATCAACATAGTAGAAGTTAAAAATGCTGAATCAGATGCTCAATTAATGGCAGAAAATATTGCTGCACAATTAGAAAAGAGAATTTCATTCAGAAGAGCTATGAAGCAAACAATACAAAGAGGTATGAAACACGGAATAAAAGGTGTTAAGACTGCTTGTTCTGGTAGATTAGGTGGAGCTGAAATAGCAAGAACTGAACAATATCATGAAGGAACAATTCCACTACAAACATTAAGAGCTGATATAAACTATGGATTTGCTGAAGCAGATACAACATATGGAAAAATCGGAGTTAAGGTTTGGGTTTATAATGGAGAAGTTCTTCCAACTAAGAAAGTAGAAAAGGAAGAAGCTAACGCATAGGAAAGGAGGAATAGATCATGTTAATGCCTAAAAGAGTAAAACATCGTAAGGTACAACGTGGTAGAATGAAAGGTAAAGCTACAAGAGGTAATTTCTTAGCTTATGGAGATTTCGGTCTTCAAGCAACAACTTGTGGATGGATTACAAGTAATCAAATTGAAGCTGCCAGAATTGCTATCAATAGATATATAAAAAGAGGTGGAAAACTTTGGATAAAGATTTTCCCAGATAAGCCAGTAACAGAAAAACCTGCTGAAACAAGAATGGGATCTGGTAAAGGATCACCAGAATATTGGGTTGCAGTTGTTAAACCTAATAGAGTGGTATTCGAGTTATCAGGAGTTGCTGAAGAAGTTGCAAGAGAAGCAATGAGACTTGCATCACACAAACTTCCTGTAAAAACTAAGTTTGTTACAAGAAGAGATTTTGAGGAAATGGGTGGTGAAAAATAATGAAGGCTAGAGAATTAAAAGAATTAAAATCAAGCAATCCTCAAGATTTAGCAATTAAGCTAACTGATCTTAAAGCTGAATTATTTAACTTAAGATTCCAATTAGCTACAGGACAATTAGAAAATCCTATGAGAATTAGAGAAGTAAAAAAATCTATAGCCCAAATAAAGACCATCTTAAGAGAAGACGAACTAAGGGCGTTAGAGCAGTAAATCTGGAAGGAGGGAAGCCCTAATGGAAAGAGGATTAAGAAAGAAAAGAACTGGTAGAGTTGTTTCTGATAAAATGGATAAAACTATCGTAGTTGCTGTTGAAACTAAGGTTAGACATCCACTATATGGTAAAACAGTTAACAAAACTACAAAGTTTAAAGTTCATGATGAAAATAATGAAGCAAGAATTAACGATAGAGTATCAATAATGGAAACTAGACCTTTATCTAAGGATAAAAGATGGAGACTTGTTGAAATAGTTGAAAAAGCTAAATAGGCTTTAAAACTGAAAGGAGGGTAATTCAATGATACAACAACAAACTTTACTTAAAGTTGCAGATAATTCAGGTGCAAAAGAAATTATGTGCATTAGAGTATTAGGTGGATCAAAAAGAAAATTTGGTAATATCAGTGATGTTATCGTAGCTAGCGTTAAAAGTGCAACACCAGGCGGAGTTGTTAAAAAAGGTGAAGTTGTAAAAGCAGTTGTAGTTAGATCAGTAAAAGGATTAAGAAGAGCGGACGGTTCATACATCAAATTCGATGAAAATGCTGCAGTTATCATAAAAGATGATAAACAACCAAGAGGTACTCGTATCTTTGGACCTGTTGCTAGGGAGCTAAGAGATAAAGAATTTAATAAAATTTTATCATTAGCACCAGAAGTTCTATAAGAGGAGGTGTCTTACTTGAAGGTACATGTAAGAAAGAATGATACAGTTATAGTTATATCTGGAAAAGATAAAGGTAAAACTGGTGAAGTTTTAAAAGTATTACCTAAGACAGGAAAAGTTCTTGTTCAAGGAATTAACATAGTTAAAAAGCACCAAAAAGCTAATAAAAATCAAACTGAAAGTTCTATAATTGAAAGAGAAGCTGCAATTAATAGTTCAAAGGTTATGTTATATTGTAATAAGTGCAAAAATGCTACTAGAATTAGTAACAAAATATTAGAAGATGGTACTAAAGTTAGAGTATGCAAGAAGTGCTCAGAAACATTCTAGAATCTGAAAGGAGGTAACCAATATGACAAGACTTCAAGAAAAATATCAAAAAGAAGTAATTCCGGCAATGATCGAAAAGTTCGGATATAAAAATATTATGGAAGTTCCAAAGCTAGAAAAGATCGTAATAAATATGGGTGTTGGAGAAGCTAAGGAAAATCAAAAAGTTTTAGAATCAGCAGTTAGTGATTTAACTTTAATATCTGGTCAAAAACCAATATTAACTAGAGCAAAGAAATCAGTTGCTAACTTTAAAATAAGAGAAAATATGGCTTTAGGATGTAAGGTTACTCTAAGAAAAGCTAAAATGTTCGAATTCGCTGATAAACTAATGAGTATCGCATTACCTAGAGTAAGAGATTTCAGAGGAGTTTCAGCTAAGGCATTTGATGGTAGAGGAAACTATTCATTAGGAATAAAAGAACAATTAATATTCCCAGAAATAGAATATGATAAGATTGATAAAGTTAGAGGAATGGATATAATCTTCGTTACAACAGCAAACACAGACGAAGAAGCTAGAGAATTATTAAGATTCCTAGGAATGCCATTCGCTCAATAATAAGGAGGGAAACATATTGGCACGTAAAGCTATTATTGAAAAATGGAGCAAAACTCCTAAATACAAAACTAGAGCTTATACAAGATGTAGAATATGTGGAAGACCACATGCTGTACTAAGAAAATACGGAGTATGCCGTATTTGTTTTAGAGAACTTGCTTATAAGGGAGAAATTCCTGGTTGCAAGAAAGCAAGTTGGTAATAGACATAATGTAATGAAAGGAGGCACATTAAATGGTTATGACAGATCCAATAGCAGATTTACTAACACGTGTAAGAAATGCTAATTCTGTAAGACACGAAGTGGTGGAAGTACCTTCTTCAAATGTTAAGAAGGCAATTGCAAATATATTATTACAAGAGGGTTATATCAAAGAAATTAATGAATATAACGACGGAGTAGTACCAATGTTAAGAATAAGTCTTAAATATGGTGCTAATAAAGAAAGAGTTATAACTGGTATTAAGAGAATTTCTAAACCAGGTTTAAGAGTATATTGTAAAAAAGACGAAGTACCAAAGGTTCTTAATGGATTAGGTGTTGCTGTTGTTTCAACTTCAAAGGGATTAATGGTTGACAGAGAAGCTAGAAAGAACGGATTAGGTGGAGAAATCATTTGCTACGTTTGGTAGTATTTAAATTTTGATAATAAACAGAATTGTAGTTTAATAGAAGATACAATTTTAGAAATAATACAGGAGGTGTACTTATGTCAAGAGTTGGTAGATTGCCAATAGCTATTCCTGCTGGCGTAACTGTAACTGTAACACCAGACAACGTTGTTACAGTTAAAGGTCCAAAAGGCGAATTAGTTAAAACTATGCATAAAGACATAAATATAGCAATTGAAAACAATGAAGTAGTTGTTACAAGACCTAGTGATCAAAAAAATCACAGAGCACTTCATGGTTTAACAAGAGCATTACTTAATAATATGGTAATCGGAGTAAATGAAGGTTACCAAAAGAGTTTAGAGTTAGTTGGTGTTGGTTACAGAGCTCAATTACAAGGCAAAAAGCTTGTAATGAACCTTGGATATTCACATCCAGTTGAAATAGAACCTATAGATGGAATCACATTCGAAACTCCAGCTGCAACTAAAGTAATTGTTAAGGGAATTGACAAAGAAAAAGTTGGAGCTGCGGCAGCAGATATAAGAAAATGGAGAGTACCAGAACCATACAAGGGTAAAGGTATTAAGTTCGAAAATGAAGTGATCAGACGTAAAGAAGGTAAAACTGGTAAGAAATAATAGGAAGGAGTGAGCTTTATGTTTAAAAAGGTAGACAAAAAGGCAAGTAGAGAAAAACGTCACCTTAGAGTTCGTAAGAAAATTTTTGGTACTTCTGAAAGACCAAGACTTTCAGTTTTCAGAAGTGAAAAGAATATATACGCACAAATTATTGATGACGTAAATGCTGTTACAATAGTAGCTGCTTCAAGTTTAGATAAAGAATTTTCTGCTAAAGGCGGAAATAAAGAAGGTGCTAAACTTGTAGGAGAAGCTGTAGCAAAGAAAGCTATAGAAAAAGGAATCACTGAAGTTGTATTTGACAGAGGTGGATACGTATATCACGGAAGAATTCAAGAATTAGCAGAAGGCGCTAGAGAAGCGGGCTTAAAATTCTAATATACGAGGAGGGAAATAAATGAGAATCGATCCTAGTACACTAGACCTTAAAGAAAAGGTTGTTTATATAAACAGAGTTACTAAGGTTGTTAAAGGTGGTAGAAACTTCAGATTCAGCGCTTTAGTTGTTGTTGGAGATGAGAACGGCCACGTTGGAGTTGGAATGGGTAAATCTATTGAAATTCCAGAAGCAATCAAAAAAGGAATAGAAGATGCTAAGAAAAACTTAGTAAGTGTTGCTATAGTAGGTACAACTGTTCCTCATGAAATAAATGGTAGATTTGGAACAGGAAATGTTCTAATAATGCCAGCTAAAGAAGGTACAGGAGTTATTGCTGGAGGTCCAGCAAGATCTGTATTAGAATTAGCAGGACTAAAGGATGTAAGAGCTAAGTCATTAGGTTCAAACAATCCTAAGAACATGGTTAATGCAACAATAAACGGATTAGCAAGCTTAAGAACAGCTGAAGATATAGCTAAATTAAGAGGAAAATCTGTTGAAGAAATATTAGGTTAGGAGGTATTGCAATGGCTAAATTAAGAGTTACTTTAGTAAAGAGCTTAATAGGTAGAAAAAAAGATCATATTGCTACTGCAAATGCTCTTGGACTTAAAAAGATACACAAGACAGTAGAACATGAGGGAACACCTCAAATCAAAGGTATGTTAAAGAAAATTGATTACCTATTAAAGGTAGAAGAAATATAATAATAAGGAGGTGTACTGAATATGAAACTTCATGAATTAAAACCAGCAGTAGGTAGCAAAAAAGCGCCTAAGAGAGTCGGAAGAGGTACAGGTTCTGGATTAGGAAGAAATGCTGGTAAAGGTGAAAAAGGTCAAAACGCAAGATCAGGTGGTGGAGTAAGACCTGGTTTCGAAGGAGGCCAAATGCCTTTATACAGAAGACTTCCTAAGAGAGGTTTTACAAATATTTTTGCTAAGAGCTATGTTAGCATTAACATAGATAGATTAAATATATTTGAAAATGGCACTGAAATAACTCCAGAAGTATTACTTGAAAGAAGAGTTATCAGTAAAATATTAGACGGAGTAAAGATTCTTGGAAACGGAAATTTAGAAAAGTCCTTAACAATAAAAGGATGTAAGTTCTCAAAGTCTGCAATAGAAAAGATCGAAGCAGCTGGAGGAAAAGTTGAGGTGATTTAAGAATGCTTCAAACTTTACGTAATGCATTTAAAGTTTCTGAACTAAGGAAAAAATTCTTGTGGATATTAGTATTAGTTGCAGTTTTCAGGATGGGAAGTCATATTCCTGTTCCTGGAATTAATGCAGAATATCTAAAAAGGATATCTGAGTCAGGTGGCTTAATAGGCTTTTATGATTTACTTTCAGGAGGAGCGTTTAGTAGATTTAGTATATTCGCATTAGGTGTTATGCCGTATATTAATGCATCTATCATAATGCAACTATTAACAGTTGCTATTCCTCAATTAGAACAACTTTCTAAAGAGGGCGAAGATGGAAGAAAGAAAATACAAAATGCTACTCGTTATGTAGCCCTAGGAATATCATTTATATTAGCCTTTGGAATATATGCAACTATTGCTAACAGTGGTGCTACAGCAGGGATAACTACTATAGAAATGCTTATAGTTATTTTTTCACTAGTTGTAGGTTCAACATTTTGTATGTGGTTAGGAGATCAGCTTACTGTTAATGGAATAGGAAATGGTACTTCAATATTAATTTTTGTTAATATAGTATCTAGAGTGCCTATGACACTTGCTTCAATTGCTACTTCTAAACAAGCAGGAAATGTAAGTATAGTGGAAGTTACGTTATTTGGAGTATTTTTTGTTGCATTATTAGCAACAGTACTTTATTTCTCATTAGCAGAAAGAAGAATCCCTGTTCAATATGCTGGAAAAGCTGTTGGTGGAAGTAAGATGATGAAAAATCAAACAAGTCATATTCCATTAAGCATAATTGGATCAGCTGTTATCGCAATAATATTTGCGATGTCAGTTATGGATTTTCCTAAGACTATAGCAACTTTTATGCCAAATAAAAGTTGGTCTATGTGGGTCTTAAACAATAAAAATTGTATTTTTAATTCTGAAAGTTGGATGTATTTAATATTGTATTCAATACTTACATTATTCTTTACATGGTTTTACACTCAGATTACATTTAAGCCTGACGAAATGTCTGAGAATTTGCATAAATCTACAGGGTTTATACCAGGAGTAAGACCAGGAGATGCAACAACAGAATATTTTGAAAGAATTCTTAATAGAGTATCTATGATAGGTGGAGCATTAGCTGCAGTATTAGCTGTAACACCAATCTTGATTCAAAACTATACAGAATTTAAAAATATATCATTTTCAGGAACAGCACTTTTAATTGTTATAGGAGTTGCATTAGATTTTAATAGACAAGTGGAATCACAAATGACAATGCGACACTATAAAGGATTTCTTAAATAGATTAAATAAATGGAGATGAAGCCCGTGAAGATAGTATTACTAGGTCCTCCTGGAGCCGGGAAAGGAACACAGGCAAAGTCAATTAGTAATAGATATTCAATTCCACATATATCTACTGGTGATATTTTTAGAAAAAATATTTCTGAAAATACTCCACTTGGAGTGGAAGCTAAAAGATATATGGATAACGGACAATTAGTTCCTGATGAAGTCACTATTAACATGGTTAAAGACAGATTACAAGAAGAAGATTGTTTAGGTGGATATTTATTAGATGGTTTCCCAAGAACTGTAGCTCAAGCAAATGCTCTTAATGAATTTCTTGTAAATAGAGGGGAACAATTAGATACTTCATTATTAATAGAAGTACCTAGCGGCTTTATTTTAGAAAGAATGACAGGTAGAAGAGTATGTCCATCATGTGGAGCTAGTTATCATATTAAGTTTAATCCTCCAACAAATGATGGTAAATGTGACTTGTGCGGAAGTGAGGTTATACAAAGAAAAGACGATACAGTTGAAACTGTAAAGGAAAGGCTAGATGTATATGAAAACCAAACTCAGCCGCTAATTGAGTTTTATAAAAATAAAAATTTACTTTCAGTAGTAGATGGCACACAAGCTATAAATGAAGTTTTCAAAAGTATTTGTAAAATGCTAGAGGAGCAATAAAACATGATTGTTATTAAAAACGATAATGAAATTGCTTTAATGAGAAAATCAGGCAGAATAGTTGCTGAAACATTATTATTACTAGAAGATAAAGTAAAACCTGGTATAACTACTGCAGAATTAGACAGGGTAGCAGAAGAATTTATAACTAAGCATGGAGCGAAACCTTCTTTTAAAGGTTTGTATGGTTTCCCTTCGTCACTATGTATTTCTGTGAATGAGCAAGTAGTACATGGGATACCAGGAGGATATGAATTAAAAGATGGTGACATAGTTAGTGTTGACTGTGGAGCATTCATTGATGGATTCCATGGAGATGCAGCAAGAACCTTTCCGGTTGGAGAAGTTACAAAACAAGCTCAGAAATTAATCGATGTAACAAGAGAAAGTTTCTTTGAAGGTATAAAATTTGCCAAAGAAGGAAATAGATTAAGTAGTATATCACACGAAATACAAAACTACATTGAGGCAGCAGGTTTCTCAGTAGTAAGAGACTTTGTAGGTCATGGGATCGGAAGAAAAGTTCATGAAGACCCAGAAGTGCCAAATTTCGGGATAGAAGGCAGAGGTCCAAAGTTAGTTAAAGGAATGGTGTTAGCTATAGAACCTATGGTTAATGCAGGAACTTATAAAGTGAGAACTTTAAGAAATGGTTGGACGGTTGTAACAGTAGATGGTAGCTTATCAGCACACTATGAAAATACAGTTGCAATTTTGCCAGATGGACCAGAGATATTAACACTTATTAAGTAGAAACAGAGTGTTGCTTAGTTATAAATTTGCATGATACTTAAGTGTTGAATGTTAATTTATTACTAAGGTAATCATCGAGGTGAAAAGTTTGCAAAGCAATGACTTGATTGGAAAAATAGTACTTTCAAAAGCAGGAAGAGATATTAATCATTTATATGTTATTGTTAGGCAGATAGATAATGATCATGTATTGTTATCTAATGGAAATACAAAAACAATTAGTATGCCTAAAAAGAAAAAGCTTAAGCATTTAAGTATTTTAGAAAGTATAGATGAAGAGATAGTATCATCTATAAAATTATGCGATAAAAGTACTGATTTAAAAATTAAGAGATTTTTAAAACTTAGAAGCATTGTTAAGGAGGGTTGATTACCTTATGTCAAAAGATGATGTTATAGAAATGCAAGGTACTGTACTAGAATCTTTACCAAATGCCATGTTTCAAGTTGAACTTGAAAGTGGGCATAAAATTCTAGCACATATATCAGGAAAATTAAGAATGAACTTCATTAGAATTCTACCTGGTGATAAAGTTACTGTGGAACTTTCTCCATATGACTTAACTAGAGGAAGAATTACATGGAGAGCAAAATAAGATAGATAATAAATAGTTTGATATCTATCACTAGAAATATGAGGAGGGTTAGCTATGAAAGTAAGACCATCAGTTAAGCCTATTTGCGAAAAGTGCAAAGTAATAAGAAGAAAAGGAAGAGTAATGGTTATCTGTGAAAATCCTAAGCACAAGCAAAAACAAGGTTAATGATCAATTTTACAATAAACTTACATTAAGAGCATAAATAATATTGACATTTTCTTAAAAGTCAAATATGATTATATAGTCGTTTAATTAATCGAAAAAATAGATTTTAGGAGCGGCTGCAATAGGTAAGTCTATTGACCTAAAATTTTATTATATAATTTTTAAATCAACTTTTATGCATTTCAATAATCAGGAGGTGTAAATTTTAATGGCAAGAATATCAGGTGTTGACCTACCAAGAGAAAAAAGAGTTGAAATTGGTTTAACTTATATCTATGGAATAGGTCTATCAACTTCACAAAAAATCTTATCTTTAACAGGAATTAATCCTGACACAAGAGTTAAAGATTTATCAGAAGACGAAGTAAATGAAATAAGAACTTATATAAATAAGAACTTAATGGTTGAAGGTGACTTAAGAAGAGATGTTGCTTTAAACATTAAGAGATTAGTAGAAATAGGATCATATAGAGGAATTAGACATAGAAGAGGTCTTCCAGTTAGAGGACAAAAGACTAAAACTAATGCTAGAACAAGAAAAGGTCCTAAGAAGACAATGGCAAATAAAAAGAAATAGTAAGGAGGTAAGGTAGGTAATGGCAGCTCAAAAAGTTAAGAAGACTAGAAGAAGAAAAGAAAGAAAGAATGTTGAGCATGGTGCAGCGCACATAAAATCAACTTTCAATAATTCAATAGTTACTTTAACAGATGCAGCAGGTAATGCTTTATCATGGTCAAGTGCAGGAGCACTAGGTTTTAGAGGATCAAGAAAGAGTACACCATTTGCAGCTCAAATGGCAGCAGAAACTGCAGCTAAAGCAGCAATGGAACATGGCTTAAAGAGTATAGAGGTTTACGTTAAAGGTCCTGGTTCAGGAAGAGAAGCAGCTATAAGATCTTTACAAGCAGCAGGATTAGAAGTAACTTTAATTAAAGATGTTACTCCAATTCCACACAATGGTTGTAGACCACCAAAGAGAAGAAGAGTTTAATATAACCGTAATAGGAGGTGTAATTTAATGGCAAGATATACTGGAGCTACATGTAGATTATGTAGAAGAGAAGGTATGAAATTATTCCTTAAAGGGGATAGATGTTTCACAGATAAATGTGCTTTTGTTAGAAGAAGCTACGCACCAGGACAACATGGCGCTAGCAAGAAGAAGATGTCAAACTATGGAGTTCAATTAAGAGAAAAACAAAAAGCTAGAAGAATTTATGGCGTATTAGAAGGCCAATTCAGAACATATTATGAAAAAGCTGAACACATGAAAGGTATAACAGGTGAAAACTTACTTAGATTACTAGAAATGAGACTTGATAACGTAGTTTATAGATTAGGCTATGGATCATCAAGAAATGAAGCTAGACAATTAGTTACTCATGGACATTTCTTAGTAAATGGTAAGAAAGTTGACATTTGTTCATATAGTGTTTCAGTTAATGATGTAATTACTGTATGCGAAAAAAGCAGATCAAGTGAAAAGTTTAAGACTTTTGTAGAAAATCCTAAGACTTTACCAAAATGGTTAGAAGCTAATGTTGATAACTATGAAGGAAAAGTAGTTGCAGTGCCATCAAGAGAAGATATAGATGTGCCTGTTAACGAAACACTTATTGTTGAGTTATACAGTAAATAATATATTTATATTTGTTAGGCAAATTTATCACATTATATGCAAATATAGAATCAGTTGCCCTCAGAATAAGGTTGCCATTTATAATATAAGGAGGGTTTGTGGATGTTAGAAATCGAAAAGCCAATAATAGAATGTATAGAATCCAATGAAGACGGTACTTATGGAAAATATGTTGTTGAACCACTTGAAAGAGGATATGCAATTACTTTAGGTAATGCCTTAAGAAGAATATTGTTATCATCTCTTCCTGGTGTAGCAACTACTTCTGTTAAGATTGATGGAGTTCTTCATGAGTTTTCTACTGTTCAAGGAGTTAAAGAAGATGTTACAGAATTAATTCTTAATATTAAATCATTAGCTCTAAGAATGAATGGTGAAGGTCCTAAAGTTATTTATATTGATGCTAAAGGACCAGGTGAGGTTACTGGAGCAGATATAAAGACTGATGGAGATGTTGAAGTTGTTAATAAGGATTTACATATTGCAACTTTAGATAATGATGGAAGACTTTATATGGAGTTAACTGTTAATAAAGGAAGAGGATATGTTACTCAAAATAAAAATAAGAGTGATGAATTACCTATTTCTGCAATTGCAGTTGATTCTATCTACACACCAGTAAAAAGAGTTAATTTTACTGTTGACAACACTAGAGTTGGTCAAATTACTGATTATGATAAATTAACTTTAGAAATTTGGACTAATGGAACTATAAGAATTGATGAAGCTATAAGTTTATCAGCAAAAATTCTTATAGAACATTTTAAATTATTCATGTCGTTAACAGATAACACTAACGATGTTGAAATAATGATAGAAAAAGAAGAAGATAAAAAAGAAAAAGTCCTAGAAATGACTGTAGAAGAACTTGATTTATCAGTTAGATCATATAACTGTTTAAAGAGAGCAGGAATCAATACAGTTCAAGAACTTGCTACCAAATCAATGGATGATATGATGAAAGTTAGAAATCTAGGAAAAAAATCTTTAGAAGAAGTTGAGAGAAAACTTAAAGAGTTAGGTTTATGCTTAAAACTAAACGATGAGTAAGGAGGTAAATCCATGGCAGGTTATCGTAAGTTAGGTCTTCCTACAGACCAAAGAAAAGCTATGCTAAGAAATCTTGTTACAAGTTTATTAAAATACGGTAAGATTGAAACAACTGTAACAAGAGCTAAAGAAACTAGATCTCTTGCAGAAAAGATGATTACTCTTGCTAAGAGAGGAGATCTTCACGCTAGAAGACAGGCGTTAGCTTTTGTACAAGAAGAATTAGTTGTTAAAAATTTATTTGATAACGTGGCTCCAAAATACGCTGAAAGAAATGGCGGATATACAAGAATGTATAAAAAAGGTCCTAGAAGAGGAGACGGAGCAGAAGTAGTAATACTTGAGTTAGTATAATTTATAAAGGGGATTAAGTTTATACTTAGTCCCCATTTTAACATATAAAAATAAAGAATTAATATATTATAGAAAGGTTTTTTACCATAATAAGGTGAAAAATCTATTATTTTTTGTTGAAGTTATAGTATTTTAGTATATAATTAACTTAGTTAAACCATGTATATACACTTAAATAACAATTAAAGACTTTTGTATAATGTATTAACACTTATAGGTTTATGGAGGTTAAAAATGAATCAGGAAATGATTAAGTGTACTGATGTATCTTTCAAGTATATTAAAAATGAAGAGGGAAGTACAGAAGAAAAGTACGCTGTTAAGAATGTTAATTTTAAAGTTAATAAAGGTGAATTTTTAGTGATTTTAGGTCATAACGGCTCAGGAAAATCTACAATAGCAAAACATATGAATGCATTACTTATACCAAGTAGTGGAACCGTTATAGTAGATGGATTAGATACAAATAATGGAGAAAATTTATGGGAAATTAGATCAAAAGCGGGAATGGTATTTCAAAATCCAGATAACCAGTTAGTAGCAACTATAGTAGAAGAAGATGTAGCATTTGGACCAGAAAATTTAGGAGTCGAGTCATCTGAAATAAGACGTAGGGTTGATCAAAGTTTAGATAGGGTTGGAATGAGCGAGTATAAAAGACACGCACCACATCTTTTATCAGGTGGTCAAAAACAAAGGATTGCTATTGCAGGTATATTAGCTATACAACCAGAATGTATAATTTTTGATGAGCCAACAGCTATGCTTGATCCATCAGGCAGAAAAGACGTTTTAAGAACAATGAAAGATATAAATAAAAATTATGGTATTACTATAGTGTTAATAACTCATTATATGGATGAAGCTGCTCAAGCAGACCGAATTATAGTTATGGATGGTGGAGAAGTTAAAATGGAAGGAACACCCAAAGAGATTTTTCCACAAGTTGAAATGATGAAGCAAATAGGATTAGATGTTCCACAAGTCACAGAATTAGCATATGAATTAAGAAAAGAAGGAATAGATATTCCTAAAGAGATATTAAATGTAGATGAGATGGTGAATGCGATATGTCAATTAAAGTAGAGAATTTAAAACATGTATATATGCCTAAAACTCCATTTGAAAAGATAGCTTTAGATAATGTAAATATGGAGATAAAAGATGGAGAATTTGTAGCTTTAATTGGGCATACAGGTTCAGGAAAATCAACACTAATTCAACATTTTAATGGATTATTAGAAGCTACAAGTGGAAAAATAATAGTTGATGGTACAGAAATAACGGATAAAAAGATAAATTTAACGGATGTTAGAAAAAAGGTTGGACTTGTATTTCAATATCCTGAATATCAACTTTTTGAAGAGACAATAGCAGAGGATATAGCTTTTGGCCCTAAAAATTTAGGGTTAGATGCAGAAGAAATAAAAAAGAGAGTTATTAGTTCTATGAAGATGGTAGGTCTTGATTATGAGACGTATAAGGATAAATCACCATTTGATTTAAGCGGAGGTCAAAAAAGAAGAGTAGCAATAGCAGGGGTTATAGCAATGAAACCCACTACTTTAATTTTAGATGAACCTACTGCAGGATTAGATCCTAAAGGAAGGGATGACATATTAGAACAAATAAGTAAGTTACATAAAAATTATAATATGACAATTATTTTAGTTAGTCATAGTATGGAAGATGTAGCTAAAATAGCTCAAAGAATAGTTGTTATGAATCATGGTAAAGTAGCTTTACAAGGAGTACCAGCTGAAGTATTTAAAGAAGTAGATACATTAGAAAAAATAGGATTAGGAGTACCTCAAGTAACTTATTTAATAAGAGAGCTTAGAAAAAAAGGTTTACCAATTTCTGATAATGTGTTTACAATAGAAGAAGCAAAAAAAGAACTTACTAAAATATTAAAAGATAACTAGAAGATTATCTTTGATATATATATTGCAATAATAGTTATTTAATAAATTAAATAACTACGTACTTCTTTGTTGAAGATTTAAATTTGCAAAAATATATGTTAATTATTACTTTTAAGTAAGAGAGGAGGGAATTTGTCAAAAATATAAAGTATAAAAATTAATTTAACAGAATTATTAAAGGTAAAATTTTTATATGATTTTGGCAATATAACAAGTATGTTAAAAGATATTACTATAGGACAATATATACCTGGAGAGTCATTTATTCATAAATTAGATCCTAGAACTAAGATAATAATATCAATATTGTTTATTATATGTTTATTTATAATAAACAAGTTTATAGGATATACTTTTATTGTGGCTTTCTTAGTTGGAATAATATTAGTAGCTAAGATACCACCTAGATTTATATTTAATGGCTTAAAACCAGTATTTTTATTAATTGCATTAACTGCAATATTAAATATATTTATGATTAGAGGCACTGCTGATACATTAGTACTAAAAATAGGATTTTTATCAATATATCAAGAAGGTCTAAAATTAGCAGGGTTTATGGCACTAAGGTTAATATTTTTAATAATTGGAACATCATTATTAACTTTAACTACATCACCAATAGAATTAACTGATGGTATAGAAAAATTAATAAGACCTATTGGTAGAGAAATGGCACATGAACTTGCTATGATGATGACAATAGCGTTAAGATTTATACCTACATTAATGGATGAAACAGATAAAATAATGAAAGCACAAAAAGCAAGAGGTGCTGATTTTGAATCAGGAAATATAATTAAAAAAGCAAAAAGTTTAATTCCATTATTAGTACCTTTGTTTATAAGCTCATTTAGAAGAGCTGATGAACTAGCCATGGCTATGGAAGCAAGAGGATATAGAGGTGGTTCAGGTAGAACTAGAATGAAAGTATTAAGATTTACATATAAAGATACAATAGCTTTTGGAGTATTTTTAGTACTTGTATTATGGAGTATTATAGTTAGATTTATTTTTTAAATAAGAGGAAACATATGAGAAATATAAAATTGGTAATTGAATTTGACGGAACAAATTTTTGTGGCTGGCAAAGGCAGAAAAAAGATAGAACTGTACAAGGGTGTATAGAAAATGCTATATTAAAAATTACTGGAGAGAAAAGTCTAACAAATGGTAGTTCTAGAACAGATGCTGGTGTTCATGCTAAAGCTATGGTAGCAAATTTTTTTACAAATAGTAAAATACCAGGAGAAAAATTTAGAGAAGCACTAAATACTAAATTACCAGATGATGTTGCAATAATAAAATCAGAAGAAGTTGATTCTGATTTCCATGCTAGGTATTCTTCAAAAGGTAAAATGTATTCATATACAATTGTGAATAGATATGAAAAATTATCGTTTGGAAAACAGTATTTACATCATGTGAGAGAAGAGTTAAATGTTAATAATATGATAAAAGCATGTGAATATTTTTTAGGAAAACATGATTTTAGTGCTTTTATGTCTCCAGGAAGTTCTGCTAAAACCACAGTAAGGACTATTACAGATATACACATAGAGCAAAATGAAAATATTATAAAAATTTTTGTTAGTGCAGATGGATTTTTATATAATATGGTAAGGATAATAGTTGGAACTTTAATTAAAGTTGGAAATGGAAGAATAAATATAGAAGACATTGAAGATATAATTAAAGAAGGAAACAGAAAAAGATCAGGAATGTGTGTACCACCTAATGGTTTAGTATTAGAAAAAGTTTTTTATTAAATATCGTAAAATTTGTTGACACGCCCGTGTGCGTGTATTATAATTAGTTTGTTTGTTAGAATATTTATGTATATAAGATCCACTAGCCCCGGGTCTTGACATAAAATTGCATACTAAAATTAAAGTATAGCATAATGTAAGTTCAGGGAGGGAAAGAGATGAAATCATACATTGCAAAAGCGCAAGAAGTTCAAAGAAAATGGTATGTAGTTGACGCTGCTGATAAGCCACTAGGAAGAGTTGCTAGTCAAGTTGCTTCAATCTTAAGAGGTAAAAATAAACCAACATTTACACCAAATGTTGACTGTGGAGATTTTGTTGTAATAATTAACGCAGAAAAGGTTGTTTTAACTGGTAAAAAGTTAGATCAAAAAATGTTAAGAAAGCATAGTCTTTATCCAGGTGGATTAAAGGAAACTCCTTATAGAGAAGTATTAGCTAAGAAACCTGAATTCGCTTTTGAAGAAGCAGTAAGAAGAATGCTTCCAAAAGGAGTATTAGGAAGACAAATGCTAAAGAAATTAAAAGTATACAGAGGTGCTGAACATAATCATGCAGCACAACAACCAGAAGTACTAGAATTAAAGTACTAATATAATCTCGGGAGGAGGAAATAAAAAATGGCAAAAGTTCAATACATGGGTACTGGAAGAAGAAAAAAATCAGTTGCAAGAGTTAGACTTGTACCAGGAAGCGGTAAAGTAGTTATAAATAAAAGAGATAGTGAAGTATATTTTGGTTTAGAAACTCTAAGAGTTATAGTTAACCAACCATTAGTTTTAACTGGAACTAAGGATAAGTTTGACGTTTTAGTAAATGTTCACGGTGGTGGATTTACAGGTCAAGCAGGAGCTATAAGACATGGTATAACTAGAGCTTTAGTTAAAGCTGACGAAGCTTTAAAGCCAGAATTAAAGAAGGCTGGATTCTTAACAAGAGATCCTAGAATGAAGGAAAGAAAGAAATACGGTCTTAAAAAAGCAAGAAGAGCTCCACAATTCTCAAAGAGATAGGATGCATCTTACTTATGGGGGGAGAAGATTATTTCTCCTCTCTTTTTTTTACATAAATTTATAATTAATAATAGTAAAATAAAGTTATACTATGAATGTATAGGTGACTATTCAACAAATATTTCTGAAAGTGTAATTGAAACTTTTAAGTAAATAAAAACAAGCAGCTAATAATTTATATTATAGTTGCTTGTTTTTTTAGTTAACTGCTTTAGAGGGAAATAGGAAGCTTTAGATTTCATAGAAGAAATAACATATCTATCTATTTGAATAAAGAAAGAGAATGTAGCAAATAATAAGTTATAAAAATTCAAGTAAATAAGGAGGTATAATTTAATGAATTTTAAGAGAGCTGTAGTAGTATTTTGTATATTGCTTTTAACCTTTTCTATGCCAATAAAAGTTAAAGCTGAAGAGGGTAAATTACAGCATGTTATTTTAATAGATCCTGGACATGGTGGTATAGACGGTGGGGCAAGATCAAAGAATGGTACTATAGAAAAAGATATAAATTTATCAATAAGTTTAAAATTAAAAAAAGCTTTAGAGGAACAAGGCTACACTGTCTATTTAACAAGAGAAGATGATAAAGAATTAGATACTAAAAAGGTTAATGATTTAAACAAAAGGTGTGAAATGAAAAAAGATAAGAAGTGTGATATGTTTATATCTATTCATCAAAATATGTTTCCTAATGCTAAATGTTTTGGAGCACAAGTATGGTACTCAAATAATGATAAAAGTAAAGTTTTAGCTGAAAATATACAAGATATGATAAAGCAAAATTTACATGATAATAATAAAAGAATTTCTAAACCTGCAAAGAATCAATATAGGATATTAAGAGATGGATATGATGGAGCCTGTGTATTGATTGAATGTGGTTTTTTATCTAATTATGAAGAGGAACAAAAATTAAAAAATGAAGAACATCAAGATAAACTTGTAAAGGGGATTTTAAGTGGAGTAAAGGCATATGTTGAAACTTTAAAAAATTAATTAATATAGATAAATAAAATACGAATTTTAATATTCAGCTATGTTGTAACTGAATATTGATATAGTAGTATAAAGATAAATTCTTTGTCATGGGATTTTATACTACTATATCAAAATAGTTTAAACTATAGAATTAAGATCAATTGATATTTATCTAATATATTTAGTTAATATTAGACAAATTATATATGTTTTCTATGGAAATTGGACTAACCTTAATGCTATTTTTTGATGGAGTCTTACCTAGTAAATTTTTATTTAATAGTAGAAATATATTATAAAGTATAAGAACAATTAAGAATATAGTTAGAATATATATTATAGTTTTAATAAATTTATCATAACTTATAAATCTCATATATTAGACTCCTTATAAATTTAAAAACTTGTATGTTTAATATATAGTAAATAAATTAACCAAATATGAGATTTTTATTATTGTAAATACTAAAAAATATATTAAACTTATAGTAAAGGGTTTAAGGAGTTGTTGAGATGAGAGAAGTAAATGTTGAATTGATTACAGAAGCTGTTAAAGACTTGGCTATAAAGGCAAATTATTTTTTGGGAAATGATATTAAAGATGCATTAGAAATTTGTAAAAAAAATGAACCTTGGAATTTAGCAAATGATATTTTAGATAAAATAATAATTAATTCTAAAATTGCAGAGGATGAGAAAATGCCAATGTGTCAAGATACTGGAATGGCATGTGTATTTATAGAGATAGGTCAAGATGTACATTTAATTGGAGGGAGCTTAGAAGAAGCTATTAATGAGGGAGTAAGAAGAGGATATAAGGATGGATTTTTAAGAAAATCTGTAGTTAAAGATCCACTAAATAGGATAAATACAAATGATAATACACCAGCAGTAATATATTATGAAATAGTTAGTGGAGATAAAATAAAAATTACACTTGCACCAAAGGGATTTGGATCTGAAAATATGAGTAAGATAGGAATGTTGAAACCTTCCGATGGTGTTGAAGGAGTTAAAGATTTTATATTAAATGTAGTTAAAGAAGCAGGTCCAAATCCATGCCCTCCAATGATAATAGGCGTTGGTATTGGTGGAACTTTTGATAAGGCAGCGTATTTAGCTAAAAAAGCACTATTAAGACCAATTAATATAAGAAACAATGATGAGTATTATAGAGAATTAGAAATTGAATTATTAGAAAAAATTAATCAATTAGGAATAGGTCCTCAAGGTTTTGGAGGAAGAACTACAGCCTTAGGAATAAATATAGAAGTATATCCAACCCATATTGCTGGTCTTCCAGTAGCGGTAAATATAAATTGTCATGCAACACGCCATAAGCAAATTATACTGTAGGGGGAGAAAATAACATGGAAATTAAGTTACATACACCGCTTACACAAGATAAAATATCTAAATTAAAAACAGGAGATAGCATTTTATTAAGTGGGATAATTTATTCAGCAAGAGATGCAGCACATAAAAGATTAATTGAATTGATTAATCAGGGTAAGGAATTACCTTTTAATATAAAGGATGAAATTATATATTATGTTGGCCCTTCGCCAGCAAAACCAGGATATGTTATAGGTTCTGCAGGTCCAACAACTAGTTATAGGATGGATTCATATACACCAGTATTATTAAATTTAGGTTTAAAAGGGATGATTGGAAAAGGAGCAAGGAATGATAGTGTTATAGAATCTATTAAGAAAAATAAAGCTATATATTTTGGTGCTATTGGGGGTGCAGCAGCATTAATTGCTAAGAGCATAGTAAAATCAGATATAATTGCATATGAAGATTTAGGAGCAGAGGCTATAAGAAGAATGGAAATTAAAGATATGCCTTTAGTCGTTATAATAGACTCTAATGGAAATAATCTTTATGATATAGGACAATTAAAATATTTAGAATCGGTTAAGTGAGACGAAAGGAAATAATATAGAAAATATATAAAGTATTACTTGCTCTTTTAGTTTTCGGGGATATGTTTAAATAATATATAAAAAGAGATATTTCATATATTCTTTATTATTAAAATATATAAAATATCTCTTTTGTATATAAAATTTTATTATAATAGTGAACGTTTATATACAAAATTTTTTATAAGTATAATTCTAATTAGGTACTATTAAGAATAGATGGTCTTTATTGGTCAAATTAAAGAACAAATAATTGTATTAACTTAATTAGAACAAATATAATAAAATTTTGATTATATATTTTTAAATCCTTTTCCTTTAACTTCTGATATATCTACAATTGTTATAAATGCAGTTGGATCTATGCTATAGACAGAATTTTTTAACTCAACCATTTGTCTTGAGGTAACTATGCAATAAAGCATTTTTTTTCTATCATGAGTATATTCACCTTCAGCAACTAAAGAGGTTACTCCTCTATGTAAATCTTTTATTACATAATTTATAATTTCTTGTTCTTTTTTTGTTAGTATAAGTAATAATTTTTTACTGCTAAACCCTTTTAATACTCTATCTAAAACAACACCTTGAGTAAATAAAGATATAAGAGTATATAGTGCTTGAGGAAGACCAAAAATGATTGCACCAGCTATAATAATTAAACAATTAAGTAAAAATCCTAAACTGCCTATGTTAAAGTTTGAGTATTTTTTTCTTATAAGCATAGTAATAACATCAGTACCACCAGTAGAACCATTTCTTAAAAAGACCAATCCATATCCAATACCAGATAAAACCCCACCATATATACAGTAAAGAAGAATATCATTTACATATATAATATTTGTTAATGGTTTTGTTAACATTAGTGATAAAGATAATGATAACATCCCTATGGCAGTTAAGGCTGTAAATTCACGATTAAGTTTTTTATAGCTCAAAAATAATAGTGGAATATTAATTATAAATACTACGATACCAGCAGGTAGTCCCATAGTATATTGTAAAATAAGAGCGACCCCTGTAGCTCCTCCACTTAAAAGTTTAGCATGTGATAAAAATAGATTTACTCCTAATGAAGCAATAAAACAACCTAAAAAAATAACTAAAGTATCAATTATAGTCATTTTATATTTGAGAATTTTATTCATTAATAGTGTACTCCTTTAAAATATATAATTACATATCATATAATATTAATGCACTTTATAGATTAAAAATCAAGAGGATTTATATTATATTAAATAATATAAAAGAAAATAATACTTTAAAGATGAAGTGTAGATTATGTTTTAGGTAGAGATATGACCAGCTAAGAGTAGATTGCTAGTAGGGTTTATAAACTAAGTACGATTCAAAATGTGTGAATATTACAAATTTCGGATTATTTGAATTAGCTTAAGAATTTTGAGTAGTAATTGAAAAAAGAAATATTATGTTAGATAATATTTTTATTAGATATAATAAGAAGAAAGGTAGAGGTGAATAAAATGAAACTACCAGGAAAAATAAAAGTAAAAAAAGTAATACTATTAGTATTAGTAATTGGAGCTATTTTAGTATTAACTTATGAGGGTGTTAAAAATAAGAGAGAAAAACTTGATTTAAATAAAGGAAATCAAGAGCAAGAAGCGCAATTTAAAGAAGACTCTAAAGAGATGGATATAAATTTAAATAATAATGAAGATATATTAAAAAAAGAGGAACAGGAAAAAAATTTATATAATGAAGCATATACGTTATTTTTTTCTAATCAATATGAAAAAGCTATAAATAAAGCAAATGAACTTATAGACTTTTCCCCAAGTAGTGCAAAAGGGTATAATATAAGAGGGATTGCAAAATCTTATAATGGAGATTTTAAAGACGGAATGAAAGATATAAATAAAGCATTAGAATTAGATTCACAGTATGGTTATGCAATGTTTAATAAAGCATTGACTTATGAGTTATATGGGGAATTAGATGAAGCATTAGTATGGTATAATAAGAATTTAGAAGTAGAAGAATATGTATGGACTTATTATGGAATAGCATCTATTTATGGAAGAAGAGGTGATATTCAAAATACTGTTACTTATTTAAAAAAAGCTATAAATATTGATGAATCAGTAAAAAAAGAAGCAAGAGATGAAGCAGATTTTAATCCTGTTAGAGATTATAAAGAATTCCAAGAATTAATTATGTGATTTAATATGAGTTTAACTATAGAGTATATATAAGCGTAGGGTACGTTAATAATAGTTTTAAAAATATTAGGAGTGATAGATTATGTTTAATGTGTTAGTTGTTGATGATGAGAAGGAAATAAGAGATGCTATAGAAATTTATTTAAGAGGAGAACATTTAAAAGTATTTAAAGCAGTTGATGGATTAGAGGCTTTAGAAATTCTTAAAAATGAAAAAATCCATTTAATTGTTCTAGATATAATGATGCCTAAATTAGATGGAATAAGAACCTGTTTAAAAATTAGAGAAACTGAAAATTTACCTATAATTATGTTATCAGCTAAAGGAGAAGATTCAGATAAGATTTTAGGTCTTAATGTGGGAGCTGATGATTACATAACTAAACCATTTAATCATTTAGAGTTAGTTGCTAGGGTAAAATCACAATTAAGAAGATATGATAAACCTTTAAATATTGAGGACGGAGAAGAGATTATAAAGGTTAAAGACTTGATAATTGACACTATAGCAAAAAATATTACATTAAGAGGAGAAGAAATAAAAGTTACAGCAACAGAATATAAAATACTGCATTTATTGGCTTCTAATTTAGGAAAAGTATTTTCAATAAAAGAAATATACGAAAAAGTATGGGAAGAACCATTTTATAAAAGTGAAAATACTGTAACTGTTCATATAAGAAGAATAAGAGAAAAAATAGAATTAAATACAAAAGAACCTGAATATATCAAAGTTGTATGGGGTATTGGATATAAGATTGAAAAAGAATAAAAATAAGAGCCAAAAATCTAAAATAGATTTTTGGCTCTTATTTTTATGTTTTCTTATATAAAGATATTATAAAATAATTTTATTTAAATTATTTTAGTTTTTCGTACATTTTTTCTCCTATTATTTGATGAACTGCACGGCTATAGTGCCACTCATCCCAGAAATAATATTGGTCTGGATTTGAAGCAGCTACTTTTACTTCTGGATAAGTTGGTTGACATGGATGTTTTAAATCAGTCAATCCGTAATATTTTGAATTATGTATTATTTCATTACTTACTTTAGGAAGATCAAAAATAGTAATTGAAACATCTGAAACTTCCTCTAATGTTTTTAATGCATCAGGAAGTTTTTTATTCACATTTTCTGTAAAAGTTTTTGCCAAGTTTGTTCTATTCATTGTATTTTCATAAGGTACAAGAGTTAAATCACTACTATTAACTACAAAAAAGTTTTTAGCTCCAAGTTTAGATAATTTTCTTACACTCATTTTTATATTATCAACTGCTTCATCTGCTACAGCTTCAACCTTACCAGGCATTTGGTAGTCTACAAATTTAAAATAATCATTTGCTGATGCAAAAATAAAATATAGTGCTTCTGAATCAGCTTGTTTACCATTTAAACTATTCTCAAATTTATCAATTTGACCTAATACACCTGTATTTCCTAAATGGTCCATCCAGTCAGAATAATTACTTTCACCAGTAGTAGCACCACCTGTTGCGTAATTTGTTAAAGGAACTCCCATTTTTTTTGCTAATACTTCAACGGCTGTATTTCCATTTGAATATCTTCCTTGCCAATATAATTTGTCTGAAGGTTTTTCATATGCACCTTCTGGTTTATTGATATCGTTTGTAATTTTGCCAGAAATTTTTTTAGCTTCACCATTATCAGAATAACTATCTCCAAAAGCAATAACTTGAGTTGTTGCTGCATAGCTTGTCTCAGCAAAGATAAACATAAAACTAAAACTTAAAGCAAGCATTAGAATTAATTTAAAGTTATTTTTCATAATTTTACACTCCTATAATAATTTTATTTAGAATTTTATTCCTATAATTATATAATATAACATGAATAGTGTATAATTCAACACAATTTGAAATATATGCTAAAATATTGTATAATTTTGTTGTAATAACCAAAATTTTTAGGGATAAAAATAATATTTCAGGGGGAAGTTCATATGAAAAAGAAATACAAAAGTATACAGACAAAGTTCTTAAGCTTATCAGTAGGTATGGTTTTTGTTGGATTAAGTATTATGGTATTGCTTATGGCAAGTCGTGTAAATTCAATGGCAACAAAAAATTATTTTGATAATTCTAAAGAACAAATGAATATAGTAGCTGATACTATTAAAAATTTCTATTCACAAGTGGATAAAAATATCAATATGATAGCAACTCAACCTACAGTAGTAAAAGGCGATTCAAGTATTAAAAATTATATAAACACAGAAGCATCAACCCTTATGACGCCATCTAAAAATGGTGGTATTGAACAAGAAATTTATGGGGTTTTTAATCAATACGCTGAAACACATCCTGAAACAAAATATGTATATCTAGCAACCAAAGAAGGTGGTTACTTAAATTGGCCTGAAGTGAAAATATCATCTAAGTATGATCCAAGAATAAGAGATTGGTATAAACTTGCGATACAAGCAAATGGCGAAATTATAAGGACTGACCCCTATGTAGACGATACCGGTAATATGATAATCAGTAGTGCTAGGACTATTAAAGATAGCAATGGTGAATTAATAGGTGTAGTAGGTATTGATGTTGATCAATCTACTATAAGTAACTTACTAAACAAGATGAAGATTGGTAAGACTGGATACTTTATGCTTATACATGAAACTGGAGTTATTATGGCAGATGCAAGTAACTCAGATAATAATTTTAAAAATATAAAAGATCTAAATATTGATGGTTTAGAAAATAAATTAAAAGATAATTCTAATCTATCTACAGTTAAGATTAATGGTGATAAATACAAAATATTTTCTCAAAAAGTAGAAGGAACAAGTTGGATATTAGCATCTTTTATTTCACAAAGTGAACTTCAAGAAACAGCTAGAAATATATCCGCAGTATTTATAATTTTTTCTATTGCAATGCTTATTATTATAAGTTTATTTATTATTAAGGGTGTAAGAAGAATTACAGTACCTATTAAGGAATCTGCTAAACATTTAGAAGAAATAGGACAAACAGACTTTTCAAAACCTATTAGTGAGAAATATTTAAATAAACGTGATGAGGTTGGCATTATTTTTAAAGGGCTTCATGCAATGAAAACAGCGTTGGTAGGATTGATACATAGTATTAAATCTGAATCTCTGGCCATAGAAAATAAGGTAGACACAGTAAATGATAATATAGTCTCTTTAAACTCAAATTTAGAAGATATATCAGCAACAACTGAAGAATTAGCAGCTAGTATGGAAGAGACTTCATCAGCAGCTAAAAAGATGTCATATATTTCACAAGACATACAAAAAGCTGTTACTTCTATTTCAAATAAATCTAGAGAGGGAGTTGATGATGCTAAAGCAATAAATGAAAGAGCTTTAAAAATAAAAGAAAGTGTAACAAATTCTCAACAAAGAACTCAAATAATACTAGTAGATACAAAGACAAAACTTGAGGAAGCTATAGATTCATCTAAAATTGTCAATCAAATTAGTTCTTTATCAGAAGCTATTATGCAAATCACTGAACAAACAAATCTTCTTGCGTTAAATGCTGCTATTGAAGCATCGAGAGCTGGAGAAGCAGGTAGAGGTTTTTCAGTTGTAGCTGATGAAATCAGGAAACTAGCTGAACAATCAAAAGAAACTGTTATTGAAATTCAAGGTATTACCAATAAAGTAATTAACTCTGTAGGTAATCTTTCAGGTAGTGCTAATGAACTTCTTGATTTTGTTGCTAAAGATGTAAATTCAGATTATAAAATGATGTTATCAGTAACTGATAGTTATAGTAAAGATTCAGATTTGGTAGCTAATATTGTAAAAGAATTTGATGCTACTTCTCAAGAGCTTGATATGGCTATTGAAAGTATTATTCAATCCATAGAATGGGTATCTAAAGCATCATCACAAGGAGCGTTAGGTACTACAGATATAGCAAACAGAGTTGCGCAAATTAGTGCTTCATCTATTGAAGTTATGAATCAAATAGTAGAAACAAAAGGTAATGTTGATAATTTAGTAAAAGAAGTTAGTAAATTTAAAATATAATTTATAATATAAAATAGTTCTCAATTTTTATACAATAATAACTTAGAAATTTTAATTATAATGGATGTCTCAAAAATATATTTGAGACATCCATTTATTTAGTTAAGGCACATGAAATAAAATAATAGATCAAATAGACGAGCATACTGGTTTATTATTTTTTGAATGTGTCTAAATAAATAGCAGTTGACTTTTTATTTATTTTTTAGTTACTATTTGAGATATGAAATATATACAAGACTTTGTATTATAATTAAAATAGAGTATGTATAGAAAGGGGTTGAAGTATTTGAATACAAATAATAAAAGTAGTTTGAATATAAAATTTAAAAGAAAAGTTAAACAATATTTTAAAAGTATATATTTAATTGACATAATATTATTATCCCTGATAACAGGGATATTATTTTCATTGATAGGTGATTATAAACATTTTATTAAAAGTGGAAAAAATGTAACTTTAACTGATGCTATTTTTAATGAAAATGAATATGAATTAAATAGACTTTATGATGATAGTAAAGGTTTTTCATCAATAATATATAATTCAACAGATGGATTATATGAATTGTTAACATCAAATAATGAAAATACTGAACGATTAAGTGAATTAATGAAATCTTTTAATAGTGAATCAGAAAAGTATAGAAAAGATTTTAATTTAAAAAAGAATATATTTTTTATAATTAGAAATAAGCAAACAAAAGAACTTTTTACTAATGATTCTTTTTTAGATTCTTCAATTAAATATGTTAAGGAAAATGAAATTGATGATTTATTAAGTAATAGATTTAAAGAACAAGGAATAGTAAGCATAGAATTTAATAATGTAGATAATTATAATCCTTTAGTAAGTCGTGGTAGTGTAAATTATTTGGATGAAACTATAAAAAATTTCGAAGAGGTATATTACACATCTAAGGATACATATAAAGATGAAGTCTTTAAAATAAGAAAAGAATTTGCTAGTTTCATAGTGTTATTTATTATTTATATAGCATTAATTTTAAAAATGTTTATTATATTAAAATTTGATACTGGGGAAGTAAAAATTAAATCACGTCTTATTAATAATATTATATTTGTGCTTAAAAATGGATTTAAATATAAGGAAACAAGGGAAACATTATTACTAGCAATAGGATTATCGATAGTATCATTAATTGTTTATCTGTACTTCCTTGCAACTGGTGGGGATGAAAATAATGTATTTGTAAGGTTCTTCCAGATGTATCCTTTTAAGGGGACGTTTTTAATAATTGCTGGATTACTTTTAACAGTTATATTTGGATTAAAGAAAACATTAGATATTGTTATGGTAAATGAATGTGTAAAAAAATTAAATGAAGGTAATTTAGAAGAACCAATTACTACAAAAGGATCACCTATAGTAAAAGATTTAATTCATAATATTAATTTAATAAAAGATGCATATAAAAGTGCTTTAGATGAGAGAGTAAAGGATGAGAGATTAAAAACAGAACTAATTTCAAATGTTTCACATGATTTAAAGACGCCATTAACATCAATAATAAATTATGTAGATATATTAAAAAATAGCAATATAACAGAAGAGGAAAGAAAAGATTATTTATCAATATTAGATAAAAAATCTTTAAAATTAAAAGCTTTAATAGAAGATTTATTTGAAATGTCTAAAATCAATAGTGGGAAGATTACATTAAATAAAGAAAAAATAGATATTCTTTCATTAATACATCAAGGGATAGGAGAATATAGTTTTTTATATGATCATAAGAATATATCATTTAAAGTTATAACTAAAGAAGAAGAAATTTTTATGGAGCTTGATGGAAAAATGATATCAAGAGCCTTAGAAAATATAATAATTAATGCATTAAAATATTCTTTAGAAAATACTAGAGTGTATATTGATGTAGAATTAAAAGATGAACATGTGGAGATTACTGTAAAAAATATTTCTAATTATGAGATGGATTTTGATGAGGACGAAATATTTGAAAGATTTGTAAGAGCAGATAAATCTAGAAATTCAAGTATAGAAGGATCAGGGTTAGGTCTTGCAATAACTAAAAGTATTGTGGAACTTCATGGTGGTGAAATAAAAATAGAAACAGAAGGAGATATGTTTAAAATATATATTATCTTACCTTGCAAATAACAAAAAATATTATTAAATAAAAATTATTGATTAAGTGGTTGATTTATAGAAAATTAAAGATTAACCACTTTTTTTGCATATTAATAGGGATTTTTCAAGTTTTACAATTAAGGAATTTGGAATTATACTATAAATTACTGAAATCAATATATAGTATAAAAATGAAAAAAAATATTTTATAAACACAATATATAGTAGGAGAGAGGCCGTATGTTAGATTTAAAAGGATTATGCAGGAAAGCGATACAGGGTATTAAGGATAATGATGGAACATACACTGAAGAAAAGTTATTAAATGCTTTAGAATATACAATAATAGATGGAATGGATATTAATGATGTAAGGAAATCTTTAATTCAGGTTTCTCTGGATTTGACAACAGGTATTGAACCTAAGTGGCAATATGCAGCATCTACAATATATATATATCAACTTTATGATGAAATTAGAAAAAATAGAGGAATAGATAAAAATAAAAATTTATATAGTAATTATTATGATTTTATTAAGGATCTTACTGATAGAAATCTTTATGGGAAATATATATTAGAAAATTATTCAAAAGAAGATATATTAGAACTAGAAGATGAGATAAAGAGTGAACGGGATTTTATATTTAATTATAGTGGAATTGATCTTTTAGCTAAAAGGTATTTAGTTCAAGATTATAATAGAAAAATATTAGAACTTCCTCAACAAATGTTCATGGGAATTGCTATGCATCTTGCGATTCCAGAAGAAAGAAGTAATAGGGTATATTGGGCAAAGAGATTTTATAATGTTTTAAGTCAGCTTAAAGCAACTATGGCGACACCTACTATGTCAAATGCAAGAAAGCCATTTTACCAATTAAGTTCTTGTTTTATTGATACTGTTGATGACAGCTTAAAAGGAATTTATAAATCATTAGATAATTTTGCTGAAGTATCAAAATTTGGTGGTGGAATGGGAATTTATATGGGAAAAATCAGAGCATTAGGTGCACCTATTAGAGGGTTTAAAGGAGCTTCTGGTGGGGTTATACCGTGGGTTAAATTGTTTAATGATACAGCTATTGCAGTAGACCAATTAGGAGTTAGAAATGGGTCAGTAGCAATATGGCTAGATGCATGGCATAAAGATATACCTGAATTTCTTCAAATAAGAACTAATAATGGGGATGATAGAAAAAAAGCTCATGATGTATTTCCAGGTATTTGTTATCCAGATTTGTTTTGGAAACTTGCTGAAGAAAATATAAATGCTGATTGGTATATGATGTGTCCTCATAATATTAAAAATGTAAAAGGTTATTGTTTAGAAGATTTTTATGGAGAAGAATGGGAAAATAAATATTTTGAGTGTGTTAATGATGAAAGAATAGAGAAAAGGATTATTAAAGTAAAAGATATTGTTAGATTAATAATTAAAAGTGCGGTAGAGACAGGAGCACCATTTGCCTTTTTTAGAGATATAACTAATAAAATGAATCCTAATAAACATAATGGAATTATATATTCATCAAATTTGTGTACAGAAATAATGCAAAATATGAGTTCTATGAAAATAAAGGAAGATCTAATAATAAAAGAGGATGATAGCTATAGTGTAGTACAAAAAATAGAGAGTGGAGATTTTGTTGTTTGTAATCTATCGTCACTTGTACTTGGAAATATTAATGTGATTGATGATAAAGAGATGGAATATGTAATAGAAACTCAAATTAGAGCAATGGATAATGTAATAGATTTAAATTATTATTCAGTACCATTTGCTGAAATCACAAATAAAAAATATAGAGGTGTTGGTCTTGGAACTAGTGGATACCACCATATGCTAGCGAATAATAAGGTACAGTGGTTACAAGAAAATCATAAAAGTTTTGCAGATGAGATTTATGAAAAAATTAATTATTATGCCATAAAGGCAAGTATGAAAATATCAAAAGAAAAAGGATCATATAAATTTTTTAAAGGATCAGATTGGGAGAATGGATCATACTTTCAATTAAGGGGATACTCAGATAAAAAATGGAATGATTTAAAAGAAGATATTAAAAGGTTTGGAATGAGAAATGGCTATTTATTAGCAGTAGCGCCAAATGGATCAACTGCTACAATTGCAGGTACTTCTGAAGGAATTGATCCTATTATGGCAAGATTTTATTTAGAAGAAAAGAAAGGGAGCATAATCCCTAAAACAGCCCCAAATCTTTCAGCTGATAATTATTGGTATTATAATTCAGCCTATAATTTAGATCAAAAATGTTGTGTTGAGTTAAATGGAATACGTCAAAGGCATATTGATCAAGGGCAATCTTTTAATTTATATATAACTACTGAATATACAATGAGACAAATAATGGATTTATATATTACGGCTTGCAAATGTGGTGTTAAATCAATTTATTACGTTAGATCTAAATCATTAGAAGTAACAGAATGCGAAAGCTGCTCAGGATAAGTGAGAATCCAAATTTTACATTTGGCCACTCGAACTTACTCAGGGCGCGGAGCGAGTCGAGTTTCTGATGAATAAAAAGTGAAACGATTGAGTCCAAAAGTGAGTGTCCAAATTTTATATTTGGTTACACGGACTTTCACAGAGAACGGAGTGAGTCAAGTTTCATAATAGTTTTATAGTTTAAAGAAATGGGAGAGATAATATATGCAAGTAAATAAAAAACCACTTTTCAATGAATTTGGAGATCAAGAACCAAGATTAAAAAAAATAATTAACGGAAATACAACAAATTTAAATGATTTTAATAATATGAAATATACATGGGCATCAGATTGGTATAGACAAAGCATGAATAACTTTTGGATACCGGAAGAAATTAATCTTGCTCAAGATTTAAAGGATTATAAAAACTTATTAAAGGAAGAGAGAACTGCATATAATAAAATATTATCTTTTTTAATATTTTTAGATTCAATACAAACAGCCAATTTAGGTAATATAAATAATTATATTACAGCTAGCGAAATAAATTTATGTTTAACGATTCAAAGTTTCCAAGAAGCTGTGCATTCTCAAAGTTATAGTTATATGCTTGATAGTATTTGTTCTCCAGAAGAAAGAAATGAAATACTTTATCAATGGAAATATGATGAAATTCTACTTAATAGAAATAAATTTATAGGAGATTTATATAATGAGTTTATAAATAATCCTACAGAATATAATTTAATAAAAACTGTAATGGCTAATTATATTTTAGAAGGGATATATTTCTATTCTGGATTCATGTTTTTCTACAATTTGGAAAGGAATGGAAAAATGACTGGTTCCGCTCAAGAAATTAGATATATAAATAGAGATGAAAATACTCATCTTTGGCTTTTTAGAAACATAATAAAAGAATTACAAAGTGAAATACCTAATTTATTTACAGAAGAATTAAAAAATGAATTAAAAGAAATGATGAAAATAGGTGTAGAAAACGAAATTTTATGGGGACACTATGTTATAGGAGATAAAATTCAAGGAATCAATAAGAAGCTAATTGAGGATTATATAAAGTATTTAGGTAATAAAAGATTAAAAGAGATAAATTTAGAACCTTTATTTGAAGGTTATAATGAAAATCCTGCAAAGTGGGTTGATATAGTATCTAATTCTAATTCTGTTAAAACAGATTTTTTTGAAGCAAAATCTACAGCTTATGCAAAAGCTTCTTATTTAATTGATGATTTATAAACAAATTTAAATAAATTTGAATGTTTTTCAACAAAATATATTAAAATTTTTAAAACTTATGTTATAATAATTGAAGTTAGGTTTTAAGTTAAAGGTTATCAAGAATAGGATTTAAGTTAAATTTTAGTAATATTAGCAAAAAAATAGATATAATTTTAATTTCGAGGAGGAGTTTTAAAAATGAAAAAAGGTATTGCTGCTTCTAAAGGATATGCAATAGGAAAAGTATTTTTAAATGAAAATGAAGAAATAATTATAACAGACGCAAAAATTTCAGATGTATCTTTTGAAAAAGAAAAATTACAAAAGGCTTTAGATGACTCTAAGTCACAATTAGAAGTTATTAAAGTTAAAGCAGAAAAGGAAATGGGATCAGAGAAAGCAGCAGTTTTTGAAGCTCATATTACATTATTAGATGACCCAGAATTTACTGGAGCAATGCTTAGTGAAATAGAAATGAATAGTCTTAATGGTTTAAAGGCTATAGAAAATGTTACAAATAGTTTTGTTGCTATATTTGAGTCTATGGATAACGATTATATGAGAGAAAGAGCTGCAGATATTAAAGATGTATCTAAGAGAATAATATCTAATTTTGCAGGTAAAGGTGGAGACGCATTTGCTATTACTGAAAATAACACAGTAGTTGTTGCACATGATTTAACACCATCTGATACAGCTCAATTAGATAGAAGTAAAGTAGTAGGATTTATTACAAACATAGGTGGAAGAACATCACATGCAGCTATAATGGCTAGAACATTAGAAATTCCAGCAGTACTTGGTCTTGGAGATATAACTACAAGTGTTAAAAATGGAGATATGGTTATAGTTGATGGATTAACTGGAGATGTAATTATAGATCCATCAGAAGATGTTTTAGCAGAATATAAAGCTAAACAAGAAAAGTTTAAAAAAGAACAAGAAGAATTAAAGAAATTAATAGATGTTAAAACAACTACTAAATCAGGTAGAAGAATTGAAGTTTGTGGAAACATTGGTAAACCAGAAGATGTTCTTGGTGTTCTAGAAAATGGTGGAGACGGTGTAGGATTATTCAGAACAGAATTCTTATACATGGATAGAGAAAGTGCTCCAACTGAAGAAGAACAATTTGAAAGCTACAAATTTGTTCTTGAAAAAATGGAAGGAAAGCAAGTTGTTATAAGAACTCTTGATATTGGGGGAGATAAGACACTTCCTTACTTACCATTACCAGAAGAAATGAATCCTTTCTTAGGATATAGAGCTATAAGACTTTGTTTAGATAGAAAAGAAATCTTTAAAGTTCAATTAAGAGCATTATTAAGAGCTTCTATATACGGAAATCTTTGTGTAATGTTCCCAATGATTTCAGGATTAGAAGAATTCCAACAAGCTAAAGAAGTTGTTGAAGAATGTAAAGCTGAATTAAAATCTGAAGGAAAAAGTTTCTCAGAAAGTATTCAATGGGGTATTATGGTTGAAATCCCAGCAGCAGCAGTTTATGCTGATGAATTAGCTAAACATGTTGATTTCTTCTCAATAGGAACAAATGATTTAATTCAATATACATTAGCAGCTGATAGAATGAGTGAAAAAGTTTCATATCTTTATAATCCAATGCATCCAGCAGTACTTAGATTAATAAAGATGACTATAGATGGTGCACATAAACATGGAAAATGGGTAGGAATGTGTGGAGAAATGGCTGGAGATGAAGCAGCTATCCCAACATTAGTTGAATATGGATTAGATGAATTTTCAATGAGTGCTACATCAATCTTAAATGCTAAAAAGGTTATGTTAGAACAAGAATAATATTATTGAATTTTAGGTGGAGTTTACTCCACCTTTTTTTTGTTTAAATTAGTTATAAAAGTTTAAACCTATGGAGAAGTTATATAAAAAAGTAGAGTTATAATTTATTTTAAATTTTATAAGTTAATAATATGATTTATTTAATGATAAAATAGTAATATTAAAATTATTTTAACATAATTGATATAAAATAATTGAGGAGGAAAATAAATGGAAAAAATATTAGAAATGTTTATAGCATTTTTTAAAATAGGAGCTTTTACGTTTGGTGGAGGATATGCAATGATTCCGTTAATCGAGCAAGAAGTTGTAATAAATAAAAAATGGATAGATAAAGATGAGTTCATGGATATTTTAGTTGTATCCCAAAGTTTACCAGGCGCATTAGCTGTTAACTGTTCACTCTTTATTGGACAAAAAATCGGTGGAATGATAGGTCAAATTATTGCAGTATTAGCAGTAACATTACCTTCATTTTTCATAATACTTATTATTGCAAGTGTATTTATTCAGTTTAGAGATAATTATTTTGTTAATTTAGCATTTAAGGGGATAAACGCAGCAGTACCAATGCTTGTATTGTTTGGAGTTATAAGTTTATCAAAAGGAGTAAAGAAAAATTTAAATACATTAGTAATGATTTTAGTAGGTCTTATTGCTTTAATTATTTTTGATATACATCCAGTTATTGTTATTTTAGCTTCTGCTATATACGGAATTATTTTTTTAAGAGAGAAGGTGTAGTAGACAATGATATTAATAAAATTATTTTTATCTTTTTTAAAAATAGGAACTTTTAGTTTTGGTGGAGGATATGCAATGATACCTTTTATTCAAAAGGAAATCATTGATAATAATGGATGGTTAACGGTAAATAATTTTATAGATATTATAGGAATATCACAGATGACACCAGGTCCAGTAGCTATAAATTCAGCGACATTTGTAGGGTTTAAAGTAGCAGGGGTGATGGGAAGTATATTTGCAACAATTGGTGTTATAACTACATCTTTTATATTAGTTAGTATAGTATCTAGAACGTTAAGTAAATTTAAAGATTCTAAAGTTTTAAAGGCAGCATTGCTTGGTATGCGTCCTATACTTATTGCATTAATACTTCAAGCTTTCTTTAACCTAGCAAAAGAGGCTTATGTTGATATAAAGTCAGTAGTTATTACATTTATAATAGCAGGAATGCTTTTATCTAAAAAAGTACATCCAATAATATCAATAATTTTTTCTGGAGTATTAGGTATTATCTTTTGGAGTTTTTAGACGATATATATTACAGTACTTGTATAATATAACTATGTTAATATAATAAAGATATTATTACATTTTTTGTTATTATAATATTCTTATGATTAGCATTAAATATATTTTACATAGAAAAAACTAATATAACGGGGGTAAATGGATGGATAAGAAGTGTAAGAGGCTTTATGATAAAGCTATAAGATATTATCAAACGGGAGAAATAAATAAAGCATTAGAAGTATGTGAAGAGGCTTTATCATATAGTTTGAAAAATTCTTCAATATTAAATTTAAAAGGGATTTTATTATATCAAAAAGGAAGCTTAGATGGAGCAATTACAGTTTGGAAAATAAACAAAGATTTTAATGATGATGGTATGGCTAAAACCTATTTAAGAGATACACAAGAAGATAAACGTAGAAGTGAATTGTATTTATTAGGAGAAAAAAAGTTAAAAGATTTAAATATAGATGATGCAATAAACATATTTCAACAATGCTTAGAAAGTGATTTTAATTCTATAAAGGTAAATACAGCATTGGCATTGTGTTACCAAAAAAAAGGTGATTTTATTAAGTGTATAAATCATATGGAAAAAGCTCTTAGTTTAGATAAAAAATCTAAAATAGCTAATCAAATCAGAAAAGAACTAATAGAGGTTAAAGCATATAAAGGTACAAATCGGAAATTATGGATTTCTATAATATCATTAGTTATATTATTAACAGTAATCACAATTACATATACTTTTTATAAAGCTTCAACTATTAACAAAGAAATTAATAATCCTTCAATTGAGGCATTACCGAATAATACTTTAGAAAATACAAAAGATAATAATGAAGAAGAAACTATAAAGGAAGAGAAAGACGAGAATGTAAGTGATGTAACAAAGAAAAAATCTATTAATATTAATAAATTAAAAGAAGCATTAGATAAAAATGATTTAGATACTATTTATTCGGAATTAGACAATGTAAATGAAAATGATATTGAAAATAATGATAAGGGAACATATAGAAATGCAATTAATATATTAAAAACTACAGGTGTAGAAAACTTTTATGAAAAAGCTATGAATGAATTTAACTTAAAAAATTATGAAAATGCAAATATAGAATTTCAAAAGGCATATAAATATTGTGAAGAGAGTTATTTGAAAGAACATATAATATTTTATAGAGCTGTTACATTAGAAAATGTTAAAAATAATGAAGAAGCGATTAAAATGTATGATGAATATTATAATAAATATCCTAATGGTGAATATGCTGATAATGCATTATATAATGTAGCAATGTTAACTAAGGAAACTAATAAAGAAAAAAGTTTATATTATGCAAATAAATTAAAAGATAAATTTCCAAACTCTATTTATTTTAATCAAAACATCATAAGTATCCTAAATAATTAAGGAAAACTAAAGTAATATCTATATTTTGAGTGAATATTTATATTTTAGTATAAAACCCATGCACAGGAAAATTTACTAAAGAACTCTAAAATAATAACTAGGATGTGATAATTTGATATCAATAATTAAAAATATTAAAGTATATTCTCCCGAATATATTGGGATAAGAGATATTGTATTGGCTGGTGGAAAGATAGAAGGAGTATATGATAAATTAAATATTCCAAATGATTTTATTGATACAAATGTTATTGATGGAAGTGGTAAGATCGCATTTCCTGGATTTATAGATTCTCATGTTCATATACTTGGAGGTGGGGGAGAAGGTGGATACAAAACAAGGACACCAGAAATTCAACTTTCACAATTAACTAGATATGGAGTTACTACAGTTATTGGATGTATAGGAACTGATGGAGTTTGTAGAGATATTAAATCTTTAATAGCTAAGGTTAAATCATTAAATGAGGAAGGAATATCAGCTTACTGTTACACTGGGTCATATGATGTGCCAGTTAGGACCTTAACAGGATTTATTAAAGAGGATATAATGCTAGTTCAAGAAATTATAGGCGTTGGAGAAATAGCAATATCTGATAACAGGAGTTCACAGCCAACATATGAAAATTTTGTTGAATTAGTTGCTGAAGCAAGAGTTGGTGGTATGTTATCCAGTAAGTCTGGAGTGGTAAACATACATGTTGGAGATGGTAGAAGAAGGCTAGATTATTTATTTAGAATATTAGAAAATACAGAAATACCATCATCTCAATTATTTCCGACTCATATAAATAGAAATATAGAACTATTTAAAGAGGGATTGGAATATGCAAAAAGAGGTGGATTTATAGATCTAACTACAAGCTGTGATCTAGAGTTTATGGAAAATGGTGAATTAAGGGCGGCAGATGGATTAAAGGAGTTTTTAGATTCAGGATTACCAATATCTAATATAACATTTACATCAGATGGAAATGGAAGTATGCCTAAATTTAATAAGGAAAAAGAGTTAATAGGACTTGGAATTTGTACCGTAGAATCTCTATATAGAGAAGTTAAAGAGAGTATAATAAAACATAAGATTCCTATAGAGGATGCTATAAGGGTTATAACATCAAATGTTGCAGATATATTAAAGTTAAATAATAAGGGTAGAATAAATGCAGGCAAAGATGCAGATTTAGTTATAGTAGATGAAAATACATTAAATATAGAAACTGTATTTGCTAATGGAAATAAAATGATAGAAAATGGAAATGTAAAAATTAAAGGGACTTTTGAACAATAGAGATTAATAATCTTTAAAATAAGTTATGTTTTAGAATAACATTTGTATAATAATATGAGTATTATAGAATAATAAGATAAAGAATATAAAAGTACCCTCTCAAATAAATATTTTGAGAGGGTACTTTTATAAGTTTAATTAAGATTTTATTTTGAAGAATGTATGATGCCCTATAGTAGTAATATCTTGTTTTTCTGTTTGACGCATCCAACTACATGTTGCAGTACTTGGATTATAAAAGAATAATGCTTCATTTGTAGGGTCAGACCCTTTTATGGCATCATAAACTGCATCATAACATGATTGATTTGGAGTAGCTTGTATATTACCATTTTTAACACAAGAAAATGCATTTTTTTGTAAAATTACATCTCTTATTGTATTTGGGAATTTAGGGCTTATAGCACGGTTTAAAACAACTGATGCTACAGCAATTTTCCCAGCATATGGTTCACCAATACTTTCAGCACAGACTAGTCTAGCCATCAATTCAATATCATCTTCCGTTATATAGAGTTTATGAGTGTCATGACTAAATACTTCTATAATAGGTTCATCTTGAGTATGTTCATTTTCTTTATTAAATTGTATTTGATATTGTATAGTATTTAAATAAATTTCATTAATTGTCTTCTTAACAAGAATATTATTATAAAAACTTTTACCTAATACTTGTGCATAAGCAGTAGTATTTATAACGGAAAGATATAGCACTAAAAATATTATGAAAATGCTATACGTTTTTTTCATGAAAAATCCTCCTTTGGCATGATTCAATCCAATAGTATTATTGCCAAAAAAGATACTTATATGCACAATTTAGTTTTTATATGAGGATATTGAGTTTTTGAAAGCATCAAGATATTCTAAAAAAGTTGAATATTTATTGGCTGTATCTTCATATAAGCTTTCAACATTTTCTTTTTTATTAGAAGGTAAATTAATTTCAGTTTTTATATTATTTTCTAAAGAATTTATATATGATTCAAATGAATTTAGCATTTCTTCTAATGATTCATAACATTTATCAGCACCAATTGGTATAGAAATAGAATAAGATTTATTTTTGATATCATTAAAAGAAGAACGTTTATTGTTAATATCACAAAGTAATATAGATAAATCTCTATTATCCTCTCGTATTTTAGATATAGCTGGTCTGAAATCATCTTGTAAACTTGTAAAATTATTAAGGATGTGATTCATATTATAAATAAAATCACGCTTTTGTTCATCGTAAATATCCTTTTCTCTATTACTTTTATAAACTTGGTTAACATATCTATTTATATTTGAAAAAAATATATTTGCTTCTTTAGGAAATGAAATAACTAATCCTTTTTTTGATAGATTATCTGTAGCGAGTAAAACATCTTTTTCACTCTTTATTAAATCTTCATATAATTTTTCAAAATTTTCAGCATTCCTATTGTTTAAAATGGCTAAACTAGAATTATATAATTTTAAGTTTAATTGAGAATAATCATAAAGTTGATCTTTTAATGTTTCTAAATTTCTATCATTTAATTTTAAAGTACTTAAATTAACAATAGATTTATTTAATGAAGATTTATTAGAGTCCAATAATTTGCAAGCTGATGAAGAATGAAAAGTACCATCTTTTTCTTTAGATTTTAAAGAAGAATTTAAATGTACTATATTTTTAGACACTTGATTGAGTTTATTTAAGTCTTTATTTTTTAAAAATAAAGTGAATAATACTATTAGAAAAATTATAGAAATAGTTATTGTAATTAAAATTTTTAATGATTTTTTATTTATAGGTATATTAAACATAAATCCCTCCGCATTATTTAATAGAATAATTTTAGTTACTTAATATTACTTATATTAAGTAGAGTAAAAAATTATTATAAAAATAAGGAATTTTTAATAAAATAGTAATTCTCTCTATATATAAACAGGATAATGTTTAGTGTATAATTTTATATAGACAAATAAGCGAGGTGATGGCAGTGGAAGAATTTATATCACTAATAATGAAAAATATAAGTACTATGTCTTTATGGTCAATATTAGATATTCTTGTAGTATCATTTATATTTTATAAGGGATATATGCTTATAAAAGAAACAAGAGCTGAACAGTTATTAAAAGGAATAGTATTAATTATTGTTCTTATTCCTATTAGTTATTTATTAAAATTAGATATGTTATATTTTATTTTAAACAAAACATTAACAATTGGAGTATTATCTGTAATCATAATTTTTCAACCTGAAATAAGAAGAGCTTTAGAACATATTGGTAGATCAGCTTTTGAAGATATACATTATATAGATGATAAAGAAACTAGAGATATTGTAATTAATGAGATTGTAAATGCTGTTGAGAATTTAGCAGAAACTAAAACCGGTGCATTAATTGTAATAGAACAAAAAACAGGACTTGGAGATTTAATTGCATCAGGAACAATATTAGATGCAAATGTAACATCTAATCTTTTAGAAAATATATTTGTAGTAAACACACCGTTACATGATGGAGCTACAATCATAAGAAATAGTAGAATAGCAGCATCAGGATGTGTTCTTCCATTAACAAGTAATAATACAATTAATAAAAAATTAGGAACTAGGCATAGAGCTGCCATAGGTCTTTCAGAGGTTTCTGATTCATTAATAATTATTGTATCTGAAGAAACAGGTGTAGTTTCGTTAGCTATAAATGGTAAGTTAAGAAGAGGGTATGATAAAGAAAAATTAAGAAAAGTACTATTAAATATAATTGAAAATAGAAGCAAAAAGAATGTTAAAAGTGCTGGGGAGAGGGTGAAGTCATGGTTAAAAGGAATAAAAATCAAACGTTAGTAGTTAAGTTTTTGTGTATATGTTTATCTTTTGGCTTATGGCTTTATATATCAAATGTAGAGAATCCAGTAAGAACTTATGAAGTAAAGGGGATACCGGTAGAATTAATAAATCAAAGTAGCATTTCAGATGCTAATTTAGCGATTGTACCTGATCAAAAATTTACTGTAGATTTAAGATTAGAGGGTGCTTCAAGTGATTTATATAAAGTTAATCCAGAATCTTTTAAATTGGTAGCTGATATGGGAGCATATGCACTAAAAAGTGGAGAAAATTTAGTTCCTATTCAAGTTATAAGTTATCCTGACAATATTAATATAAAAAATAACGGTTTTTTGGGATTAAAAATAAATTTAGAACAGTTTATATCGAAAGAAGTTGCCTTAAAATCAAAAGTCAGTCTTTCGTTTAATGAAAATATATATAAAAAGGACCAAACTATATCTCCTCAAAAAGTAACTATATCAGGACCAGAGAGTGCAGTTAATAAAGTTAATCAAGGTGTACTGATGGGAGACTTAAAAGGAATAGATAAAGATATACAAAAAAAATACAATATAAAATTTCTAGATGATAGTGGTAAAGAAGTTACAGGAATTACATCAAATTATAATGAAGCAGAATTATCAATTAAAGTTAGTAATGAAAAGGTGGTTCCTATTAATATAAAAACTACAGGAAATTTAAGTGATGGATTATCAATAGCTAGTATGGAATCAAGTTTAAAAGAAGTCCATATAACAGGAGATAATACCGTTTTAAAAGATCTTTCTTCGATTGATACAGAAGAAATTAATTTAAGCAATATTACTGGAGATTCAGAAGTAAATGTAAAGCTGAATTTACCACAAGGCATAACAGTACAACCCAAAGAAGAAAATATAAATGTAAAAATTAAAGTAAATAAAGTAAGTAAAGATTTATCTACAACAAAAGAAGTATCATGTAATGTTGAATATATTAACTTAAATAAAGAATTTACACTTGAATCTAAATCAGAAAATGTAAATGTAACTATTTCCGGAACTCAATCTGATTTAAATGCATATTCCTCAAATAATATTAAGGTAGTAGTAGATTTATCTAATATATCCCAAGAAGGTGTTTTTAAATACACACCTACTGTTACTTTGAATGGAGAGAGTCCAAATATTTCTATAGCATCAGTTAATGAAGTGAATGTATCTATTAAAAAGAAAGTATAAAATGGCCACAGTTTAAACTGTGGTCGTTTTATGATATAATCGTTTAAACTTATAATTATACTAACTAAGTACTTAAAATAATTATATGAAGGAATATAGGTGATAATTTTATGAGTATAAGAATAAACAATTTAAATTTAAATATAGATGATGGATTAGATATTTTAAAAGATAAAATATGCAAAAAGTTAAAGATATCTAAAGAGGATATAAAAGAATTTAATATAATAAAAGAAAGTTTAGATGCAAGAAAAAAAAATGAAATAAAATTTAATTATTGTGTAGATATTAAATGTAATAAGGAAAAAAAAATACTTTCTAATATAAAAGATAAAGATGTTAAATTTCAAAAAGATTCAATTAAATTAGAACTTAAAAGAGGAGATAAAAAACTTAATAATAGACCTGTTATTGTTGGTTTTGGTCCTGCAGGTATTTTTGCAGCATTAACATTAGCTAGAAATGGATACAAACCTATTATATTTGAACGTGGAGAAGATGTAGATAATAGATCAAAAACAGTTAATAAATTTTGGGAAAGTGGAAAATTAAACACGGAATCAAACGTTCAATTTGGAGAAGGTGGAGCAGGAACATTTTCAGATGGAAAATTAACAACAAGAATTAAAGATAATAGATGTGGTTATATTTTAGATGAATTTATAAAAGCAGGAGCACCATCAGAAATTAAATATTTAAATAAACCACATGTTGGAACTGATATTTTAAAGAATGTTGTTAAAAATATAAGAGAAGAGATAATAAAACTTGGAGGGGAGGTTCATTTTAATTCCAAATTAGAAGATATAAAATATGAAAATAACATATTAAAAAGCATAATAGTGAACGGAAAAGAAATACAATGTGAAATATTAGTATTAGCTATAGGACACAGTTCGAGAGATACATATGAAATGTTATATAACCAAGGAATTTCAATAGAAGCTAAAGCTTTTGCAATAGGTGTTAGAATAGAACATCCGCAAGAACTAATAAATATAAGCCAATATGGTAAATTTCATAATCATCCAAGATTAAAATCAGCAGAATACAGGTTAACGTATCAAAGTGAAAAATTAAAAAGAGGAGTATATTCTTTTTGTATGTGTCCAGGAGGAACAGTAGTTGCGTCAGCATCTGAAGAGGGAAGATTAGTATCTAATGGAATGAGTTATCATGCAAGAGATTTAGAAAATGCTAATTCAGCGTTAGTTGTAACAGTTTCACCAGAAGATTTTAAGGGCGATTCACCTTTAAGAGGAATGGAATTTCAAAGACATTATGAAAAATTAGCATTTGATTTAGGTGGTGGAGATTATAAAGCCCCAATACAACTTTTAGGGGATTTTATGAATGATAGACCAAGTACTAAATTAGGTGAAGTTAAACCAAGTTATTCACCAGGATATGAATTTAGAGAATTAAAAAATTGTTTACCTAGTTATGTTGTTGAAGGATTGAAAGAAGGGATTAAAGATTTTTCAAACAAAATAAGTGGTTATGGAAGAGAAGATGCTGTATTAACAGGTATAGAAACAAGAACATCGGCTCCAGTTAGAATACATAGAGATAAAAGTTTAAAAAGTGTAACTGTTTCAGGCATATATCCAACAGGAGAAGGTGCTGGATTTGCAGGTGGAATAATATCATCAGCTGTTGATGGAATTAAAGTTGCAGAAAGTATAATAAGTGAATTTAGATAATAATTGAATAGTCTCAATATTCTAAAAAATAGCATTTTAATTTTTTTTTTGTTACAATAAATATAAGGATAAAAAGTTAATTAATACAAGATTAATAATATTAAAAATTAATATAAATATATCGAATTTATTATAGAATAAAGAGGTGCATATACTATGAGTAAAAACTTTGATGATTTATTATCTAAATTAAAAGCAGCAAAGAAGAAAAAGTTATCAGTTGCAGTAGCACAAGATGAACCAGTATTAGAAGCAGTAATGGAAGCTAAGGCAAAAGGTATAGCTGATGCAATTTTAGTTGGTGACCAAGAAAAAATAAGAACAATAGCAGAAAAAATAAAAATGGATTTAACACAATTTGAAATAATCCATGAACCAGATACTAAAAAAGCAGCTTTATTTGCAGTTCAATTAGTATCAAGTGGAAGAGCTGATATGGTTATGAAAGGTTTAGTAGATACTGCTACTTTTTTAAGAAGTGTTCTTAATAAAGAAGTAGGTCTTAGAACTGGAAAAGTAATGTCTCATGTAGCAGTATTTGAAGTTGAAGGAATTGATAGATTAATATTTTTAACAGACGCAGCATTTAATACTTACCCAGATTTAAAAGCTAAAATTCAAATATTAAATAATGCTGTAACAGTAGCTCATGCATGTGGAATAGAAATTCCAAAAGTTGCACCAGTTTGTGCAGTTGAGGTTGTTAATCCGGATATGCCAGCAACAATAGATGCTTCATTACTTACAACAATGAATAATAGAGGGCAAATAAAAGGATGTATAGTTGATGGGCCTTTAGCTTTAGATAATGCATTATCATTAGAAGCAGCACATCATAAGGGAATAACAGGACCAGTAGCAGGATTAGCTGATATTATATTACTACCTAATATTGAGACTGGTAATGTAATGTATAAATGTTTAACTTACACATCAAAGAGTAAAAATGGTGGTTTATTAGTGGGAACATCAGCACCAGTTATATTAACATCAAGAGCTGATAGTTTTGAAACAAAAGTACATTCTATAGCATTAGCAGCTTTAGTTGCTGAAAATGCTTAATAGAAATAAATATCGTTTGGGGGAAAGTATAATGGCATACAAATTATTAATTATTAATCCAGGTTCAACATCAACAAAAATTGGTGTTTATGAGGATGAAAAAGAATTATTTGAAGAAACATTAAGACACACAAATGAAGAAATAAAGAGATATGATACAATATATGGTCAATTTGAATTTAGAAAAGAAGTAATATTAAAAGTTCTTAATGAAAAGAATTTTGATATAAAAACTTTAAGTGCAGTTGTTGGTAGAGGTGGAATGCTTAAACCAGTAGAAGGCGGAACTTATTCTGTTAATGATGCTATGGTAGAAGATTTAAAGATAGGTGTTCAAGGACCACATGCTTCAAATCTTGGTGGAATAATAGCTAAATCAATAGCAGATGAATTAAATATACCATCATTTATAGTAGATCCAGTTGTTACTGATGAATTAGATGATGTAGCTAGATTATCAGGAGTTCCTGAACTTCCAAAGAAGAGTAAATTCCATGCATTAAATCAAAAAGCAGTTGCTAAGAGATATGGAAAAGAAACTGGAAAAGGATATGAAAATCTAAATCTTGTAGTTGTTCACATGGGTGGAGGAGTTTCAGTTGGAGCTCACAAACATGGAAAAGTTGTAGATGTTAACAATGCATTAGATGGAGATGGTCCATTTTCACCAGAAAGAGCTGGAACAGTTCCAGTAGGTGATTTAATTAAAATGTGCTTTAGCGGAAAATACAATGAATCAGAAGTATATACTAAAGTAGTTGGAAAAGGTGGATTTGTTGGATATTTAAACACTAACGATGTTAAAGGTGTTATAGATAAAATGGAAGCTGGAGATAAAGAATGTGAAAAAATTTATAAAGCATTTGTTTATCAAATAACAAAATGTATTGGAGAAATGTCAGCTGCATTAAATGGTAAAGTAGACCAAATTATACTTACTGGCGGAATTGCATATTCACCAACATTAGTTCCAGATTTAAAATCAAATGTTGAATGGATAGCACCTGTTACTGTTTATCCAGGAGAAGATGAGTTATTAGCATTAGCACAAGGCGCTATAAGAGTGTTAAGTGGAGAAGAGAAAGCTAAAGAATATTAGAAAAAAATAGGCAAGGGTGTCTCATTTAATGATTCAATAGAATCATTTTGAGACATCCTTTTTATTTTACTATGTTTTAAGTACATGTTGATATTATAGTATAAATAAAGTTCTTAGTCTCAGTGAAACTTGCTTTCAACTGAGAGTTAGAAATTGTTATCCAGGAGCGTGCAGCTGTTATGAAGTTACAGATGCTAGCTATCGGATAAAGTTCATGGACAGAATTGAAATAGGAAACTCTACTCATGTACATTCGTGGAGTAAGTTTGAAGAACCAAATATAAAATGCACTCTGTGAAAGTTCGAAGGACCAAATATAAAATTTGGATTCTCACTTTTTGACTCTCACTTAAGAGATTATAATGAAGTTAAAAATGTAATTTATTACCGTAGATAATATAATGAATAAAAGATAGAATATATTAAAAATAAATTTATCTTATAATGGCAAAATTATTAAGGAGATTATGAGGGAAGATATAAATTATATTGTTAATTATGATAACGGTCTAATATAAGAGAAAGGAGGAAGTTACAAGAAAATAAATAATATTATTCAAGTAATAAAAATAGTTATTATGAAGCTTTATAAATTTTTTGTAACGGTAAAACTATGAATAGAGTAAACAATATTTTAAATGATGAAAAATATATATATTATTTAAAACGGAATAAACAATATGAGATAACTAGACAATTCTGCAAACATAATTTAGAACATTTTTTAGATGTAGCAAGAATTGCAGAGCAAATAAATTTAGAAAAAAATTTAGGGTTTTCAAAGGAAATTATATATACAACTGCAATATTACATGATATAGGTAGATCATTTCAATATGAAAACGGTACACCTCATGAAATAGCTTCTTGGGATGTTGGAAAGTATTTTCTAGAAAAATATAAGTTTAATGAAGAAGAAATTAAACTTATAAAACTTGGAATACTAGGACATAGAGATAAAGAAAGTAAAGGATTTTCAAATCTTATTTATAAGGCAGATAAACTTTCTAGATTGTGTATTACTTGTGATGCTATAAATGAGTGTAATTGGAGCGAAGAAAAGAGAAATAATAATATATATTATTAGGGGGTTAATACATAATGAAAATAGGAAATAAAGAGTTTAAAATTGGTGAAAAAACATATATTATGGGGATATTAAATTTTACTCCAGATTCTTTTTCAGATGGAGGAAAATTCAATAATATTGATGTTGCATTAAACCATGTAAAAAAAATGATAGAAGATGGTGCAGATATAATAGATATTGGTGGGGAGTCTACAAGACCAGGACATACAGTTGTAGAGGAAGATGAAGAAATAAATAGAGTTATTCCAATAATAAAAGCTATAAGAGAAAAATTTAATATTCCAATATCTATAGATACATACAAGGCAAAGGTAGCAGAAAAAGCATTAGAAGCTGGAGCAGATCTTATTAATGATGTATGGGGTTTTAAAAAAGATAAAGATATGGCAATAGTTGCTGCAAAATATAATGTGCCTTGTTGCTTAATGCATAATAGAGATAATAAAGATTATAAGAATTTAATTCAAGATATATTAAATGATTTAAAGGAAAGTATAAATCTAGCAAAGGAAGCTGGAGTAAAAGATAAAAATATAATATTAGATCCAGGAATAGGATTTGCAAAAACTTATGAGCAAAATATAGAAGTTATGAACAATTTAGAAAAATTTAAAGAATTAGGATATCCAATACTATTAGGTACATCAAGAAAATCTATGATAGGACTTACTCTTGATTTGCCAGTAGAAGAGAGGGTAGAAGGTACGGTAGCTACAACAGTTATTGGAATAATGAAAGATGCTTGTGATTTTGTAAGGGTTCATGATGTATTAGAAAACTCAAGAGCAGCAAAAATGACTGATGCAATTGTAAGAAGATAGGATGGATGAATTTTGGATAAAATGTATATAAAAAATTTAGAGCTCTTTGGTTTTCACGGAGTTTTTGAAGAGGAAAAAAGACTAGGACAAAAATTTATATTATCTTTAGAACTTGATTTAGATTTAAAAGTAGCAGGAAGAACAAGAAATTTAACAAAATCAGTACATTATGGTGAGTTATGTGAAAAGATAGAAAAAGAATTTTTAAGAGAGTCTTATGATCTTATAGAGACTGTAGCTTTAAATTTAGCTGATTTTATTCTTAATGAATATAAAATAATAAATGGAGTTAAGGTATTCTTAAAAAAACCTTGGGCACCAGTTAAAAAGCATTTAGATACTGTTGAAATAATGATTGAAAGAAGAAGGCACAAAGTATATATAGGTTTAGGATCTAATATTGGAGATAAAGAAAATAATTTAAATGAAGCGATAAATAAAATATCAAAAGAAAAAAATATTTTAATAACAAAGCAATCAACATTTATAATAACAAAGCCATGGGGATATTTAGAACAAGAAGATTTTTTAAATTCAGTTATAGAAATAGAAACAACACTAGAACCGGAAGAACTTATGGAATCATTACTCAAAATTGAACAAGAATTAAAGAGAAATAGGGTAGTAAAGTGGGGCCCAAGAACAATAGATTTAGATATACTTATATATGATGATGTAATTTCATCCAATGAAAAAATAATTCTTCCACATCCAAGAATGCATGAAAGAGAATTTGTATTAGAATCATTAAATGAAATAGCACCATACCTTATGCATCCTGTACTTAATAAAAGGATTTTTACTTTATTTGAAGAACTTAAGTTGAAAAATTAGTAATAGTGAATAAAAAAATCTAACATTTTATTTATTAATAATGTTAGATTTTTTAATTTTATGTATAATTTGTCCAGTAAAAGATAAGAGTTATATAATGTAACACAAGTATATAAATAATTATATATATTCTAATTAAATCAAGATATTTATAATTTTTTTATATGATTTTTATAGAAAATTATATCTTTAATTAACACTATCTAGTTAGAAGTGTATATATAATAAAATTTTTACATAAATTTCCCAATGTACTAGTTAATTAATAAATAAACTTTATATATTTTAATTATTAATAAGGTTAGTTAAAATATAAAGAACATGATAATATATATTTTAAAATATGTACATTGTAATGATATAAGGTTGTAAAGTAAGAAATTAGAGATTTTAATTGATAAATAATACAAAGTAGTTTAAGTTATAAAAATATTTTGAAGATGTAAGGAGTATGATTATGAGAAGTTCATTAAATTTTACTAATAAATTAAGTATGTTATCTGAGATGGAAAATGACTCAAAATTTCAAATACTAGAATATAGTTCCTTAAATGGTGCAACAGATGTTGAAACTGCATTTGGATTAAATATAATGAATAAAAGTGGTATAAAATTAAAACAAATAAGAATAATACTTGAAAATAGTGAGGTAAAATTAGAACCAGGAGCTTTAAGTTATATGAAAGGTGATATAGATATAAAAAGCAAAATAGGAGGGGTTATAGGCTTAGGTAAAAAAATACTTACAAGTAAATTAACAGGAGAGACTGTATTTAAAAGTATTTATAAGGGTACAGGAGAAATATTTCTAGAACCGTCATTTGGACATTTTGCATTAATCGAATTAGAAGATGATGAAATAATAGTAGATGATGGACTTTTTTGTGCTTGTGAAGAAGGTGTAGAGGTAGGTGTTGCAGGTCAAAGAAATATATCTTCGGCTTTGCTCGGCAATGATGGATTATATCAAACAAGGATATATGGTAATGGAATTGTAGCATTAGAGATACCGGTTCCGGAAAATGAAATATTTAAATGTATATTAATTGATGATACTTTAAAGGTAGATGGGAATTTTGCAATTTTAAGAACTGGAAATATTGATTTTTCAGTAGAAAAATCATCAAAATCTATTACTGGATCAATAACAAGTGGAGAAGGATTGGTTAATGTATATAGAGGTACAGGAGAAGTGTGGTTAATACCAACTAAAAGTATATATGAGGATATAAGAAATAAGGGTTTAAACGCAATGACTAAATCAAGTAAAGAAATGAATACAGAAGTTTAGCACTTTTTTAGATTAAAGTTGTAAAGAATAATAGGTAAAGTTATAATATAGAAGATAATAATTAATTATGAGGTGAAGATATGAGTTCCGTTGATTCGAAGATTAAAAGTGAAGAAGTAGACTTATTTTTTAAAGGGATTTTACAACTTGAGAATATAGAAGAATGTTATAAATTTTTTGAAGATGTAGCAACGATAAATGAAGTTAAAGCATTAGCACAAAGACTTCATGTTGCAATGCTTCTTAAAAATAAAAAAACATATACAGATATTGCAGAAAAAACAGGTGCAAGTACGGCAACTATAAGCAGAGTTAATAGATGTTTGAACTATGGAAGTGATGGATATAAATTGATATTAGAGAAAATAAAGGAATAAAAATATTGGAGCCACTGTTGTGTATTATAGATTTAATCTCTCTTAAATAATATATATAGAAATAATTACAAAAGTATTAAAACGTTGTAAATATCAATAAAAAATACTATACTATTATAAGAAATAAAATAAAAAATTATCATTATAACTAAATATTTAGCAAATTTACTATTATTTCATAATAATATAGTAATTGAATTTATATGAGATAATAAAAAAAGTGAGGTAAAAAGATGGATAGAATGTTTGGAACTGATGGGGTTAGAGGAATTGCTAATACAGAATTGACAGCCCAAGTAGCCTATAACCTTGGAAGGGCAGGCGCATATGTATTAACAGAAGGTGCACATAAACCTAAAATATTAGTGGCTAAAGATACAAGAATATCAGGAGATATGTTAGAATCAGCTTTAGTAGCTGGAATATTATCAGTTGGAGCAGAAGCTGTAATACTAGGTGTGGTTCCAACACCAGCAGTTGCGTATTTAACAAGAAAATACGGTGCAGATGCAGGCGTAATGATATCTGCTTCTCATAATCCAGTAGAATATAATGGAATTAAATTTTTTAATGATAAAGGATATAAACTTTCAGATGAATTAGAAGATGAAATTCAAAGAGTAATTGAAAGTGATTTTGAAGGAGTACCAAGTCCAACAGGAGTAAACTTAGGTAAAGAAACAGTAGAAATAGCAGCATTAGAAGATTATACAGAGTTTACTAAAAATACTATTCCTTATAATTTAAAAGGACTAAAAATAGCATTAGATTGTGCTAATGGAGCGTCTTATAAATCAGCAGTAAAGGCATTCAGAGATTTAGGTGCAGATGTTTTTGTAATTAATGATAATCCAGATGGCACTAATATAAATCAAAATTGTGGATCTACACATCCTGAAGAACTTATGGAATATGTAGTTAAAAAAGGTTGCGATTTAGGATTTGCTTTTGATGGAGATGCAGATAGATGTTTAGCAGTAGATGAACAAGGTAGACTGATAAATGGAGACTTCATATTAATGCTATGTGCAAATTACCTGAAGGAAATGGGAAAATTAAAGGATGATACTTTAGTTGTAACAGTAATGAGTAATTTAGGATTAGATATTGCTTGTAAAAATCAAGGAATAAAGCTTGAAAAAACTAAAGTTGGAGACAGATATGTTCTAGAAGAAATGATTAAAGATAATTATGTTCTAGGTGGAGAACAATCTGGTCATGTTATATTTTTAGAATATAATACAACAGGTGATGGATTAGTTACAGCACTTCAAATAGCTTCAATAGTTAAGAAAAAAGGACAAAAATTATCGGAATTATGTTCTGTAATGAAAGAATTACCACAAGTTTTAGTAAATGCAACAGTACCAAATGATAAGAAAAACATATATTTAGAAGATGAAGAAATAATAAAAGCTATTAAGGATATAGAAGATAAATTAGATGGTGTAGGTAGAGTTTTAATAAGACCATCAGGAACTGAACCTTTAGTAAGAGTTATGCTAGAAGGTGAGGATCAAGCGGAAATAGATGAAATGGCTCACAGCTTAGCTAATTTAATTTTATCTAAAATATAAATAGCACTTAACTTAGCTATAGATTATAAAATTATTTAATTTTATAATCTATAGCTTTTTTTATTTTTTCGGAATTTATAACACAGCTAAATCTATGAATAACTTTATGAGAATAGTAAAACTAATAGTTCAAGTAATGGATTTTTTTATTTTAAGGAATAGGAAAGCTAAAACTAGGGGATAAATAATTTTGATATAAAAGTTATTTCAGAGAGGAGAGTAAAGTTTGATGAGTATAGTACCTTTTAATGAATATTTATTAGTTATGCCAACTGGAGATGCTAAAGGTTTTAATGATTTAGAATTACTAAAAGCATATATAAATGTATATTATGAAAAGAAAATAGATCATGAAATATTAAAAAATGATTATAATGATCCTACGGAAATAGGTGCTGAAGAACCAAGAAGAAATATTTGTACACAATTAGGAGTAGAAGAAGGAAGATGTGAAGTATATAGTATTGAAAGCTTTATAGAAAAGTTAAGAGAAGAACTAGTTTTTGAAAGAGATAAGGAGGAGATAATAACCCAATTATTAAAGGAAGATATAAATTTTAATGTTTATAGCTATAATTTAGACGTAGTTTTAGCAGATGTTGATATGATAGATGTTAGAGAAGCTTATGGAGATCCAGATTAGAGATAATTATCTTAAAACATATTTAATTAATATTATGTCAAAAAAAAGCTTGATTAACTGGAATGATGATAATATAATAAGAATAAAAATTAAATATTATTAAAAATAACATGTTTAAATTGATAAAATATCAAAATAAAACTTGAATACATTAAATAATATATAATATTTGTAAAAATATCCTTTAATTGTTGACTTTGGAATGTTATGAGAGTAAACTTTAGAAAAGCAAAAGTTAATATGTTCTTGATTAATAAATGCTAAGATGGAGAAAATTATTTGGCAATAAAGTTTTTAGAGAATCGATGTTTGGTGCAAATCGATACTTTAGCTTTATAATTATCACTCCTGAGCAGAATCATAGAAAGATAACAAATAGTTATTGAGTAAGTGATATTCCGGTGTGCATCCGTTATATGCAAGGGTTTGTTAGAACCTAGTGATATTTAATAAGCAGAAATTTACCCCACTTCTTATGATGTATATCATTAAGAGTGGTTTTTTTTAACAAATTTTAAGGGGGATGCTTAAATGGGGAAATATGTATTATCCGTTTTGGTTAAAAATTCATCAGGGGTATTGAGTAGGGTTTGTGGTTTATTTTCAAGAAGGGGTTATAACATCGATAGTTTAACAGTTGGTAGAACTGAAAATCCTTCTATATCAAGGATGACAATTACACTTAAAGGTGATGATGATGTTTTAGAACAAGTAAAAAAACAGTTGAACAAGTTAGAAGATGTTATAAGAGTTATAAATCTTATACCTGATAATTCTGTTTACAGAGAACTAGTACTCATTAAAGTGAAAGCTAATGATGAAAAAAGAGCTGCAATAAATGAAACAGCTAAGATTTTTAGGTGTAAAATAATAGATTTATCAACAGACACATTAACTATTGAATTAACTGGTGATGAAAGTAAGGTATCGGCACTAATAAAACTTATGGAAGAGTACGGTATTGAAGAGATAGTAAGAACTGGGGTTACAGCACTTCAAAGAGGAGACTCAACAATAAGAAATTCACTAGAAGATTATTAATTAACCAATATTTAAGATATTAGCTATGTTTTAAAACAGTGTTGATATTGTAGTATAAAGCTCATGGACAGAATTGAAATAGGAAACTCTACTCATATACATTCGTGGAGTAAGTTCGAAGAACCAAATATAAAATTTGGATTCTTACTTAAGAACTCTAAAATAAAGCTTAGTCCAATTAATGCATGCTCCCAATCGAAGATTGATGACAAGCAATTAATTGTAAGACTAAAATGAAACTCGACTCATGTACATTCGCTGAGTAAGTTCGAGTGGCAAAATATAAAATTTTGACTCTTACTTAAGAGTTCTAAAAAGCAAATTCCAATGCCAGTTCGCCCTTGTACTACAATATCAACATTCACTTAAAATATAGTAAAAATATTATAAAAAACGTATTTATAAGGGGGCTGATTAAATAATGGGGATGACAATGACACAAAAGATATTAGCAGTACATGCAGGAGTTGAGAATGTAAAAGCTGGACAACTAATAGAGGCAAATCTTGATTTGGTATTAGGAAATGATATAACTACTCCAGTAGCTTTGAATGAATTTAAAAAATTCGGAGTAAATAAAGTATTCAGTAAAAGTAAAATAGCAATAGTCCCAGATCATTTTACACCTAATAAGGATATAAAGACTGCAGAACAAGTTAAATACATTAGAGAATTTTCTAAAGATATGGAAATAGAGAATTATTTTGAAGTTGGAGAAATGGGAATAGAACATTGTTTAATACCAGAAAAAGGTTTAGCAGTTGCTGGTGATGTTATTATTGGGGCAGATTCTCATACATGCACATATGGAGCATTAGGAGCATTTTCTACTGGTATTGGTTCAACTGATATGGCAGCAGGAATGGCAACAGGGAAAGCTTGGTTCAAAGTACCATCAGCTTTAAAATTTATCCTTAAGAATAAACCCGCGAAGTGGATAAGTGGTAAAGATATAATCTTACATATAGTAGGTATGATTGGGGTAGATGGAGCTTTATATAAATCCATGGAGTTTACTGGGGATGGTTTAAAATATCTTACTATGGATGATAGATTTACTATAGCAAATATGGCTATTGAAGCTGGAGGGAAAAATGGGATTTTCCCGGTAGATGAGAAAACTATTGAATATCTAAAAGAACACACTACTAGAGAATGGAAGGGCTATGAAGCTGATGAAGATGCTGAATATGATGGAGTATTTGAAATTGACTTAAGTAAGTTAAGGCCAACAATTTCGTTTCCACATTCACCAGATAACACAAAAGAAATAGATAGCGTTGGGGAGATATATATTGATCAAGTTGTAATTGGATCTTGTACAAATGGCAGAATATCAGACTTAAGAATTGCTAGGGATATATTAAAAGGGAAAAAGGTTAAGAAAGGAATTAGGTGCATAGTAATTCCAGGAACTCAAAAAATATATTTGCAAGCATTAGAAGAAGGTATAATTAAAGACTTAGTTGAAGCAGGAGCAGTTTTTTCAACTCCAACTTGTGGTCCATGCCTAGGTGGACATATGGGGATATTAGCAAAAGGGGAAAAAGCAGTATCCACCACTAATAGAAACTTTGTAGGAAGAATGGGACATGTTGAATCAGAGGTATATCTTGCAAGTCCAGCAGTTGCAGCAGCATCTGCATTAACAGGTAAGATAACTGATCCAGAACTAGTTTAGGGGGGTTAAAAATGAGCATAAAAGGAAAAGTATTCAAGTTTGGAGATAATATAGATACTGATGTAATAATACCAGCAAGATATTTAAATACATCAGATCATAAAGAGCTTGCAGCACATTGTATGGAAGATATAGATAAGGATTTTATAAATAAGGTAAAAGAAGGAGATATAATAGTCGCTAATAAAAATTTTGGATGTGGTTCATCTAGAGAGCATGCACCAATTGCTATTAAGGCAGCAGGTATAAGTTGTGTTATAGCGTCAACATTTGCAAGGATATTCTATAGGAATGCAATCAATATAGGTTTGCCAATATTAGAATGTGACGAAGCTGTAAAAAACATAGAAGATGGAAATGTACTTGAAGTTGATTTTTCAACAGGAATTATTAAAAACTTAACTAAAAATAAGGAGTACTATGCTGAACCATTCCCTGAATTTATGCAAAATATTATAAATAACAATGGTTTAATAGGTTATATTAGCAATAAAAAATAGAACAATAAGCAATAAGGAATAAATAATTTGATATGAATATTATTTAAATACTATAAAGTTGATAAATAATTAGGGGGGGATACTATGAAATATAATATAGCTGTAATACCAGGTGATGGTATTGGACCAGAAGTGATTGCAGAAACGGTAAAAGTATTAAATGTAATAGCTGAAAGATTTGGACACACTTTTAATTATGAGTATTTATTAGCTGGGGGATGTGCAATTGATGAAGAGGGTACGCCTCTTCCTAATAAGACATTAGAAGGATGTAAGAAAAGTGATGCTGTATTGTTAGGTGCAGTTGGAGGACCTAAGTGGGATAATCCTAGTGCTAAAATAAGACCAGAACAAGCATTGTTAGGATTAAGAGGAGCTTTAAATTTATATTGTAATTTAAGACCGGCAGTATTATATAAACCATTAAAAAATGAATCTCCGCTTAAAGATGAAATTGTTAAAAATGGAATAGATATTTGTATAGTTAGAGAGTTAACAGGAGGAATCTATTTTGGGGATAGAGGATTGGATATCGTTGATGGAGTAAAGAGTGCGTATGATACAGAAAGATACAATGTAAATGAAATAACTAGAATTGTTAGAATTGCTTTTGAAACCTCAATGAAAAGAAATAAAAAGCTTACAAGTGTTGATAAAGCTAATATATTAGAAACCTCAAGACTTTGGAGACGTATTGTTAATGAGATGGCTAATGAATATAAAGAAGTAGAAGTTAATCATCTTTATATAGATAATGCTGCAATGCAAATAGTAAAAGATCCAAATCAATTTGATGTAATAGTTACTTCTAATATATTTGGAGATATTTTATCTGATGAAGCTAGTATGGTTACAGGATCTATTGGAATGTTACCTTCAGCATCTTTAGGAGAAGGTACACTAGGAATGTATGAACCTATACATGGAAGTGCACCTGATATAGCTGGAAAAGGAATAGCAAATCCTTTAGCAACTATTCTTTCAGCTGCAATGATGCTTAGACATAGCTTTTCATTAGAAAAAGAAGCTAAAGCTATTGAAAATGCTGTTGTTTCAATTCTAGAAGAAGGATATAGAACTGGAGATATAATGACGGATGGTAAAAAGTTAATAGGAACAGTTCAAGCAGGAAATCTGATTTGTGAAAAACTAAAAAAGGGGGAATAACTTTATATGAAAAGTGATGTTATAAAAAAAGGGGCAAATAGAGCACCACAAAGATCATTATTAAAGGCAGCTGGCTTAACAGATGAAGAAATAGAAAGACCTTTAATAGGCATAGTTACTTCTCAAAATGATATTATTCCTGGTCATATAAATTTAGATAAAATTGTTGAAGGTGTTAAAAGGGGAATTTTAATGTCAGGAGGAACTCCTTTAGTGTTCCCAGCAATAGGGGTTTGTGATGGTATAGCAATGGGACATGAAGGAATGAAATATTCTTTAGTTACAAGAGAACTCATAGCAGATTCAACAGAATGTATGGTAAAGGCTCATGCTTTTGACGCTTTAGTATTTATACCTAATTGCGATAAGATTGTACCTGGTATGGTGATGGCAGCACTTAGATTAAACATTCCTTCCATAGTTATAAGTGGAGGTCCAATGCTTGCAGGTAAATTTAATGATAAACAAATTTCACTTTCAACTATGTTTGAAGCTGTAGGGTCTTATGAGAATGGGTCAATTAGTGATAAATATCTAAAAAGATTAGAAGAAAAAGCATGTCCAACATGTGGATCATGTTCAGGAATGTTTACTGCAAATTCTATGAACTGTTTATGCGAAGTATTAGGAATAGCTTTACCAGGAAATGGGACAATACCTGCTGTATTTTCTGAAAGGGTTAGATTAGCTAAAAAAGCAGGGATGCAAGTTATGGAATTATTAAAGAATGATATTAAACCGAGGGATATAGTTAATGAAAATAGTATTAAAAATGCATTAACTGTTGATATGGCATTAGGCTGTTCTACAAATAGTGTACTTCATTTAACGGCAATATCTAATGAAGCTAAGGTTGAAATGAATCTAGATATTATAAATGAGATATCATCAAAAACACCTAATTTGTGTAAGTTATCACCTGCATCAGATACTGCTATTGAAGAATTATATGCAGCAGGTGGAGTTGCTGCTGTAATGTCTGAACTTTCAAAGAAGAATCTTTTAAATTTAGACTGTATAACAGTGACAGGAAAAACACAAAAAGTTAATATATCAGAAATTCATGCTAAAAATAATGATGTTATTAAATCTATAGAATATCCATATAGTCATACTGGTGGAATTGCAATTCTTAGAGGTAATCTAGCAAAAGATGGTGCTGTAGTGAAAAAATCAGCTGTAGTTCCTGAAATGTTAAAACATCAAGGTCCAGCAAGAGTGTTTAACTGTGAAGAAGATGCAATAGAATCAATTTTTAATAAAAAAATAAGTCCAGGAGATGTAATTGTAATAAGATATGAGGGTCCTAAAGGGGGACCAGGAATGAGAGAAATGCTTTCTTCAACAGCAGCAGTAGCTGGAATGGGTTTAGATAAATCAGTTGCATTGATTACTGATGGAAGATTTAGTGGTGCAACAAGAGGAGCTGCAATAGGACATGTATCTCCAGAAGCCGCGGATGGTGGTGTTATTGCACTAGTTGAAGATGGAGATATTATATCTATAGATATAAACAATGCAAAACTTGAATTAAATGTTAGTGAAGAGATTCTGAAAGAAAGACGAAGTAATTTAAAACTTTTAGAACCAAAAGTTAAGGAAGGGTATTTAGCAAGGTATGCTAAGTTAGTAACTTCAGCAAGTGAAGGCGCTATATTAAAATAAAAAGCTATGTTTTAAGTGAATGTTAATATTCTAGTATAAAGCTCATGGACAGGGGAATTTACTTTAAGAACTCTAAAATAAAGCTTAGTCCAATTAATGCATGTTCCCAATCAAAGAGTGTTGACAAGCAATTAATTGTACAAATCTTCATTAAGAGTTCTAAAAAGCAAATTCCAATGCCAGTTCGCCCTTATACTAAAATATCAACAATGTTTTAAAATATAGTGAAATAAAAAATTAATGTAATAAGCAATTTTAATATTTATAGTAAAGGGGTGAAATAAATGTTATTAACGGGGGCTGAAATATTAATTAAGTCTTTAATTGATGAGGGGGTAGATACTATCTTTGGGTATCCAGGAGGTGCTGTTTTAAATATATATGATGAATTATATAAATATAAGGATAAAATTAATCATATTCTAACTTGCCATGAACAAGCAGCAGCTCATGCAGCAGATGGTTACTCAAGAGCAACAGGAAAAGTTGGAGTTTGCATAGCAACTTCAGGTCCAGGGGCAACAAATCTTGTAACGGGTATTGCAACGGCATATATGGATTCAATTCCTATGGTTGCAATAACAGGAAATGTATCTAAGTCACTTCTTGGAAAAGATAGCTTTCAGGAAGTAGATATTGCAGGTATTACAATGCCTATTACTAAGCATAACTATATTGTAAAAAATGTAGAGGACTTGCAAAGGATAATTAAAGATGCTTTTTGCATAGCACAAGAAGGAAGACCGGGGCCAGTTCTGATCGATATTCCTAAAGATATAACTGCAAATAAAACAGTCTACAAAAGTTTAATTTCGAGAGAAAGATGCAAAGATAAGAATATCTTAAATGAAGAGGCCATAACTGAAGTAATACAATATATAAATGATAGTAAGAGACCGTTTATATATGCAGGAGGTGGAATTGTTTCTTCAGGAGCAACTGATGAACTTATAGCTTTTGCAGAAAAGATAAATTCTCCTGTATCAACTTCATTAATGTGTACATCAGCTTTTCCATTTGATCATTCACTATATACAGGCATGATAGGTATGCATGGAACAAAAGCATCAAATATAGCAGCAACAAAATGTGATTTGTTAATAACATTAGGAGCTAGATTTAGTGATAGAGTTATTAGTAATCAAAACCATATTAAGAATGCTAAAATAATTCATATAGATATAGATCCAGCAGAAATAAATAAAAATGTGAAAGTTGATTCTTATATAGTTGGAGATTTAAAAGAGGTATTAAATAGATTAATACCAATTATAGATGAAAAAGAAAATAAAGAGTGGCTTAAATTTATTGAATCTATTAAGGAAAAAAAGATATTTAGAGAAAGTGATTGTGATGAATTAACACCTGAACTTTTATTTAATAAATTAAATAATTTGAATGACGGAAATTTTATAATAACTACTGAAGTTGGACAACATCAAATGTGGGCAGCTCAATATTTTAATTGTAGAAATAGAAGAAGTTTTTTAAGTTCAGGTGGACTTGGAACAATGGGATATGGACTTGGGGCTGCTATTGGGGCACAAATTGGTAGTCCAAATAAAAGAGTATTTAATATTGCTGGGGACGGAAGCTTTGGAATGAATTGTAATGAATTAGCTACAGTCGTTAAAAACAAGTTACCAATAGTAACAATAATACTTAATAATAATTCTTTAGGAATGGTTAGACAATGGCAAACATTATTTTATGATGGAAGGTATTCAGAGACAACACTTAATAGAGAAACAGATTATGTAAAGTTAGCTGAGGCGTTTGGAGCTAGGGGATTTAGAGTAGCAGAGAAAAGTGAACTTGATCATGTTTTAAATCAAGCTATATCATCTAAGGAACCTGTTTTAATAGATTATGTAATAAATTGTGATAAAAAAGTTTTTCCTATGGTTGCACCTGGTGCACCAATTAATCAAATAATAAGCGAGGAAGATATAAACAATAATTAGGGGGTTATTCAAATGGCAAAAATGTATTATGAAAAAGACACAGATTTAAATTTATTAAAAGGAAAGAAGATTGCTGTAATAGGATATGGTAGTCAAGGACATGCTCATGCATTAAATCTTCATGAAAGTGGTATTGATGTTGTTGTTGGTTTGTATGAGGGTAGTAAATCATGGCAAAAGGCAGAAGCAGCAGGACTAAAGGTTTCAACTGTTGAAAATGCATCAAAGGATGCTGATATAATAATGATATTATTACCAGATGAAAAACAAGCAAAGATATATAATGAGCAAATTGCTCCTAATTTAGAAAAAGGGAATGCATTAGTATTTGCTCATGGATTTAATATTCATTATGGACAAATAGTTCCACCATCATTTATTGATGTGTTTATGGTTGCACCTAAAGGGCCTGGACACTTAGTAAGAAGAACATATACAGAAGGTGCAGGAGTGCCTTGTTTAGTAGCAGTATATCAAGATGCGTCTGGAAAAGCACATGATTACGCGTTAGCATATGCTAATGGAATTGGTGGAGCTAGAGCTGGGGTTTTAGATACTACATTTAAAGATGAAACAGAAACAGATCTTTTTGGGGAACAAGCAGTGCTTTGTGGAGGAGTTTCTGAACTTATAAAAGTAGGATTTGAAACATTGGTAGAGGCAGGATATGCTCCAGAAAATGCTTATTTTGAATGTATGCATGAAATGAAATTAATAGTTGATTTATTATATCAAGGTGGATTAAGCATGATGAGATATTCAATTTCAGATACTGCTGAATATGGGGATTACCAAGTTGGTAGAAGAATAATTACAGATGACACTAAAAAAGAGATGAAAAAGGTTCTTACTGAAATTCAAGATGGTACATTTGCGAAGAATTGGTTATTAGAAAATCAAACTAATAGACCATACTTTAATGCTAGAAGAAGAGCAGAAGCAGAACATCCAATAGAAAAAGTGGGTAAAGAATTAAGAGAAATGATGAGTTGGATAGATACAGCAAAAGTAGATTAATTTTTTAGTTAGGCTATGTTTTTAGTAAATGCTGATATTATAGTATAAAGCTCATGGACAGAGGAATTTACTTTAAGAACTCTAAAATAAAGCTTAGTCCAATTAATGCATGCTCCCAATCAAAGGTTGTTGACAAGCAATTAATTGTACAAATCTTCATTAAGAGTTCTAAAAAGCAAATTCCAATGCCAGTTCGCACTTATACTATAATAGCAACACTATTTTAAAACATAGTCCTTTTTTATGCTCAATTTTGTGCACAGTTTTTGTGAATTGTTATTAAAAAATTAATAAAGTTGTGGATAAAATGTTATAAATATTAGGACAGAATTTTTAAATTTATAGAAAACAATTATCAGATTAATTATTTCAAAGCAAAAATATAAATCTAATATTGGAGTTTATGGTATAATAATTTTTAAGATTAGTATATTAAAAATTTTTTATATAGTTTCTATTATATTACTTAAAGTTTAGTATTTATGAATGTATATAAGATTTATATTAATTAGAAAAATTGTTGGAAATTATATATTTTAAGGAAGTATCTATGAATTATGTTTATATTGTAGAATGCTCTGATGGAACATTTTATACTGGGTGGACAGTAGATTTAGAAAAAAGAATTAAAAGTCATTCATCAGGAAAAGGCGCTAAATATACAAGGGGAAGAGGGCCAGTTAAACTTTTATATTATGAAAAATTTAATAATAAAAGTGATGCTATGAAAAGGGAATATGAAATAAAAAGATTAAATAGGCAACAAAAAGAAATTTTAATAAAAAGTATAGAGAATAAATTTATTATGGGAGAGGAAATATGAAGGTTACAATAAAAGAAGTTGCTAAGGAGGCAAATGTTTCGCCATCTACTGTATCTAGGGTACTATCTGATAGCAAACAAATTAGTCAAGAAACTAAAGAAAAAGTTAGAGAAGCTATAAAAAAATTAAAGTATAAACCTAATGCGATAGCTAGAAGCTTAGCAAATAATAAAACAAGAATATTAGGAATAATACTTCCAAACGAAGCACAAGATTTATTAAAAAATCCGTTCTTTATGCAAGCTATGAGAGGGATGAGTCTATATGCTCAAAGCAAGAATTATTATATATCATATGCATTCAGTCAAGATGATAGCACAGACATAGAACATGTAAAGGATTTTATAAATAGTAATTTAGTGGATGGAATTTGTTTATTAAGATCTAAAATTAATGATACTAATGTAAAATATTTAAAAGAAGTAGGATTTCCATTTGTTATTATTGGAAGACCTGAAGAGTCTGAAGGTATATTATGGGTGGATAATGACAATTTTAAAGCTACTTATGATTTGGTAAATGATTTAATTAAAAAAGGCCATAAGGATATAGCTTTTATAGGAGCAAAAGAAGAATGGAATGTAACTAAGGATAGAGTAAATGGATTTAAAGTAGCATGTGAAATTAATGGTGTTAAAATTAATAAAAATCATTTAATTATAGGGAAAGAATTTACTGAACAAGAAGGTGCTAATTTAACAGATATGTTACTAAAAAATAAAGTTCCAACAGCTATAATAGCAGAGGATGATATTTTGGCTTTTGGAGTATTGAAAACTCTTAAAGAAATTAAGATTAATAACATATCAGTAATAGGATTTAATAATACTCACTTAGCAGAATTTCAAGATCCTCCTTTAGCATCAGTAGATATAAATGCTTCAGAATTAGGATTTTATGCTAGTAAATTATTAATAGATTCATTAGAAAATAAAGAGTTAGAGTTAAATCATTATATAGTTGATACTAAATTAATAAAAAGGGAATCACTAAAATAAATTTAATAGTAAAATTAATAATATAGGTTTTATATATAATTTTGTGCAAGCGTTTGCGAAAAAATATGTAAACGAGAGAAAACACTATGAAAACGTAAGCAAAATATATAATTTTTATTATAAATTAACCTTAAACGTTTTGTAATAGGTTTCTATAGTTGATATAATTTAAAATATAAAGAATACACTGAGTACAGTAGTTATCAATAAAATAACATTTAATACAAAAAATATATATAATACTATTAACATACAGAAAAAGTTGCATTAAATCGACTACATGCGTGCAATCGATTGCGAAGGGAGAACATTTTTAATGAAAAAAATTTGGTGGAAAGAAGCAATAGGATATCAAATTTATCCAAGAAGTTTTAATGATTCTAATGGTGATGGAATTGGTGATATTCAAGGAATAATATCTAAATTGGATTACTTAAAAGATTTGGGAATAGACGTAATTTGGATATGTCCAATGTATAAATCACCTAATGATGATAATGGTTATGATATAAGTGATTATAAAGATGTAATGCAAGAATTCGGAACTATGGAAGACTTTGATGAATTATTATCAGAGACTCATAAAAGAAATATGAAATTAATTATTGATTTAGTTGTTAATCACACTAGTGATGAACATCCATGGTTTATTGAATCAAAATCATCTAAAGATAATCCAAAAAGAGATTGGTATATTTGGAAAGAAGGTAAAGATGGATTAGAGCCTAACAATTGGGAAAGTATATTCAAAGGTTCAGCTTGGGAATGTGATGAAAATACAAAAGAATACTATTTGCATCTCTTTACTAAAAAACAACCTGATTTAAATTGGGAAAATCCTGAAGTAAGACAAGAAATTTATGGAATGATAAATTGGTGGCTAAATAAAGGTATTGATGGGTTTAGAGTTGATGCAATAAGTCATATAAAGAAAGATCCAACTTTTGAAGATATGCCAAATCCTAATAAGGAAAGATATGTTTCATCATTTGATAAACATATGAATTTTCCAGGTATTCATATGTTTTTAGCAGAGCTTTACAATAATACATTTAGTAAGTATGACATAATGACTGTGGGCGAAGCTAATGGAGTTGATTCTGAAGATGCAGTACTTTGGGTTGGAGAACAAGATGGAAAGTTCAATATGGTATTTCAATTTGAACATCTTACTTTATGGGAATCAGATACAAAATTTTCTGTTAAAGCTTTAAAAAAGGCATTAACCAAATGGCAAAACAATTTAAATGGGGTAGGCTGGAATGCACTATTTATAGAAAACCATGATATTCCTAGAGTTATATCAACATGTGGAAATGATGAAGAATTTAGAACAGAGTGTGCTAAAGCTTTTGCTTTAATGTACTTTATGCAACAAGGAACACCATTTATTTACCAAGGACAAGAGTTGGGTATGAGAAATGTTAAATTTAGTGACATTTCTGAATATAACGATGTTAAATGCATCAATGTTTATAATGAGAATATTCAAAAAGGATATTCTAAAGAAGAAGCAATGAAGCATGTTTGGTCAACATCAAGGGATAATGCACGTACGCCAATGCAGTGGGATGCTACAGAAAATGCAGGTTTTTCTAAGGTTAAACCTTGGATTGGAATAAATTCTGATTATAAAGAAATTAATGTATCAACAGAACTTAAAGATTCAAATTCAGTATTAAATTTTTATAAAAAACTAATTGATACAAAAAAACATAGTGAAACTTTAACATATGGTGAATACAAACTTATTTTAGAGGAAGATGAAAATATTTATTCATATTTAAGAGAATTTAATGGTCATAAGTACATAATAATATGTAATCTTTCAAATAATCAAAGTGAATTTAAGTATCTTAAAGAAACTTTGAATTACTCAGGTTTAATTTTATCAAATTATAAAGTAGATAAACATGAGGATACAAATAGTATTTTATTAAAACCGTGGGAAGCAAGATTATATAAAATTAAGGCACTATCCCAAAAATAACAAGTCAGTATGCTAGTCTATTTTATGCCATACTGAGTCAGTAATTTTAGCTGATAGCCAGCTATAAGCTAAAATTACTTCCTTGTCTGACAAAAAATATACGTCATATCTTTGAATTGTTATTTTCTTTCTAGTGCCTAAATAAATATATTTTAAATTATGGTAAAAGGGTATTGAAAAAATATGAGTTAATGCCTAAGAAAAATTAAACAATTATAAAATTAGGAGGAATAAAAAATGGAAGCAAAAAAAGGAAAACTTTTTTCATTTGATTTTTGGCAAAAATTTGGAAAAGCACTTATGGTTGTTGTTGCAGTAATGCCAGCAGCAGGATTAATGATATGTACAGGGAAACTAATTGGGATGTTTGGAGACATGTCTCTTATGCAAACCATTGCAAGAGTTGTAGAGGATCTAGGATGGGGAATTATAGGTAATTTACATATTCTATTTGCAGTTGCAATTGGAGGTTCATGGGCTAAAGAACGTGCAGGGGGAGCATTTGCAGCACTTATTGCATTTATACTTACAAATCGTGTAACAGGAGCAGTTTTTGGAGTTAGTTCAGCAATGCTTGGAGATAAAACAGCAACAGTTACTTCATTATTTGGACAAAAATTAGTAGTAGCAGATTACTTTACATCTATACTTGGTGCACCAGCATTAAATATGGGCGTATTTATTGGAATTATTTCAGGTTTCTTAGGAGCTACATTATATAATAAGTATTACAACTTCAGTAAGTTACCTAATGCACTATCATTCTTTAATGGTAAACGTTTTGTTCCGTTTGTAGTTATTGTAGGATCTGTGGTTACAGCTTTAATACTTTCAATTTTTTGGCCATTTGCACAATATGGATTAAATTCTTTTGGAATATGGCTTGCAACATCTAAGGATACAGCACCAATTTTATCACCTTTTATTTATGGTTGTTTAGAACGTTTACTATTACCATTTGGACTACATCATATGCTTACTATTCCAGTAAATTATACAGAACTAGGTGGAGCATATACAGTATTATCAGGAACAAATGCAGGGCATGTAATAGCAGGACAAGAACCGTTATGGTTTGCATGGATTTCAGATTTAATTAACTTAAAGAAGTCTGGAGATATAAGTGCATATAATAATTTATTAGCAACAGTTACACCAGCAAGATTTAAATGTGGACAAGTAATTCTTTCAAGTGCATCTTTAATAGGTGTTGCCTTTGCAATGTATAAAAATGTTGATGATGATAAGAAGCATAAATATAAATCAATGTTTTTATCAGCAGGACTTGCAGTATTTTTAACAGGAGTTACAGAACCAATTGAATTTATGTTCATGTTTGTTTCTCCAATACTTTATGGAGTATATGCTGTTATAACAGGTATTGGATTTGCATTAGCTGATATAATAAATTTAAGAATACAAGCTTTTGGATTTGTAGAATTTACAACTCGTCTTCCTATGTTTGTTAAAGCAGGACTAACAATGGATTTAGTTAACTTTGCTATTAGTGCAGTAGTGTTCTTCTTATTAAATTACTTTACATTTAATTTCTTAATAAAGAAATTTAAAATAGCTACTCCAGGACGTAGAGGTAATTATATAGAATCAGAAGGTGAAGAAGAAACAGTAAAATCAGATAAGTCTACTTCAGTAGGAGATCAACTAGCTGTAAAGATTATTTCATTATTAGGAGAGAAAGAAAACATAGTTGATGTTGATGCATGTATGACACGTTTAAGAGTAACCGTTAAAAATAAAGAATTAGTTGCTGACCAAAATGAATGGAAGAAAAATGGAGCTCTTGGATTAGTGCATAAAGATAATGGAATTCAAGCTATATACGGTCCTAAAGCAGATGTATTAAAGTCAAATATTCAAGATATATTAGGAGTGTAGTAGAGTGAAGTTATTAACTTTAAATTGTCATTCTTGGCAGGAAGACAATCAATTTGATAAAATAAAATATTTAGCGAAAATAATAAATGAAAAAGATTATGATGTAATAGCTCTTCAAGAAGTTAGTCAATCATTAAGTGAAGAAAAAATAGATACAAAATTAAAAAAAGATAATTTTGCAGTAATATTAAAACAAGAATTAGATAAGTATAGTAAAAACAAATATGATTTCTATTGGGATTTTTCTCATATAGGATATGATGTTTATGAAGAGGGTATAGCTATATTTACTAAAAGAAACATTTTAAACACAGAGTCTTTCTTCATTACAAAAAGTAAAGATATCTTATACTGGAAAGCAAGAAAAATTATTAAAATGACAATTAATTATGATGGTCAAGAGGTAGATTTTTATTCATGCCATTTGGGATGGTGGAATGATGATGAAGAACCATTTGAAAATCAAGTAAAAAATCTTATAAAAACTGTAGATAATAATAGGTTGACTTTTTTTATGGGAGATTTTAATAATAATGCTTTTATAAAAGGTGAAGGATATGATTATTTACTTAATAGCGGATTAATAGATACTTTTAATTTAGCTAAAGAGGTAAGTTCTAGTGTTACTGTAAAAGGAAAGATTGATGGTTGGGATGAGAATAAAGAAAAACTTAGATTAGATTTAATTTTATCAAATAAGTTAGTAGAGGTTAAAACTTCTAAAGTAATATTTAATGGAATAAATGAAGATGTAATATCTGATCATTACGGAGTAGAAGTTAATTTAAATATATAGATTTAACTAAATAACGAAGATATGATTTGAAATAAAACATTTTATAAACCCACATAATGCTATTTAAGTAATTAATAGTATTGTGTGGATTTTTTTACTTATGAATATATATATTACATGTATAAAATAGGCTAATATTGTATGAAAGGACATGTTATAATGGTCATATTAATGGTATATATTTTTTACTGAGGAGGAAAAAAATAATGCAGAAAATTTTTAAGAGTTTAATACTTTCGTTAGTTATAGTAAGTTCTGCTAGTGTTAATGTATTTGCATCTGAACAAGTTAATAATGCTCAAGAATTAGAAAATAGCATGTATAACCATTTGGAAAATTGGGATACTGATTTTGTGCTCTATTATAATGGAAATGACATTGATAATAGTAATAAAATTAAAGATGTATTTGAGGCAGCTTGTAAAAAAGATGATTATTTAGAAAGATCAGTTAGTAATTATAGGATTTTAATTAGAGGGGCAGAAGAACAGGTTAATGTAACGTATAGAACAACTTCTGAACAGGAAAAATACATAAATTCTGAATTAAAAAGAATAGTAAATAATTTAATAGATAAAAATATGAGTGATATTGATAAGGTAGTAGCAATAAATAATTATCTAGTAAAAATATATAAATATGATGATACACTTAAATCAGATAATGTATATTCTGCATTAACAACAGGTAAAACTATTTGTCAAGGATATGCTATGACTGCATATAAAATGTTTAACCTTGCTGGAATACAATCTAGAATAGTAATAGGAACATTAAATAATACTGGACATGCTTGGAATCTAGTTAAAGTTAATGGACAATGGTATCACTTAGATATAACTAATAATGATAATGTAGTAAGAGACAAATATCTTTTAGAAAGCGATGGATTTTTGAAGAATAATGGATTTAGTTGGGATAATTCAGCGTATCCATCAGTACCATATAGTTATTATAATTCATCAACTAGTTATGTTGATTATAATAATGATAAGGAAAGTGGTATATCACAAATTTATAACGGAGGATATTGGTATCAAAAAGATAGCTTTTGGTATTATTGGAGAGGTTCTGGAGTGAATGCATTAGGATGGCTTAACAATGATAATAATTGGTATTATTTAGGTACGGATGGCAAAATGCGAACTGGTTGGATATATGATTATGGAAACTGGTATTATGCAGGTAAAGATGGGAAACTGAAAACTGGTTGGATATATGACTCTGGAACTTGGTATTATTTAGGAGGAAATGGTAATGCGAAGATAGGTTGGATAAATGATTCTGGTGATTGGTACTATCTAGGCAAAGATGGAGGAATGAAAACAGGCTGGATATATGATCATGGAAATTGGTATTATTGTTGGTCAAATGGCAAAATGGCATATGATACAATAGTTAGTGGATATAAATTAAATTCAAATGGGGCTTGGGTAAAATAAAGTACATATAAATTAAAAGAGAATATTGCAAAACGGATATTTATAAATTTTTATGAATGAAAACCATGCATATAGGGGGAATTTGTTTTCTTAGTTGATGCATGGTTTTTGTTTTTGCGTAGATTTTTATATATTGATTATATGATACTAACTAATCAATACGGTACCTTTACTAATTTAATTTATAGAGGGAAGGGATTTAACAGATTTATATTCGACTTATTTATTAAAAAATGTGGAATTTTTAGCTAAAATATATATATTATAATATAGACAAAACCAAATTATATGATAAAATAAATCATGGGTATAAAGTAAATAGAAAAAGAGGTGATTTTATAGTAAATAAAATGACGAAAAATAAATAAGAAGCGCCAGAACTTAAGTGATAATATTATCCGAAAAATTATTATTTAATTTTTAAATTGGATAAACTAATAAAGATAGTATTATAAAGTATTATTAAATGATAAATTTAAAATGTAGCTTAAGTTGACGAGGTTGGGGAGTATCGAAACTTCGGCGGATGCCCCGCGGTATTTGCACTACCGTTAACGACTGACAAAACTATGAAGTGATTCATAGTACAAATTCAGTTTGGTGTTAAAACCTTCAAAATTTTATAAATTTTTGGGTCCTAGGATTATTATGCCCTTTTTTATTATAAGTTAGGACAAAATTATAAAAGAAGTTAAAAAATATTATAAAAGTAAGGAAGGAAGATTTTTATATGTGCGGAATAGTTGGATATTTAGGAAGTGGAAAAGCTACTTCATTTTTAATTAATGGATTATCAAAATTAGAATATAGAGGTTATGACTCAGCAGGAGTGGCTGTCGTTAATAATGGAGATATTGAAGTAAGAAAGTTTAAGGGAAGATTAGCTAATTTAGCAGATAATATAAAGGAAAATCCTGTTGAAGGTAATATGGGAATAGGACATACAAGATGGGCAACTCATGGAGCACCATCAGATGCTAATTCACATCCACATTTAAATAGCAAGGAAACAATTGCTGTAGTTCAAAATGGAATAATCGAAAATTATTTAACATTAAGAACATGGCTTAAGGGAGAAGGATATACTTTTAAATCTGAAACAGATACAGAAGTAATTCCTAATTTAATTGATTACTACTATAAAGGGGATTTGTTTGAAGCTGTTGTAAAAACACTTAAGAGACTTGAAGGAAGTTATGCTTTAGGTGTTGTGAGCAAAGATGAACCAGATAAATTAATAGCAGTAAGAAAAGAATGTCCTTTAATTGTAGGCTTAGGAAAAGATGAATCATTTATTGCATCAGATATTCCAGCAGTATTAAGTTATACAAGAGATGTATATCTTTTAGAAGATCATGAAATAGCCGTTCTTTCAAAAGATGGGGTTAAACTTTATTCTGAAGACGGAAAAGAAATAAAGAAAGATGTTTATCATGTTACATGGAGTGAAGATGCTGCTGAAAAAGGTGGATTCGAAGACTTCATGCTAAAAGAAATTCATGAACAACCAAGAGCTATAAGAGATACTATGGCTGGTAGAATTTCAATGGAAAAGAGTATGCTTTTAGATGATTTAAAAATCACTAAAGAAGATTTAGAAAATACAGATAGAGTATTTATAGTAGCTTGTGGTACTGCATATCATGCTGGACTTGTAGGTAAAAACTTAATTGAATCATTTGCAAAAATCCCAGTAGAAGTGGATATAGCATCTGAATTTAGATATAGAAATCCATTAGTTACAGATAAATCTTTAGTTATTGTAATAAGCCAATCAGGTGAAACAGCAGATACATTAGCAGCTTTAAGAAACAGTAAGAATATTGGAGCTACTATAATAGCATTAACTAATGTAGTTGGAAGTTCAGTATCAAGAGAAGCTGACCATGTATTATATACATTAGCAGGTCCTGAAATTTCAGTTGCATCTACTAAGGCTTATACAACTCAAATAATTGGAATGTATATGATGGCTATGACATTTGCTAAAATATTAGGAAGATTAAAGAGTGATAGATTAGAAAAATTAAAAGAAGAATTATTAGATTTACCAGAAAAGGTAGAACTAGTTTTAGAAGATAGAGATAAGATAAAAGCAATAGCTGAAAAAATGCATGAAGAAAAAGATGTATTTTATTTAGGTAGAGGTCTTGATTATGCAGTCGCATTAGAAGGATCACTTAAACTTAAAGAAATATCATATATTCATGCTGAAGCATATGCAGGTGGAGAGTTAAAACATGGTCCTATAGCATTAATTGAAGATGGAACAAATGTAATTGCTTTATTAACTCAAGAAGCTTTAAAAGAAAAAATGGTAAGTAATATCGTTGAAATTAAAGCAAGAGGAGCTAGAGTAATAGGGGTTTGCTATCAAGGAACTAAGGGATTAGAAGAAGTTTTAGATGAAGTTATCTATATTCCAAGAACTATGGATATGTTTGCACCAGTATTAAGTGTTGCTGCCCTTCAACTATTATCATATTATGTAGCTAAAGCTAAGGGATGCGATATAGACAAACCAAGAAATTTAGCTAAATCAGTTACTGTAGAATAATAAAAAGTATATGTTAATCTAAAAGATTAAAAAATATATCTAAGAGAGTTTAGAGAGCTAGATATTTTAATTAATTAAAATGTCTGGCTCTTTTTTTAAAAATAATTATAAAAATTTAAATTCTTGGATAAACTATATCAGAATGTACTTAAAAAATAGGTATAAATAATATTAAAGAATAAAATTTTTATAAAATATTATTTTAATGATATAAAAATAAATAATTTTATAGTATAATATCATTACTATTTAAAAATGTAAAATATTACTATATTGTAATATTAAAGAAAAAATATGATAATCTATTAATATAATATTAAGGGTTAGTAAATAGGGGGAGGAAGACATGGACAATAACTGTTTATATAACTTACAAAATGGAACTGACATTAGAGGGATTGCATTAAAAAATGATTTTCAAGAAATAAATTTAACTGATAAAGAAGTAAAAGCTATAACTAAAGGTTTTTATAAATGGCTTTTAAACAGAAAAAAAATAAATAATTTAAAAATTTCAGTAGGTATAGATTCTAGACTAACAGGAAGTGGATTTAAGCATTCAATTATAAAAACTCTAGTTGGATATAATGTTTGTGTATACGATTGTAATATTAGTACTACACCAGCTATGTTTATGACAACAGTTATGGAAGGATATAAATGTGATGGAGCTATAATGATTACAGCAAGCCATCTTCCGTATTATTATAATGGAATTAAGTTTTTTACCAAAGAAGGTGGTCTTGAAAAAAGTGATATAAAGCAAGTTTTAGACCTAGCATGTGAGGAAATAGATAAAGAAGATAATACTATTATAAGGGATATTGAAGTAAGAAGAATGACTACAATAAAACCTTTAATTGATGATTATTCTAAAATATTAGTGCAAAAAATAAGAGAAGGTGTTAATTCAAAAGAGGATTTTAATACACCATTAAAGGGATTAAAAATTATCGTTGATGCAGGAAATGGAGCAGGAGGATTCTTTAAGGAAAAAGTTTTAGATGTATTAGGAGCAGATACAAACGGAAGTCAATTTATAGATCCAGATGGAATGTTCCCAAATCATATTCCAAATCCAGAAAATAAAGAAGCTATGGAGTCTATAAAGAATGCTGTACTTAAAAATAATTGTGACTTAGGTATTATCTTTGATACTGATGTTGATAGAGCAGGTTTAGTAGATAAAAATGGTGATGCTATTAATAGAAATTCTCTTATAGCAGTAATTTCAGCTATTGTATTAGAGGAACATGAAAAAACAACCATAGTAACAGATTCAGTAGCATCAGATCATTTAGGTGACTTTATAAAAAGTTTAGGTGGAAAATATCATAGATTTAAAAAAGGGTATAAGAATGTTATAAATGAGGCAGTAAGATTAAATAATGAAGGTGAAGAATGCCATATAGCAATTGAAACCTCTGGACATGCGGCAATGAAAGAAAATTATTTTTTAGATGACGGAGCTTATTTAATAGCTAAAATATTGATAAAAGTAGCAAAATTAAAAACAGAGGGTAAAAGTATAGAAGACTTAATATCAACTTTAAAGCATCCAGTTGAAGAAAAGGAAATAAGAATAAATTTATCAGAACAAAACTACAAAGAAATTTCAAATAATATATTAAATGAAGTTACTAATGTAGTTGACAGCAATGAAAATATGCAATTGGATAAAAACAATAAAGAAGGTATAAGAGTCGTATGTAACAAAAATTTAGGTGATGGATGGTTTATTTTAAGATGTTCATTACATGAACCTAAAATGGTTATTAATATAGAATCTAATAAAAATGGTGGAATTGAAGAAATTTCATCCTTCATTAAAGAGACTTTAAGTAAATATAAGGCACATGAAATAAAATAATAGATCAAAGAGGCGTTGTATATTTTGCGTCAGACAAGGAAGTAAATTTAGTTAATAGCGAGCTATTAGCTAAATTTGCTGACGCAGTATCATACAAAATAGACTAGCATACTGGTCTACTATTTTTTTGAATGTGCCTAATATAGATTAATTTTAAATATAGTATATTCAACGAATCACCATATTAAATAAAAGTTATTTAATATGGTGATTTTTTTATTCTTTAGGAAATTATATTTTTTGAAATATGTAGATAACTTATATTATGTTATTTCTTAAAGATTAAGAAATAAAACCTAAAGAATAAAAAATAATCAGGCCACACAATTATTCCTGCACTACGTTTGGAAAGGGTGCATGGCTAAAAAAAATCGACGCTCCACAGTCGCTTAGCAATTTTTTTATATGTTATAAAATAATTTTATATATAATATAGGACAAAATGTAGTTAATAGTTTTTCAATGTTTTATAATAATAAATGGTAATTATAAGATATGTTACAATTAATTTTGTAAAATCCAGATTATACTAGAGATTAATTAGGAGAGAAAAATGGAAAATATTATTTTATCACTTAATGTAGTGTTGCCATTATTTATTACTATTACATTAGGATATTTTATTAGGAGAATAAACTTATTTGATGATCATACGTTGAAGGTTATGAACAAAGTTACCTTTAAAACTTTTTTACCTTTATTATTATTTTTTAATGTATATAAAACTAATTTAGATGGTGTATTTAATCTTAAATTAGTAATTTTTGCACCAAGTACCATATTGATAAGTTGCATAAGTATGTGCTTTATTGTACCAATAATAGAAAAAGAGAACAGGAAACGAGGAGTATTAGTACAAGCTATTTTTCGTAGTAATTTTGTACTTTTTGGATTGCCAGTTACATTATCTTTATTTGGTGAGGAAAACGCAGGGGTCCCTTCATTGCTTATCGCTATAATTGTACCAATGTTTAATTTTTTAGCAGTAATTGTTTTAGAAATTTTTAGAGGTGGAAAGATTAATCTTAAAGAGACTATAAAGGGTATAATAACTAATCCACTTATAGTTTCTTCATTGCTAGGTATATTTTTTATGTTAAATGGAATAAAGTTACCTAATGTAATAGAAAAAACAATAAGTGATCTATCAAAAGTAGCAACACCATTAGCACTTGTTGTATTGGGAGGATCATTTAAATTTAATAAAATAAAAGGATATACAAGACAGCTAATAATAGGTATTATTGGACGTTTGGTAATAATACCAGGTATATTTATACCTATTGCTATAATTTTAGGATTTAGAAAAATAGAACTTGCAACTATAATGATAATGCTTGCAGCACCAACAGCAGTATCATCATTTACTATGGCAGAACAAATGGATGGCGATAGTGAATTAGCAGGACAACTTGTTGTATTTACTTCTGCATTTGCAGTGATAACCATATTTTTATGGGTATTTTTTATAAAGGGATTCGGATATATTTAACAATAAGGAGTATTTATATTGAATGAAAAAAGTTGTTTGTATATATATTAACAATAATAACCAAAATAAATATAAGTTTTCAATAATAGTTTTAAATACGTATTTAATATGATGTTTAATATAGCATATTTTTATTAAAAAGATTATTATAAATGTTTAAAAAACGAAATAAATAAAAAATACGCACAAAAATAATTAAATTACAAAAAAATAATTTAATGGATTGAAGAATTTAATAAATTATATTAAAATAATATTGTTAAAACATTAACAATATTATTTTTAGAATTTAAGAAGGTATTATATAAATAGATAGAACAAAATTTGAAATAATTCCTAATTAAAGCGTCTTAAATATATATTCTAATTAAGTGAATATACTTATAATTTTTAATTTGATTAATATAGAAAATGAGTATCTATATTATACTATCGAATTAGAATTACATAGACTTTTAATCATCTAGGTAAAAAAATTATTAACTTAATAAGTTTAATTATTATAAATAGAGAATATAATTTGCCTATTTTTACCCATGTTTTTAATAAAAACTTAAGATAATATAATGTTATATATAATAAGAGTTACAATATAGTTTACATTTATAATTACAGTGTAATGTTTAAAGTGGACAAACAATAATAACATATATAACTTATGTATATCTTAAAATATATTTAAATGAGTAAAGGAGAAAAAGATGTATATTAGTGATATGGACATTATTTCAAATTCGGCAAAAAACAAATATAATTTATCAAAAGATAATACGATTAAATATCTTACTAGAGCAATTGTTGCAGGTTTTTATTTAGTAGTAGCAATAATACTTTCCTATACAACTGGAGCAGTTTTAATTAATAATCATCCAGAAGTCTCAAAAATTATGGTTGCAGCTACATTTTCAATAGCATTAGCATTAATTGTCTTTCTAGGAGGAGAACTTTTTACAGGTAACAATTTAGTTATGGGAATGGGTTTTTATACCCAAAAATGTACTTTAAAAATGGTCTTAAGGGTTTGGGGATTAAGTTATTTAGGAAATCTTATAGGAGCAATAATTTTATCATTCATTTTTGTAAAAAGTGGTGCATCTATGAATTTGATTAAAGATTATGTTGCAAAGATAGTAGAAATAAAATTACATCTTCCAATAATGGATATGTTTTTAAGAGGAATATTATGTAACTTCATAGTATGTTTAGGTGTATTATCAACAATAAGGTTAAAATCAGAAAGTGGAAAACTTATAATGATGTTTTGGTGTGTGTTTGGTTTTGTTATTGCAGGATTTGAACATAGCATAGCTAATATGGGAATTTTCTCAGTAGGATATTTTTCATCAGGTGGTTTACCATTAGCTTTAATAGTAAAAAATCTATTTTGGGTAACATTTGGGAATATTGTTGGAGGTGCTGTATTATTAGCATTACCATTAAAAATTATGAGTGTTAGTGAATAAAATCGTTCATAATATTAAGAATTCTATTTATACATAGTACTAAATTTAGACAGAGACTATTTTGAATGATAAAATATATTTATAGAATTTTATTGTTGTGATAGTTGGTGGATAGATGATTAAAGTTAAATTAGAAAAAAATAAAAAGAAACAAATAGTTTTTAAATTAAAGATTAAAAGTATTGACGAAAATAATTTATTATTTAAAAGAGCTATAATGGAAGGAAAAAAGATAAAGGGTATATATAATTATGAAATACCATTAAGGTTTTTTGTTCCAATATTTAAAAATATAAATAAAGAAGAATTAGTTTTAGATATAAATAGTATATTGTCATATTTAGAGTTTTCAGATTTTTATGATGAAAATTATTATAATGAGACAGAAGCTAATATAAATTATATGAAAAAGTGGAGAGAGGAAGGCTGTCCTAATATTTATAGAGTTACTATAGATAAAGAGAATTATAGTATAAAAAAAGATGTTATTTTTAAAAAACCAAGAATTTCTTTTGAGGATTGTAAAGTTTAGTGTATATTAAATAAAGTTCTTTATAGATTAAAAGATATAACAAAAATAATAATATAAAGTTAGATTATCTTAATAAAATATAATATTTTGGATAATCTAACTTTTTATTTTAAAGTTATTATTAAAGAGGAATCTTTGATTAATTAATTTTATATTATAGTATTAATACTGTGTTAAAATATAGCTTTAAATTTAAATGCATTTTATGTAGATAAATTTATATTAAATATAATTTAAATATCACCATTTACAATTATGTCAATTTCACCAGTTTCAGGACTCATAATTAAACCATGTACTCTTATATTATTAGGAATTAAAGGATGACTCTTTATCATTTCTACACTCTTTTTTATAGAATCTTCAACAGATTCAAATCCATGAAGCCACTTTTCAACATTTATTCCTGAGTTATTTAATAAAGACAATGTTTCTTTTGAAATACCCCTATCTATAATTTTTTTAACAAGACTTTTTGTATCTAAATTACTCATACCACAACAATGATGTCCTACAACAAAAATATCTTCAGCATCAAATTCGTAGATTGCAACTAGTATGCTTCTTATAACACTTCCAAAAGGGTGCATTACAGTTGCACCTGCATCTTTTATTATTTTTGCATCCCCATTTTTTATATTCATAGCTTTAGGTAATAATTCTGTTAATCTGGTATCCATACAGGATAATATAACCATTTTCTTTTTTGGTGTTTTGGTTGTGATGAATTCTTCATATTTTTTATTCTCTACAAATTGTTTATTGTATTGCATTATTTCTTCTAATTTGCTCATTTATTGCCCCACCTTTATTAGTTTCTATATAAGTTCCAATAGTGAAAAGATTATATAGAAAATTTATTATATATATTATTCTAATTAGATAATATTAATACAGATATATATTTTCTATAAAAATTAAATAAAAAATTATAAGTGTATTAACTTAATTAGAAGATATATATTAAATAGATTATACAATTAAAGCTTTTTTTATTAAATATAAACCTAAGAAAAAGTTTATGTAAATTTTTTTAAGCGTATGTGGTATGTATATTGCAATAAGAAATGTTTAATAAATTAAATAACTGTAAATTTTCTACTGAACATCTAAATTTGCAATATATATTATATTTTTTTAGTTGTTTAAGTAATAAGTTTTGGATATACTTATGTATAACAAAATATAGGTAGTTAATATATTTGAATATTTTAAATAGAAATTATTTTTTAAGGGGCGTATATAGAGTGAATTTAATAGAGGAAAAAAAAGAATTAAGAAAAAGAATATTAAAAATTCGAAATGAAATGGATTTAGATAATAAAATAAAATCTGATAAGATAATATATAATAAATTTATACAAAGTGAATTCTATTTACAAAGTAATGATATTTTTATATATGTATCTTATAACTCAGAAATTGATACTAAAAACATTATAATGAAAGCGTTAGAGGATAAGAAAAATATTTATGTACCTAGAACAAATTATAAAACAAAAATAATGGAAGCAGTAAAGATATTATCATTAGAAAACCTTATTGAAGATAAATATGGAATTTTAGAACCAGCAGAAGATAAATCAGCAGAAGATCCTAATAAATTTGATTTGATAATTATGCCAGGTGTTGCATTTGATAAGTGTGGCGGAAGAATGGGATATGGTGCAGGATATTATGATAGGTATTTAGAAAAAATCTCAAAGCCATTAAATAAAGTCGCACTAGCTTATGATTTCCAAGTTATAAATAAAGTACCTACAGATGTTCATGATATTCCAATAGAATATATAATAACTGAAATAGAAGATATTAATTGTAAAAAATAATTATTTATATTTTGAAATATAAATAATTATTCTATATACTTTGCACATAAAGTTAAGTATAAATAGTCTATTATAATAAATTTTATTGCAAATATTTAGTTTTAGAGTATAATTAATGTATATAAAAAATAATCTGTTATTAAGAATGGTGGAGGGACTGGCCCTGTGAAGCCTAGCAACAGCTAACTATCATAAGTTAGAATTGTGCTAAATCCTGCAGGTATTTGCCTGAAAGATAAGAGATGTATTATAGTTTTTAAGTTATATTGTTTTATAAGCTATTTCTCTATCTTAAAGAGAAATAGCTTTTATTTTTTTATAAATTTTAAAGGGGGCTATATATTATGAATATTGAAACAAAATGTTTACATGAAGGGTATTATCCTAAAAATGGAGAGCCAAGAGTATTACCAATTTATCAAAGTACAACTTATACATATGATTCGACAGAACATATAGGAAAATTATTTGATTTAACTGCTGATGGTCATATGTATTCTCGTATTTCTAATCCAACAGTTGGGGCTGTTGAAGAAAAAATAGCATCATTAGAAGGTGGTGTAGGTGCTCTTTGTACTACATCAGGCCAAGCAGCTTCATTAATAAGCATATTAAATATTCTTAAATCTGGAGATCATTTTATAAGTGCATCTACTATATATGGGGGAACCATTAATCTTTTTGCAGTAACACTTAAAAGGTTTGGAATAGAGTGTACGTTTGTTGATCCTGATGCAAGTGAAGAAGAAATACAAAAAGAGTTTAAAGAAAATACAAAAGCTGTTTTTGGGGAAACAATTGCAAATCCGGCGATTTCAATTTTTGATATTGAAAAGTTTTCTAAATTAGCACATAAAAATAATGTTCCATTAATAATTGATAATACATTTGCAACACCTATTCTTTGTAGACCAATAGAATTTGGTGCAGATATAGTAATTCATTCTACTACTAAGTATATGGATGGACATGCACTTCAAGTTGGTGGTGTAATTATTGATAGTGGAAATTTTGATTGGACAAATGGTAAATTCTCAGAGTTTACAGAACCAGATGATTCTTATCATGGTGTAATATATACAAAACAATTTGGGAAATCTGCATACATTGCAAAGGCTAGAGTACAATTAATGAGAGATTTAGGAGCTTACCCATCTGCTAATTCAGCTTTCCTTTTAAATTTAGGGTTAGAAACTCTTCATATAAGAATGGAAAGATATTGTAGAAATGCAGAGTCAGTAGCTGAATTTTTAAATAAATGTGATCAAATTGAATTTGTAAATTATCCAACACTTAAAGGTAACAAATATAATGATATTGCTAAAAAGTATTTACCAAAAGGATGTAGTGGAGTAATATCATTTTCTATAAAAGGAAATCGTGAAAATGCAATTAGATTTATGGATAATTTAAAATTAGCATCAAAGGTAGTACATGTTGCTGATATTCGTACATGTGTACTTCATCCAGCAAGTTCAACTCATAGACAACTTACAGATGAACAATTAATAGCAGCAGGAATAACTCCTGGACTTATTAGATTATCTGTAGGATTAGAAAATATTGATGACATATTAGAAGATATTAAACAAGCACTAGATAAAATTTAATATTTACGCTATCTTTTAAGTAAATGTTGATATTGTAGTATAAAGCTCATGGACAGAGGAATTTACTTTAAGAACTCTAAAAATAAAGATTAGTCCAATTAATGCATGTTCCCAATCAAAGATTGTTGACAAGCAATTAATTGTACAAATCTTCATTAAGAGTTCTAAAAAGCAAATTCCAATGCCAGTTCGCCCTTATACTAGAATATCAACACTGTTTAAAATATATTATGAACAATAGAAAAAGTAGTGTATAAGTTTTTTCTTATACACTACTTTTTTATAGTAAATTTTATCTTTCTTTATTAGCTATTTCTGATAATAATCTTTCAGTAAATGCATCTAATTTGATAGCACCTTCATCATCATTTTTTCTACTTCTTACAGAAACTTCATTGTTAGCAGCTTCTTTTTCTCCAACAACTAAGATATAAGGAGTTCTTTCAAGTCTAGCTTCTCTGATTTTATAACCGATTTTTTCAGCTCTATAATCAGCTTCGATTCTAACACCTTTGTTTCTTAATGATTTAACAACTGATTCAGCATAATCATTGTATTTATCTGATATTGGTAACACTTTTACTTGAACTGGAGAAAGCCAAGTAGGGAATGCACCAGCATATTTTTCTATAAGCATTGCTAAAGTTCTTTCATAACAACCAATTGATGATCTATGAATGATGTATGGACGTTTCTTTTCACCGTTTTTATCTACATAACTCATATCAAATCTTTCAGCTAGAGCAAAGTCGATTTGAACTGTGAATAATGTATCTTCTTTACCATGAACATTTCTAAATTGTAAATCAAGTTTTGGGCCGTAGAATGCAGCTTCATCATCAGCTTCAACATAATCAATCTTTAAATGATCTAATATAGTTCTCATTGTATCTTGAGTTTTGTTCCAAGCTTCAGGATCATTGATATACTTTTCAGTATTATTTGGATCCCATTTAGAGAATCTATAGCTTATATCTTCATCTATACCTAATGTTTTCATTATATATTGAATTAATTCAACTACACCTTTGAATTCTTCTTCTAATTGTTCTGGAGTTACAATTAAATGTCCATCAGCTAGAGTAAATTGTCTAACTCTTATAAGTCCATGCATTTCTCCAGAAGATTCATTTCTGAATAGAGTAGAAGTTTCACCATATCTTATTGGAAGATCTCTATAACTGTGTTGTTCAGCATTATATATAGTGTATTGGAATGGACAAGTCATTGGTCTTAAAGCAAATACTTCATCATCCTTATCTTCATCACCTAATACAAACATTCCATCTTTATAGTGATCCCAGTGACCAGAAATTTTGTATAAATCACTTTTAGCCATTAAAGGAGTTTTAGTTAATACATATCCTCTTTTTTCTTCTTCATCTTCAACCCATCTTTGAAGTAATTGAACTATTTTAGCTCCTTTTGGCATTAATAGAGGAAGACCTTGACCTACATTTTCATCAGTTGTAAATAAGCCTAATTCTCTTCCTAATTTATTATGGTCTCTTTTTTTAGCTTCTTCTAAAGCTTCTAAGAATTCTTCGAGTTCTGATTTCTTTAAGAATGCAGTACCATAAATTCTGCTAAGCATTTTATTTTTTTCATTACCCTTCCAGTAAGCACCAGCACTTCTAGTAAGTTTTATTGCTTTAACTGGTTTTAATGCCATAATGTGAGGACCAGCACATAAATCAGTGAATTCACCAATTTTATAGAATGAAATTACTTCACCTTCAGGAAGATCATTAATTAATTCTACTTTATAAGGTTCATCTTTCATTAATTCTAAAGCTTCATTTCTTGGAAGTTCAAATCTTTCTATTGACGGATTTTCCTTAATTATTTTTTGCATTTCAGATTCGATCTTTTCTAAATCAGCAGCAGTAAAAGCTACATCTTTATCAAAATCATAATAGAATCCATTTGCAATAGAAGGTCCGATAGCTAATTTAGCTTCAGGGAATAATCTCTTTACAGCATAAGCTAAAACATGAGATATACTATGTCTTACAGCATCTTTACCTTCTTGAGAATCAAATGTACAAATACTTAGTGATATATCTCCATTTATTTCTTTTCTAAGATCGCAAACTTCACCATCAACTATACCACAACAAGCGTTTCTAGCTAATCCTTCACTAATTGATTTTGCTATTTCATAAACAGATAATCCAGGTTCAAATTCTTTAACTGAACCATCTTTTAAAGTTACTTTTATCATTGAAAAAACTCCTTTCAGTTATGTAAATATTATAATTTTATAAAAAATAAAAAAACTCCGTCTCTAAAAATAGAGACGAAGTAATATCCGTGGTTCCACTCTAATTACCTAAACAATAAATAAATTTAGGTCACTTAAATTTATCGTAACGTGATAATAACGGACTTTATTAAAGTCACTCAGAGGTGGTTTTCAACTAAATTTATTTAAGAATAATTCCACCATTATATTCTCTCTCTGAAAATAAGATTTTAGTTTACTGTCCTCATCAACGTGTTAATTTATACTATTTCTTATTATAATCACTTGATTTTTTTATGTCAATAAAATCATAGAAAAATATTTGTTAATTAAGTTGTAAAAGTTTGGATTGGGTCTAACTTAAAAAATATTACATAAATATTTCAAGTTTTGTTTATATTATCAATTAATTTATCCAAATTTAAATTTAGAAGCATTTCATCTGAATATAATTTGCCACCCATAATTGTTACAATTATATCTAACTTCTTATAGCCTTCTTTATATAATTTTAAATTTCTTACTATTCGTTTAAGTTGATTATTAGATATTTCTAATATATCTGCTAAATCTTTAAACTTATAATAATCTTTTTGAAGAAGGTAGAATAGCTTTTCTTGAAGTTCAAGCTTGTACTTAATATCAGTTTCATCGCAATGATGAGGTCCTAATTTTCCTCTATGATGGTATGGGCATAAATATTTATAATTTAATTTTATATCAAAGCCACCCTCACTTCTGTGTACAATATGATGTATATCGGCCTTCTTTTTACATATTTCACATAAATACAAAGACGTTCCTCCTTAAAAGCTTATGATAATATTATAAAATAATTGAACACAAATATCAATTTACACATTAATGGTTATTTGTTAAAAATTGATTATTATAAAAATTTTTAGTTTACTTATAATTTAAACACTTTTTATTTTAAAATACCTCTTTATTTTATATAGTATGATTTTATAACAATTAAATTGTTACATTTTTGAAACAATTGAGATTAATTTTTGAAAAAATTCATTGGTATTATAGATACAAGGTTAGATATACTTTTTATTTAAAACTAAAAAGTAAACGTTATACACGGGGGGTATGCTTATGAGTGCTTTAGAGTTATTAGAGAAGAACCCAATTATAGCTTCAGTAAAAAATGAAGAGGAGTTAAACTTAGCCTTAATGTCTTCAGTAAAAATAATATTTGTATTATTTGGAGATATAATGAACATTAAAAAGATAAGCGATTTAATAAATGACCAGGGAAAGGTGGGTATAATCCACATTGATTTAGTCGATGGATTTGTTTCGAATAGAGATGTTGTAATTAATTATATAAAAGAAAGGACTAAATTTAACGGAATTATTAGTACAAAACCTCACGTATTAAAAATAGCTAAGGCTTATGATTTAATAGCTATTCAAAGATTTTTTGTATTTGATACATTGTCGCTTTTAAATGTTAAAAATCATTTTGTATCAGGAGTTGATGCAATAGAAATTTTACCAGGACTATTACCTAAAGTTATAAATAATCTATCAAAGAATTCTAAAAAACCAATCATTACAGGTGGTTTAATTGAGAATAAAGAAGAAGTTGTATCAGCATTAAAATTTGGTGCAACATGTATATCTACAACAAAAAAAGAAATTTGGGATATGTAAATGGAGTTAAAGTAAACGTTTTAGGAGGAGATTTTTATGTTAAATTTTTTAAAACCAGCACCTCATATTGAGAGAATGCCTGAAGAAAAAATAGCTTCAAGCTATAAAAGATATCGTATACAGGTATTTATAAGTATATATGTTGGTTATCTTATTTATTATTTTGTAAGAAGTAATTTCTCATTAGCTAAAGTATATTTTATTGAACAAGGATTTACAAAGACAGAAGTAGGTTTTGTTGCTTCTGCACTTGGACTAGCTTATGGAGTAAGTAAGTTTGTAATGGGAAATATGTCAGATAGATCCAATCCGAGATTTTTCTTAGCAATAGGTCTTATATTATCAGGTGTTACTAATTTGTTTTTACCTAATGCTACTAATATAGGATTTATGTTTATATTAATGTTGCTTAATGGTTGGTTCCAAGGAATGGGATGGCCACCATGTGGTAGAATAATGACACATTGGTTTTCAGATAGTGAACGTGGAGTTAAGATGTCTATATGGAATACTGCTCATAATGTAGGAGGAGGATTTATAGCGACTATAGTTTTACTTGGTGTATCTATTTTTGGTAGTTGGAAAGGTACATTCTATTTGCCAGCAATAATTGCAATTGTTGGAGGAATAGTTTACATGATATTTGCAAAGGATACTCCTCAATCAGTTGGGTTACCACCTATTGAAGAATATATGAATGATTATCCAGAAGTTAATGAACAAGTTGAGGATGCTGAAGCTGAATTAACAGGTAAAGAAATATTATTTAAATATGTATTAAACAATAAATTATTATGGTGTATTGCATTTGCTAATGTATTCGTTTATTTAGTTAGATATGGAGTTATAAATTGGGTTCCAACATATTTACAAGAAGTTAGAAATTTTAATCCAAAAGATTCATCTGTTGCATTTGCTTTGTTTGAATATGCAGCAATCCCTGGAACTATTATAGTTGGTTGGATTAGTGATCATATCTTCCATGGAAGACGTGCACCAATAGGAATTATATGTATGATAGGTGTTGGAATTGCAACATTTGTTTATTGGAAGAGTTCAAGCCCATTTGCAATAAATTGTGCATTAGCATCAATTGGTGCATTAATATATGGACCAGTTATGTTAATAGGGGTTAGTGCTTTAGACCTTGTACCTAAAAAGGCAGCAGGAACAGCCGCAGGATTTACAGGTTTATTTGGATATATGGGCGGACAAGTAGCCGCCGAAGTAGCTATGGGAGCTGTTGTAGATAAGTTTAGCTGGGATGGAGGATTTATATTATTAATGATTTCATCTGTACTAGCAATATTCTTCTTATCATTTACATGGAATTCTCATAATATAGCAGCTAAAAAAACAGCATAATAAAGATATAAATGATATTATAAAAATTGACCAATCCCATATTATATAAATTATTAATATAGAATGTACTTAATTAAAATATTTTTAATTAAGTACATTTTTTTTACTTATATAAACTAAATTGATAAATATAGTAAAAAAATAAGAGAATTTAATAGTATAAACAATTTGTTTATGAGGTATAGCATACTATATAATATAGGTATAAAGTATTAATAAAATTAAGGGGTATAATAGGGAAGGTGATTTTAATGCAAGAAAAATATAATTCTTTTAAGTTTTGGGAAAATATTATAAGTAAAAACACAACGATAAGAGGTCATATGTTTATGCAAAAGCCACCGACAGAAAAAAGTTTTTATTTCCATACACTTATATTCAATAAAACTGCTGGTGTAAGTAGTGTTTGGGGATATGTACCAAATGCAAAAAGTTTACTGGGATACTTTCAATATTCATTTTTACAAGAGGCATTTTTTTATTGGATAAATGGTAATAGGAAGTCACTTACAAATGTACCATCTTTAACAGTTGAAGCAATTATTAAAGATGGAGAAAATTTGAAAAGAATTAATAAAGACATGGCAATAAAAATGAAAAGGGATTATGAGAAGTTAAAAAAGATGTGGAATGTACCAATAAGTAAGATTGAAATGGACGTAAAAAAATTTATTAGAGAATTTAATAATAATTGGAGTGGAGATAGTACTAGATTTTTATATTTGAGAGTATTTAAAACACCTGAAGAATTAGGGGATTTTGTTGTATCAACTAGTTTAATCACAAGTACAAAAGAAGAAATAGAGGATAAAATAGGAGTTTCTTTAGAGGAATGGAAAAATATTTGTAAAAATGGAGAAAAAGACAAAATTAAAGGGGAACAGTTTAGGGGAATCTTATTAAAAAAATTAACTGAAGTTTTTTAATTATCGGATTATAAATTATTATCAGTGAAAATGTAAACGTATAGCCTGGCGATATACTATAAATTATCAAGCTATACGTTTTAAATTTTGACTATGTTTAAATATGTTTATTTTTTTATAACAGATGAAATACTTTGAGCAGAGATTCCAAGTTCATTACCAGTGAATCCAAGCCCTTCTTCTGTAGTTGCTTTAATATTAATATTATCAATATCTATTTTTAAAGCGTTTGCTATATTTTCTTTCATAGAGTCTATATATGGACTCATTTTAGGTTTTTGAGCAATTATTGTAGCATCTATATTATTTATATTATAATCTTTTATAGAAATTAAATTACGTACTTCTTCTAGAAGTTTGATACTTGAAATTCCTCTGAATTTTGAATCTGTATCTGGGAAATGTTTACCTATATCTCCTAAAGCACATGCTCCTAATAAAGAATCCATTATAGCATGCAACAATACATCAGCATCAGAATGTCCTAATAATCCTTTTTCATATGGAATTTCAACTCCACCTAAAATCAATTTTCTGTTTTCGACTAATTTGTGCACATCATAACCAAGTCCAATTCTCATATACAATATCCTTTCAATGTTATTTCTATATAAGTTAATTAATGAATAAATTTTATTTAAACTTATATATCTATATTTTATCATTTTAGATTATAGTAATCAATTTTACATATATTTATTTGATGTTGCTATATTTATTATTTTCAATATCATAACTTTTATGAATGGATATTAGCTTTATTTTAAGATGTATATAAGATGATATGCGTTTTAATAAAAAATTAAAAAAACTTATTTTTCGTTTGTTTACAAAATCTACATATATTATTTTTTTTTGCATAATAATCTCCATAAATATTGATTTATAAGTAATATATGATTAAAAAGAGATATATATAATTAGGAGATATTAAGAAAAAAAGTATTAATTTTAGGTAGAGTATTAAAAATTTATTCTTAATTTAGTACTATTCATTAACTTGGATTAAAGATATTATCAAGTTAATCAATGTTAGTAATAGAATAAATTTCTATGATATAATAATATAATATGAAAAAGTTACATTTTTGATATTAAAGATTAATTAAAAAGTTTAAAAGCATGTTTAAATAGATATTTTTCATGTAAAAGAATAAATTAGGAGGAACTATATAAATATGAATAAGTTTAATAGTAGTAAATATACTTTTTCATCAATTCCAAGTATGATTTTAATTGGAGATAGAGCAGAAGAAAACAGAAATAAGCAAATTAATTTATTTTTGAAAGAAATATCTTTATATAAGATACTAATTAAAGATTTGGTAAATTATCCTCCTACAGAGAAGCAAAAAAATATTATTTTAAATATATCTTATTATATAGTTCAAGATAATGAGTGGGGAGAAATAATAGAAAGGAAAAAAGATTTACCAATAAGTAAACTTTCAAAGCAACTTAAGATAAAAGAGGAATTTCTAAAAAAATGGAGAGATTATATATTAGTATATTATACAATTTTTTTAAATCCTGAGCATAAGTGTATACAAGATTATTTTAGAATAGAGGAGACAAAAAATGCTGTTAAGTCTATAAATGTTAGAAAGAAAGCAAATCTTTATAGAGGTATTGCAATAAAGTCATTCAAAAGGAGTTCATGTATATTAACGTCCACAGGAGATTTTATTAAAATAAAAACTAATAGGGAGATAAGAGTTGGAGAAGAAGCTAGTGGACAGGAAAAAAGAACTTTAAAGCATTATAGAGTACATATTTCTATTATGGCATTTATATTAATATTTCTGGGATTAGGATTATATAATTATTACAGTAAAGTTAAATCTACTGTAATTATAAATACAACTTCAACAATAAAATTGGAGGCTAATTTTTTGGACAAAGTAATTTATGCATATTCTCCAACTGATAAAGGAAAAAAACTTATTGTTGAAACTAATCTTTTAAATAAAAATGTTGATATAGCAATAAAAGAAATTTTAGAAAATGCATTTGAAAATAATATGATACCACAACAGGATAAAATGTTTATAACAATAAGTGGGAAAACACTAGAATATGGAACATTAAAAGAAACGAGTAAGTTTGCCAATGAAAATAATATTTCAATATTAATAAATAATGGTGGAAATCAACATAAATTAAGTACAAACTTATATGAATAAATTTTATAATCGCAACATTTACTTAAAGCATAGTGTATATTAAAAGTGAGTTATTAAAAATAACTCACTTTTTTGCTTCTTGTATTTTAAAATAGATTAATATCATACTATTTAAACTTATTTTTTTGTATTTGATAATAAATTTTTAAATGTATCCATTGTATAATTAGAATTTACATAAATTCTATCAAGTGAAAATGGATTATCATCTCTATCAGCAAGACCTAATTTGGTTGTAAATCCTAAATTGAAGCCAGCATCTTTTGCAGCTTTCATACTATCAGCATTATAATTACCATAAGGATAAGCAACTGTTGTAACAGGTTTTCCAGTTATTGCTTCTAAAGTTTCTTTAGATTCCTTAAATTCCGATAACTGTTGTTCATATGTCATAGTAGAAAGATCAGGATGACCAGCAGTATGACTTTCAATATCTATACCGTAGTTAGACATTTCTTTTATTGCATGTTCGGAAAGATAATATTGCCCATCTAATTTAAATGTAATACAAAAAATAGTAGCCTTCATACCTAAATCTTTTAATATTGGAAAAGCGTTAGTGTAATTATTCATATAACCATCATCAAAGGTTATAACTATGCTCTTTTCAGGAATTGGAGAATTATTTAATAAATGATCTTGTAATTCATGCATTGTTATTGTTGTATAACCTGAATCTTTTATATATTTAAGTTCATTCCTTAATTTTTGTGGAGAAATAGTTACTTCATTATCCTCAGTTTGCTGAACAGAGTGATAATAGAGTACAGGTACTCCTATATTTTCATTAATTAGATTAATATTTTTTTCAGGTGCTTGGTTTTCTTGCTCAGACTTATCAGATGAAGGAGTATTATTATCATTATTTATTGAAGTATTAGAATCACTGATATTATCATTATCAGTAGTTGTATTTTGTATAGTTGAAGCATTATGAGAAGATAATTTTTTATATGTTAAATATCCTCCACTTCCTAAAATTAAAATACAAATTATAAATATTAAAAGAGTATTTTTAGTGAAAAGTTTATTTGAAATTTTCAATATAGTATCCTCCTGTAATTATGAGTTTAAGTTAGTATTTTCTTTGATATACTTTATATACCATTTATTTAATTATTTATTATATAAATAGTATAAAAAGATTTTAACATAATATGTTTCTATCAACAAACATAATAATATGGTTGTTAATTTTATATTAAATTAACAACCATATTATTTGTTAGGGGGTTAAGTAGTATTTATATTTACAAAGTAAAAGAGTGCTAGAGATTAATTTTTATATATTATATTCATAAATGGAAAAAATTTCACTTATCAACATTATCCACAGGTGCCTGTGGATAAGATGTTATAAAGTTATTTAATATACAAAAAGTTACATGTGTATTTTGTGAATATTTGATAAAAATAGTATTGTTGAATAAAAGAGGAGGAGGAAGCAGATGTCTCTATTTTCAAATATTATAATAACATTATTACTTCCATTAATTTTATCAGGAATTTATCCACAGCATATGTTGACAAGTTTTGAATTAAATAAGGGAAATATAGTGGAAGTTGTGGAAAAGTCTATAGGGAAAAATTTCAGTTATTTAAAAGAAGATATTACGATTTTAGAACTTAAAGGTGGAAAAGACTCGAATAAAATAAATTTAATAAATAAAAAAATAAGTGATGATATAATTCCTAAAGTTCAAGAAGCTGAAAAAGTTTCAAAAGAATATTTTGAAAATATTAAAGGGGTTCAGCCAAGTTTTCCGTATGAAATTGTATCTAAACCTAGTATTACAAAAAATAATGATAATATATTAAGTTTTTATAATGATTACTATGAATTTTTAGGTGGAGCTCATGGCATGACAACTAGAACTTCTTATACTATAGATAAAAATAAAGAAGTTTTATTAAATTTAAAAGATATATTTACTTCGAATTACGATTACAAATATATAATCAATAAAGAAATAACAAAACAAATAAAAAGTGAACCAGATAAATACTTTGATTCTGGTAGTGAATTTAAGGGGATTGGAGAAAATCAGAATTTTTATGTAAAAGGGAAAGATTTAATTATATATTATCAATTATATGATATAGCTCCATATGTAGCTGGCATACCTGAATTTAAAATACCATTAAGTTTATTTGATAAGAATTTTATTTATTATGATAAAATTAGTGACTAAAAATTTATTTATATATTTAAAATTTATGAGTTATATATGTGAATTATATGAATAAATTATAGAGGTTAATTATAATCATGAACTTTTTATATAAGTTCTGTACTATACTTATAGTCATATTATTCATAAATGTTTTAAGAGTTATATTAATGAACAAAATTTATTGAGACTTATATATTATAGAAAGAATAATAAAAAATTATTAGAGGAGGGGAATGATGAAAAAAATATTAAAAGAATACTTTATAATAACAATAGGAATAATTATTATTATTTTAGGATTTGAATTCTTCTTCTTTCCTAATAATATAGCTTGTGGTGGAGTATCTGGTCTTGCTTTAGTAATACATAATATACTAGGGATTGAACCAGGAATAATAATGATAGTATGTAATATAATTTTATTTATTTTAGCTTTTGTTCTTATTGGAGGTAGTTTTGGAATTAAAAGTATGTATGCAGCCTTTGGGTTATCAATAATATTATCAGCAATAGAAAAGAACATTAAACCTATGGCACTAACAAATAATTTAGTTCTTGCCACAATATTCGGTAGTGTACTTTTGGCAATGGGCACGGCAATAATGTTTACTCAAAATGCAACTACAGGAGGAACTAGCATAACAGCTAAAATATTAAATAAATATTGTCATATAGATTTTGGAAAAGGTCTTTTGATATCAGATTCTATAGTAATATTATTGGCTATGTATACATTTGGTATTGAGCTAGGATTATTTGGATTATTAAGTGTATATTTAACTGGAAATTTAGTCGACAAATTTATAGATGGATTTAATTTATGCAAACAAGTTATGATATTTACAGAACAAGAAGAACTTGTAGTAAATTATATAACAAAAGATGTTGAGAGAGGATGTACTGTTTTTTATGGAAAAGGTGGATATACTCAAAAACAACATTGTATAATTTTAACCATATTAAGTAGAACGCAATTTATTAAATTAAAAAAGTTTATGAGATTGCATGACCAAGCAGCTTTTATCACCGTAAATGAAACAACAGAAGTGCTAGGTAAAGGGTTTAAAAATATTCTTGAATAATAAAAAGGATGTCTCAAATTTGTACTTTTTTGAGACATTCCTTTAAAATCTTTATATCAATTTATCATGAAAATTATTATTTAAATTTCCTCTAAAACCATATCCATCTGAAACTTTTAATCCTATGGATGTAATTTTACCAGTGATGCATCCTCTACAATGAGCAGGAGTATCTCCAGTACAAATTTTGCCTGGATATAAAGCATAAAGTTTTCTATATTCTCCTTCAGTAACATTTGGCATAACGACATTAGCACCACTTTGAAGTGCAATTAAACGTCCATTTTTATTTAAAGATTCCATAGCAGTAGTTGCAGGAATATTTATATCAGGAAGTAATAATCTAGTTATAGCCATTACTTTTAAAGCAAGTGTAAACTTTCCACCTTCACAATCTTTTAAAGGAGTATCATCATTAGGTATAAACGGACCAATTCCAATCATATCGGCATTTATTTTTTTAAAAAATAATATATCATCAGCTAAAGATTCTAAAGTTTGATTAGGAAGTCCTACTAGAACACCACTTCCAACTTCATATCCTAATTCACCTAAATTTTTTAGGCAGTTTAATCTTTCTTCATGACTCATTAATGGATCCATATCTTCATATAGTTTTTTATCTGTAGTTTCGATACGTAGAAGATATCTATCAGCTCCAGCTTCCTTAAAAGCTTTATATTCTTCATAAGTTTTTTCGCCTAAGCTCAATGTTAATGCTACATCTAACTTCTTAATTTCCTTAACTATTTCTACCATACGTTCCTTAGTAAAAAAGTCATCTTCTCCACCCTGAAGAACTAAAGTTTTATAGCCATAAGATACAGCTTTTTTTGCAAATTCTAATATTTCTTCTTTGGTTAATCTATATCTTTTAAGATTCTTATTATCTTTTCTTAGACCACAATACATGCAATTTCTTTTACAAATATTCGTAAATTCAATTAAGCCTCTTAGATGCACAGTATTTCCTAAATATTTTTCATGTACAGTATTAGCAGCTTTGAATAATTCTTCATTTATATCATCATTTTTTAATAAATCTAATATTTCTTTTTTATCTAACTCATGAGTAAGTTGAGCCTTTTCAAGTATTTTATACATAGAACCTCCTTTAGTAAATTTAAATCATTTAATTATAAATTTAATAATGTTAATTACTAAGGCATATTAAAAAATAATAAGTTAGCATTATTTTTTATTTTAAGTTATTATTTTCTTTCATTTGCCTAAAACATATACTTTTAAATAATTATTTATTAAGTATACTATATAAAAAAAAAGAGTTAAAGAAGAAAACATTCTTAATTAACTCTTTAGGCACATTCAAAAAATCATGTACCAATATGTTCGTATATTTTAACTATTGTTTTATTTCATGTATCTTAAAATAAATTTGATACTTCTAATAATATTAGATTTTAATCGAAAGATTATTTTATATTAAGCAACATGTTTTTTTGAACTTAAATTTTCATCAGTAGATGTTGAGTTATAATTATTTTTTTTATCTTCCATATCTCTAATAACTTTAAATATTTGTATTATCAAAGTAGGAGCAAAAGCAAATAAATATATATATGAAACATTTGATCCACTAAGTGGAGTTACTTCAAATAAAGATTGTAAGCCAGGGATAAATAAAACAGCATTTAATAGAACTAAACCGGTTATAAATGCAATCCAACTAAATTTATTATTAAAAACGCCCAATGAGAAAATAGATTTTCTACCACGGCAATTAAATCCATGAAATAATCTTGCTAAACATAAGGTTGAAAATGCCATAGTACTTGCAGTTCCAACAGGGCCATTATATAATCCTATATGATAAGAAGTCATAGTAAATATAGCTATTAATAAACCTTCAATTAATATGCTTTTAATAAAACTTTTAGTTAATATTGATTCTTTAACATCTCTAGGTTTATCATGTAAAACATCTTTTGTTGATTTTTCCATACCTATAGCAATAGCAGGTAAACTATCTGTTAATAGATTTATAAATAATAAATGAACAGCAGCAAATGGTACAGGTAAGGCCATTAAAGACGAATATAAAACAGCAAGTATTCCAGAAGTATTTCCAGATAGTAAAAATCTAATAGAATTTTTAATATTAGAATAAATATTTCTACCATTACTTATAGATTTAACTATTGTAGCAAAGTTATCATCAGTTAAAATCATAGAGGCAGCATCTTTAGAAACTTCAGTTCCAGTTATACCCATTGCAATACCTATGTTAGCTTGTTTTAATGCAGGTGCATCATTTACTCCATCACCAGTCATAGCAACGATTTTATCTTTACTTTGCCATGCTTTAACTATTCTTATTTTATGTTCTGGTGATACTCTAGCGTATACTGAAATACGTTCTAATTTTTCAAGTAATTGTGAATCAGACATTTTATCAAGTTCAAGTCCCTCAACAGCTATATCACCATCTCTTAAAATTCCTATTTCTTTAGCAATAGCCGAAGCAGTAATTTTATGATCACCTGTAATCATTACAGGTTTTATTGAAGCTTTAATACAATCTCCAACAGCGTCTTTAGATTCTTCTCTAGGTGGATCTATCATTGAAATTAAACCTATGAATGTAAAATCTTTTTCATCATCTAAAGATAAATCTTTTTTAGCATTTAATTTTTTATAACCAAAAGCTAATACTCTTAATCCATTAGAAGAAAGTTGATGATTTACTTCATTTATTTTTTTCTTATCTTCATTAGTAAATGTTTTTATACCAGTAGAAGTTTCTATTAACGAAGTTCTTTCTAATAGTACATCAATAGCACCTTTAGTAATCATAACATAATCATTATCTATACTATGAAGTGTACTCATTAATTTTCTATCTGAGTCAAAAGGTATTTCACTTAATCTAGGATAAGTATTTCTATAAGAAATTTCATCAATATCATGATTATGTGCAAGATTAATCAAAGCAACTTCTGTTGGATCACCTAATTCTTTACCATCTATAGCTGTAGAATCATTACATAATACAGAACTATTTATAAGGAATTTAGTGAGAGAAGAATTTAAATCAATATTATCAGATGAAATTAAGTTATCATCTGTAAAAATACTTTTAACAGTCATTTTATTTTGAGTTAAAGTACCAGTTTTATCAGAACAAATTACAGAAACACATCCAAGACCTTCTACAGCTCTAAGTTTTTTGATTATTGCATGTTCTTTAGACATTTTTTGTGTTCCTATAGCAAGAACAATAGTTACAATAGAACTTAAAGCTTCTGGAATAGCAGCGACAGCAAGTGCAACAGCAAACATTAAAGAATCTAAAATAGTATTTCCTCTATAAACATTTAGTCCTAATACAACAGCACAAATTATTATTACTCCTATAGCTAGTTTTTTAGAAAAATCATCTAATGAAACTTGAAGAGGAGTCTTTTTCTCTTGAGTTTCTTCCATTAGAGTTGCAATTTTACCTAATTCACTATTCATTCCTGTATTAGTTACAAGTACAGTAGCTCTTCCATAAGTAACTAATGAACTTGAAAAAACCATATTTTTTTGATCACCTAAAGCTACTTCATCTTGATTAATAGTTTCAGCGTGTTTATCTACACTTTCAGATTCACCGGTTAAAGAGCTTTCATTAACTTTTAATGAGAAATTTTCTAAAACTCTACCATCTGCAACGACAAGATCACCAGCTTCTAATAACAAAATATCACCAGGAACTACATCTTTAGATGCAACCTCAACCTTAGTGGAGTTTCTAATTACTTTAGCTGTAGGTGAGGAAAGAGCTTTTAAACTATTTAAGGATTGCTCGGCTTTTACATATTGGACAGTACCTAAAATAGCATTCATAATTATAACTACTAGAATAACTATTGTACTTTCTATATTTCCAGTAGCTATGGAAATAATAGCAGCTGCAATTAGAATAATTACTAATAAATCCTTAAACTGATCTAAAAATACGGAATAAATACTTTTTTTCTTTTTTTCAGTTAAAATATTTTCGCCATATTTTTCTAATTGGGTTTTGACTTGAGCATCTGTAAGTCCATTTAAAGTTACATTGAAATCTTTTAGACTATCTTCACAGCTCTTACAAAAATATTTTTTCATATAATACAATCTCCTTTTAAATTAATTAGCAATTAACCAAAACATAATAAATATTATTATATATTTTATATTTTGCTCAATTTTTTATTTGAAATGCTTAAAGAATAAAAAATCAACCAAGATGATTTTGAATTTGTAAATTTTTTCACATATATTTCGTTTAAAAGTATATGTGAAAAAATAAGCCAAAAAAATGTACTTTTTATTATTTAAGCCATATTTCTAAAGTAAATCTTAATATAATTTGTCCACAAAATTTGTTTTTTATAATTTTATCTAAAGAATAAAAAAGACTTTTAATATAACTTTAAAAAATTTTTTAAAGTTATATTAAAAGTCTCGTTACCTAAAAGGTTATAACACCAGGTTAATATTAACCGCGAATGTTGATGTTATATTTCAACTACTCCCCTTTAATTTAATATTAATTTATTTAAATCAAATATATTCTAAATTTTAAATTTTGTCAATTAAATTTATGTTAAATATGTATAATATAAATAATTTGTAAAAAATTAATAATAATTAAAACTTTATATTAATAACTAGTAATTAATATAAAGTTTTAGTTATAATGTAATTAAAGATATTATTTCAAAGAAGGGATTAATTATTATGTTCACATCAATTAAGACACCAAGGGTGTATGATCAAGTTATAGAACAAATAAAAAGTAAAATAAAAAGTGGTGAAATAAAAAAAGGAGATAAACTTCCATCAGAAAGAGAAATGGCAGAATTACTTTCAGTATCACGTACATCTGTAAGAGAGGCAATTAAAGCTTTAGAAGTAATAGGTCTTATAGAAAGCAGACAAGGAGCAGGTAATTATATAAGAACTAATTTTAATAATTCACTTTTTGAACCTCTTTCGGTTATGTTTATGCTTCAAGAAAGTTCCCTTGAAGAAATGTATGATTTAAGAAAAACATTAGAATTGGAATGTGCAAGATTAGCAGCTGAAAATATAAAGGATACAGAGATGGAGCATTTAAATGCTATATTAGATAGAATGTATGAATCTGCAACTGAAGAAGAAAGTCTTGAATTAGATATTAAATTCCATTATGTAATGGCAAAAGCATCAAGAAATGTTTTATTAATTAATATACTTGAAGTTATATCTCAGCTTATGGATGAATTTATAAGAACATCTAGAATGCAAATTCTTCATGAAGGAAATAATAGAGAAAAATTATTATCAATACATGAAAATATAGTTAAAGCATTAAAGATTAAAGATAAAGATAAAGTATCTGAAGCTATGCATGAACATTTTGACTTAATATGGAAAGCATATGGATATTAAAGATATGATTATAAAAATTGAGATAAAAGACCTAAAATATTGTTAATAAAATATCAATGAAGTATACCTATAAAATTAAAAATATAATTTTATAGGTATTTTTAATATATAAATCTATTTATTTTTAACATATTCTAAGTTTAAAAATTAGAGGAAGAAACACAGAATAATGTATAATATTGTAACTTTATAACTATAAAATTCATGTAAATGTTTTCTGTTAATATAATAACAATTATTTACATGGGAAAAATTAAGGATTATAATGAATATATAAATGGTATTACCAATTATATATTGGTATGATATATTACCAAAATGAAGGGATAAATGTGTACATGTTATTTTTTCTAGCTTGTATTCCTATTATCTGTCTTATGATATCACTTGGAAAACTTAAAATACCAGGTCATAAGGCATGCCCAGTTGCTTTTTTGATAACATTATTACTAGCAATATTCGTTTGGAAAATGAATATTACAGATACCTTAACTGCAAGCTTAGAAGGTTTCGCATTAGCGATATGGCCAATAATACTTGTAATTATAGCAGCAGTTTTCACTTATAACTTATCAATTCATACAGGAAGTATGGATGTTATAAAAAGGATGATGACAGGGGTAACAACAGATAAAAGAATTTTGGTTTTATGGAGAATTACAGGTACAAGCTGCAAATGCAATAGGAGCAAATCCATATTGGATTGCAGGTGGTAATGTAATGGGAGCTACCGCAGGAAAGATGATTTCCCCACAAAGTATAGCAGTTGCAACTGCAGCTACTAATCTTGTTGGAAATGAGGGGAAAATATTAAATTCAACCTTAAAAGTTTGTCTATTTTACATTGTGTTATCAGGATTAATAGTATTTTTCTGTGGCCCAATATTTGGATTTTAAAATATAGTTTTTAGGAGGTATTTTTATGAATATTTTAGTTTGTATTAAACAAGTACCAGGAACTTCTAAAGTAGAAGTTGATGAAGTTACAGGAGTATTAAAAAGAGATGGAATTGATTCAAAAATGAATCCTTATGATTTATATGCACTTGAAACAGCACTTAGAATTAAAGAAAGTAAAGGTGGCAGTGTCAAAGTATTAAGTATGGGGCCTAATCAAGCTCTTAGCGTAATTAAAGAAGCTTATATGATGGGAGCAGATGATGGGACTTTATTATCCGATAGAAGATTTGGTGGTGCAGATGTTTTAGCCACTTCATATACAATATCACAAGGTGTAAGGAGTATGGGAGACTTTGAACTTATAATTTGTGGAAAACAAACAACTGATGGAGACACTGCTCAAGTAGGACCAGAAATGGCTGAATATTTAAATATTCCTCATGTAGCAAATGTAGAAAAAATTATAGAAGTAAAAGATCACTCAATTGTAGTTGAAATGGATATGCCTGAAACTTTAGAGGTTGTTGAGATAGCTTATCCTTGTTTAATAACTGTAGATAAAGGAATATTTGAACCAAGATTACCATCTTATAAGAAAAAAGTTGAAACAAAGGATAAAGATATTGCAGTTATAAATTTAGATAATTTTGAAGATAAAAATGAAAAGAAGTATGGCTTAAATGGTTCACCTACACAGGTTGAAAGAATATTCCCACCAGAAGTTAATACTGACAGAGAAATGTGGACAGGTTCTTCAAATGAGTTAAGTGAAAAAATAAATAATAAATTAAAAGAATTAAAATTCGTATAAGTTTTAATTTAAAATGAGTAATTTACTAATATAAACAGTTTATATAACAGATATTTGGCTTAGATATTTATAAATAATTTTAAAAAGGTTAAAGGATTTTTTTAAGGGGGAAGAAGTTATGGCAAAATTAGTTGTAAATCAAGAAAAAATAACTAATCAAGAAGAGCTAATTAAAATATGTCCATTTGGTGCTCTTGAAATAAATAATGGAAAAGTTGAAATAAATGGAGCATGCAAAATGTGCAAACTTTGTGTTAAAAAAGGACCAAAGGGTGCAGTTGAATATGTAGAGGATGAAGTTAAACAAATTGATAAGAGTCTTTGGAAAGGAATTGCTGTATATGTTGATCATGTAAATGGTAAAATTCATCCAGTCACTTATGAATTGATAGGTAAAGCAAGAGAATTAGCAGGAAAAATAAATCAACCTGTTTACTGTGTATTTATTGGCGATAAAATAACTGATGAAGCAGAAGAGTTATTACATTATGGTGTAAATAAAGTATTTGTATATGATAAAGAAAGCTTAAAAGACTTTAGAATAGAACCATATGCTGCGGCATTTGAAGATTTTATTAATAATGTAAAACCTTCAGCAATATTAGTTGGGGCAACAACTATAGGTAGATCACTTGCACCTAGAATTGCAGCTAGATTTAGAACAGGTCTTACAGCAGATTGCACAATCCTTGATATAAAAGAGAATACAGATTTAGTACAAATTAGACCAGCATTTGGTGGAAATATAATGGCTCAAATAGTTACTCCTAATTCTAGACCACAACTTGCAACTGTTAGATATAAAGTAATGACAGCTCCTGAAAGAACAAATGATATTAGTGGTGAGATAATTCAATGTGATATTAAAGATGAAAAGCTTAAATCTGGCATTAATGTATTAGAAGTTAAAGCGAAAGATACAGAAGTTGGAATAAGTGATGCTGAAATAATTGTTGCAGCGGGCAGAGGTGTTAAATCAGAAAAAGATTTAGAGATGATAAAAGAATTGGCAAATTTATTAGGCGGTGAATTTGCATGTACTAGACCTTTAATTGAAGCAGGATGGGTAGATGCTAAGAAACAAATAGGGTTAAGTGGTAGAACTGTTAGACCAAGATTAATAATAACATGCGGAATTTCTGGAGCGGTACAATTTTCAGCAGGTATGAATAATTCAGATTATATTTTTGCTATTAATAGTGATGAAAAAGCACCAATATTTAAGGTTGCACATTACGGTGTGGTAGGAAATCTTTATGAAATAGTTCCACAAATTATAGAAAAAATAAAGATGAGCAAGGAGGCATAAGGCTATGACTTATAAAGATGTTGAAGTTAAAGATTATGAATATATATTATCTATTGCAGAAAATGATAAAGAAAGAGTTTTCTTTGGGGATGAAATAAACGAAGATTATAGCCATGATGAATTAGGCGGAATAAAGAAAATGCCTGACATAGTAATTCAACCTATAAGTACAGAAGAAGTTTCAAAAGTAATGAAATATGCTTATGAAAATAGCATAGCAGTTACACCAAGAGGATCTGGTACAGGACTTGTTGGAGCCGCTGTTCCAATTAAAGGTGGAATAGTTATAGATCTTTGTAGAATGAATAAAATATTAGAGTTAGATGAAGAAAATCTTACCCTTACATTAGAACCAGGTGTATTACTTATGGAGATAGGTAAATACGTTGAAGAATTTGATTTATTTTATCCACCAGATCCAGGAGAAAAATCTGCAACAATTGGTGGAAACATAAGTACTAATGCAGGAGGAATGAGAGCCGTTAAGTATGGTGTTACTAGAGACTATGTTAGAGGTCTTGAAGTAGTACTTCCAAATGGAGAAGTAGTACAATTAGGTGGAAAAGTGGTTAAGAATAGTTCAGGATATTCATTAAAAGATTTAATGGTAGGCTCAGAAGGAACATTAGGTATAGTAACAAAAGCTATATTAAGATTATTACCACTTCCTAAAAAGGCATTAAGTTTACTTATACCATTCCCAACTCTTGAAAATGCTATAGACACTGTACCAAAAATAATTAAATCTAAATCAATACCTACAGCAATCGAATTTATGCAAAGAGATGCTATATTAGCAGCAGAAGAATTTTTGGGTAAGAGTTTTCCAGATAAGTCTTCAGATGCATATTTATTATTAACTTTTGATGGAAACTCTACAGAAGAGATTGAAAAAGCTTATGAAAATGTTGCGAAGATATGTTTAGATGCAGGTGCTATAGATGTATTCATATCTGATACAGAAGAAAGACAAGAATCAATATGGTCTGCTAGAGGATGTTTCCTTGAAGCTATAAAGGCTTTAACTACTGAAATGGATGAAGTTGATGTAGTAGTACCTAGAAATAAAATAGGTGAATTTGTTAAATTTACTCATGAACTTGAGAAAAAATTTAATATCAGAATAAAGAGCTTTGGACATGCAGGAGACGGAAATTTGCATATTTATATATTAAAAGATGATTTAAATGAAAGTGTATGGAAAGAAAAACTTGAATTAGTTATGAAAGATATGTACGATAGATCAAAAGAATTAAAAGGACAAGTATCTGGAGAACATGGAATTGGATTTGCTAAAAAGCCATACTTAGAACAATCACTTTCAAGAGAAATATTCCCAGTAATGAAGGGAATAAAGTTAGCATTTGATCCTAAAAACATATTAAACCCTGGAAAAGTATTTGAATAAAATTAAATTTACAATAAAAGAGTTATCTTAAAATAATTTTCTAAATTATTTTAAGATGCTCTTTTTTTAATATCTAGAAAAGAATAGAATTTTTGAAGACTGAAAGAATGATAAAAGCTAAGGTAAATGAGATATTTTGAATGTGCCTTATAAGAGTTTTTCAAGTATAGAATCTAAATATTAACAGTGATTTTTTAGTATAAGAAAAAAATCTTTTGTGTACACTAAATTTAATTGTATTTACTAATTTTATTTTAGAGTTATTAAAGTAAATGCCCCTGCCCATGAGCTTATACTACAATATTAAGATTCGCTTAAAATATAGCTCAAAATTAAAGTGTTACATATAGGGGAATATGAAATGAATTTTAAGAAATGACTGTTATTAAGGAATTAAATCGGAGGATTAATTGATGTACTTATATTTTGTAATAGCATGCATTCCTATTTTATGGATAATGATTTCTTTAGGAAAATTAAAAATACCAGGATATAAAGCATGTCCTACAGCACTTTTAATTACATTTTTACTAGCTATTTTTATTTGGAAAATGAATATGAAGGAAGCAATTACTTCTGCATTAGAAGGAGCTGCATTAGCGTTATGGCCTATAATTCTTATAATTATAGCAGCTGTTTTTATATATAATTTATCAGAGTATACAGGAAGTATGGAAATAATAAAGAATATTATGACAGGTGTAACTAATGATAAAAGGATATTGGTATTAATTTTAGCTTGGGGGTTTGGAGGATTTCTTGAATCATTATCTGGAATGGGTACGGCAGTAACAATACCAGCAAGTATACTTGCTGGATTAGGATTTGAACCAGTATTTGCAGCTATTATTTGTTTAATAGCTAATACAACACCAACAGCATTTGGAGCAATCGGTTTACCAGTTACAACTTTAGCTAAAGTAACATCATTAGATATACAAAAATTATCTTATATTATAAGCATTCAATTAGCACCATTAATAATTATCATACCGTTTATTTTAATTATATTAACTGGAAAAAATATAAAAGCTATCAAAGGTATTATTGGAATAACATTAGTGTCAGGATTAGGATTTGCTTTACCACAAATTATAGTTGCTAAATATTTGGGAGGAGAGTTACCTGGTGTTGTAGGTGGAGCTATTTCAATGGGATTAACTATATTCATTGCAAAAAAATATTATAAAGAAGCTAAAGATGATAATTATGCAATTCAAATTGTACAAAATAATGAGAAACTATCAATTAAAAATATTATTTTAGCTTGGAGTCCATTTATTTTAATATTTTTGTTTATAATTATTTTCTCACCATTTTGTCCTTGCATATACAGACCTTTATCCAATATAAAAACTTCAGTATATATTTATAAAGGTATAGATGCAAAACCATATACTTTTTCTTGGATTGTAAATCCTGGAACATTAATTATAATAGCAGCATATATTGGTGGTCTTATACAGGGTGTTAATTTTAAAAAAATAACATCAATTTTGTGGGAAACAATAAAAGAAATGTATAAGCCAGCAATTACTATAATATCCATTATAGCATTAGCTAAGATAATGGGTTATAGTGGGATGATTAAATCTATAGCTGAGGTGTTAGTTTTAGCTACAGGAGCATATTATCCTTTTATATCACCAATTATAGGTGCGTTAGGAACATTTGTAACAGGGAGTGATACTTCATCTAATATTTTATTTGGAGAACTTCAAGTTGAAGCTGCAAAGTCAGTAGGAATAAGTCAGTATTGGCTTGCTGCTAGTAATATCTTAGGTGCAACTGGCGGAAAAATGATTTCACCTCAAAGTATAGCAGTAGCAACTGCAGCTACAGGATTAGTTGATAGTGAAGGAAAAATTCTTAATTCAACAGTAAAAATATGTTTGATTTATGTATTAGTAGGAGGAATAGTAGTGTTCTTTTGGAGATATAGATTTATATGAATTATAAAATAATAAAGGATTATCTCAAAATTTAAGATGTTTTGAGATAATCTTTTTTTATTCTTTAGGAATTTATATATTTTAAAATCTGAGGATAACTTTTAGAATATTTTTTTTTATAGGTATTATAAGTATCACATAAAGAATAAAAAATAATCATATGCCGCACCATTATTCTTGTACTACGTTTGGAAAGGGTGCATGGCTAAAAAAATCGACGCTCCACAGTCGCTTAGCGATTTTTTTATACATAAGATTATGATTTTATAAGTCTGCAATTTAGATGAATTTTACTCCTTGCTTGATGAAAAATATCCATTGCTACTTTTGGAGTGTTATTTATTTTCATGTGCCTAAATAGAAAAAAGATAAAAATTGACGTATAATTGAGTGAGATATATTTGTATATTTAAGTACTTATAAAATTTAATAGTATATAAATTAAAGGGAGATATAACATATGACAGGACTTGTATTAGAAGGTGGAGCTTTTAGAGGCCTCTTTACAGCAGGAGTTTTAGATGCACTAATAGATATAAAATTAGATATAAAATACATCGTGGGAGTTTCTGCAGGAATTACTAATGGTTATTCATTTGCTTCAAAACAAAGAGGACGAAATTTAGAAGTTATGGAGAGATTTATAAATCATCAAAGATATGTTGGATATAAAAATCTTTTAAAATGTAAATCTATAATGGATATGGATTTTGTTTTTGATGAAATCCCTAATAAGCATTGTCCATTTGATTATAAAACATTTAATAAATTTGATGGTAAAGTCTTAGCTGGAAGTTTTAATATTCTTACAGGTAAGGTTGAATATTTTGATAAGGAAAGTTTAGAAGAAAAAAATTTAATATTAAGAGCTACTTGTTCTATTCCTCTATTATTTCCATTTGTAAAACTAAATAATAATTATTATGCAGATGGAGGACTTTTAGATGCTATACCAATTAATAAGTCTTTAAGTGATGGAAATGATAAGAATATAATAGTTTTAACAAGAAATGAAGGATATAGAAAAAAAGAATCTAAAATTAATAAATTAACTTATAAATTATATAAAAATAAATATCCACACTTAGCAGATGTATTAAAAAATAGGCATATAGAATACAATAAGCAATTAGATGCTTGTAAAGAGCTAGAAAATAACGGTAAAGCATTGATTATACGCCCAAGTATCGATATGAACATAGGGCGTTTTGAAAGAAATAAAGTTAAGTTAAAAGAAATTTATAATAATGGATATAATGAAGTAATTAAGAATAAAGAAAAGATACTTAATTTTCTATAAAATTTTATATAAGTTCCTAAGTATATTAGTGAGTGATTGTATTTATAAAACAGTCTAAGATTTATACTAATTAACAAATTTTATTGGAACTTATATATTTAACTATGTAGATAAATTTTAAATTTTATAATAAAATGTATATTTGTAGATAAAATTACCTAGGAAAAAGGAGAAATAGTTACTTGAATAAAACAGATTATGATAATAAAGAACAACATGAAAATATAACAGATGAATCAGTAGATTTATATGAAAATATGGTTGAAGATTTATTTGAAAAATATGCTAGTAAGATGGATAGAATGTTTGCTAAAGGCGTATATTCTTTTAATATAGAAGAGCAATTAAACTCTTTATCTAAAGATTCAATATATAGTGTAGCTAGAAATATTGGAATGAGTAAGATATCCACTTTGAATAAAGATAAACTTATTGAAAGAGTTCTTACAGAGTATAAGCCATTAATAGAACGACAATTTAATTTTTTTGAAGAAGAAAGATATGAGATTTTAAAAAGTTATGTTAATAATGGTGGAATGAAAATTTTTGATGAAATTAACGAATATGAATTAGGGAAAACTGCTTATTTCATGCAACAAGGATTAATTTTCCCATCATTAAAGGATGAAAGAGCAGTATTTTTAATGCCTAAAGTAGTTCAAAAATTAGTAACACAAATGGATACCCAACAGTATAAAGATACAATAAGATTAAATGGAGAAATATTAAAGCTTTATAGAGGTATGAATAAGGCTTATGGTGTTGTAGAATCTAAATCTATAAAAGACTTAATAAATAGATATTGCATTAAAAATATAGATGATTTTGAAATAGAAAATATAATAAAAGAAGGACAATATTTTTATAAAGAATATAGAGAAGAAAAATCATTTTTTATAAATAATAATATAGAGAATTGGTCTGATTTAGTTGAAGATATAAATAAAAATAATAATGATCTAGATTATGCTATGATTAAAAAAGAAGAATTAATATCTTGTATTGATGAAAAATGGTTATATACAACTAAGTTTGGAAAAACATTTTTCAAAGAATTTACAGATACATTTGAAATTAATAAAGATATGACAATACAAATAATGAGTGATTTATCATTTGATGTTCAAGATAATGAACCTAGTAAGGCTATAAAAGGCTTGTTAGATTTAATAAATTCAGATAATAATAATCTTAAAAATTATATAGAAGTTATAACTAATAAGTTTATTAATAATATTAGACTATGGAGATATAAAGGTGCGACTATCAATGAGATAAATGGTAAAAATAATACCGTAAAATCTGAAAAATCTGTAGGAAGAAATGATCCATGTATATGTGGTAGTGGTAAGAAATATAAAAAGTGCTGTGGAAAAATATAAAAAGTTAAATAAATAATAAATATAAAGCTATATAAAAAATTTTAAAAAAAATTTTTTATATAGCTTTATTAGTAGAGTTGTTTTTTCACAAATGTTAATATTTAAACATATATTGAATTAATATCATTACATGGAGTTGAAAACGCGTGATATACGGGCTGATTTTAGCTGGAGGTAAAGGCAGTAGATTATATCCTCTCTCAAGAGCCAATCAACCAAAACAATTTTTAAAAGTTATTAATGAAAAAAGCTTTTTAGTAAATACAGTAGATAGAATAAAGTCTTTAATAAATAAAGAAAATATTTATGTTGTAACCAACAAGGATTATAAAGATAAAATAAAAGAAGAAATTAGGGAAATAAATGAAGAAAATATTTTTATAGAACCAGCAAATAAGGAGACTGCTACATGTATAGGTCTTTCAGCTGTTAAATTATTAAAACAAGATGCAGATGCAGTTATGGTAGTTTTACCATCTGACCACTATATTCAAGGGGAAAAAGAATATATTGATACTTTATCGCAAGCAGTTGATATGGCAAATAAGAGGCGATGTATAGTAACTTTAGGTATAGAACCAACGCGTCCAGAAACAGGTTATGGATATATAGAAATGGGCGATAGAACTAGTGGTAATATATCCACTTATAAAATAGCTAGATTTACAGAAAAGCCTAATTTAGAAGTAGCTAAAGATTTTATATTAAAAGGCACTTATTTATGGAATTCTGGAATGTTTATTTTTAGAGCAGATGTGATACTAAGAGAAATAGAAAAATATCTGCCTAAAATGCATAAATCATTAATGGAAATATATAAACACGTAGGAGAAGATGATGAAGAAGAAGTAATAAAACAAGAGTATAGTCTTATTGATGGAATCTCTATAGATTTTGGAGTCATGCAAAGGACAAGAAAAGCATATGTGATAAAATGTGATTTTAACTGGGATGATATAGGGAGTTTTAATGCTTTAAGTAGATTCTTAGGAAAAAATAGGAATAATAGTATATCTCAAAATGTTTATATAGAAGATTGTGAAAATTGTTCTGTATTTGGAGATAAGAATTTAATAATAGGTTTTGGAGTGAAAGATTTAGTAATAGTAGATGCTGGAGATGTAATATTAGTTATGGATAAAAATAAAGATCAAGAAATAAAACATTTATTAAACAAATTAGGAAAAGAAGGTAAATATATTAATTTTTTGTAAAATTAAAAAATAATTATAAAAGTATAAGTTTTGAAATTAAGACTTATACTTTTTGCTTTTATTTCTAAATTATTTTACAAGATAATAATTAAAATATATTATTATTAATATATTGGATTAATATAGAAGAAAATGATAGAAAAAACCATTGTAAAAGTGTTAATATAAAATTATTATATATATATGATTCTAATTAGATAATATTAATGTAGATATTTATGTTTTATAAAAATTAAATAAAAAATTATAAATGTATTAACTTAATTAGAACATATATAATTAATAGTATTATTAGGTTTATTTATTAATATAATTTATTGGGTATTGAAAAAATTTATTTAGAGGATGTGGTATTAGGTTGATGATTAATACACATAAAATCATTGGACAAAACATTTTAACTTATGCCAATAGTAAAAGTGTTTATTTAATTAATGATTATAGATTTATATGGGGGAATATAAAGCCAGATTGTGCATCAAAATATAAGTTAATGAAACATTATTTTGATGAAAGTATTGATGTAATGGTTGATAAGATAATAAAATTAGCTTCATTATCTTTAGGAGATATTTATTATAAAATTTCTATTGGAAAGTTTAGTGAAGAAATTGGAGTCGTATGTCATTTTTTATGTGATTATTTTTGTGCTCCTCATTATTATAGATGGGAATTTAAAAATACTATTCAAGTTAAAAATCATATGGTATATGAAAAAGATTTAGGTAAGATAGCTAAAGAATTTAAACCAACCGGTATAATAACTTCAAATGTTACTGTAGATAATGTTAAAGAATTTATTTTGGATTTACAAGAGCAATATAAAGGATCTTTAGATTATAAAAATGATTTAACTTATTCATATTATGTATGTGATAGTATAGTAAACATGATTTTAAATAATGTACTTTTTAATGAAAGTACTTCAGGAAGAGTTGTATAAAATTTTTAATAAAACTAAAAAAGAATGGACTGCTGCATTTAGTTTGCAACAATCTATTTATTTAAACAAAGAAGTTTATTTTTTAAATAAACTTCTTTTTTAGTTGCAAAAGTGCACTAAAATACATATAATATAATTAAACATATGAACAATCAAACATATGAACATGTTTTTGGAGGAAGTAATTATGAAAAAAAATGAAATTGAAATAGAAAAGTGCAATTGTAATGTTATACATGAGGAAACGGTAAAGAAGGTTAAGGATTTATTACCTAAAGAAGAAACATTATATGATTTAGCTGAATTATTTAAAGTTTTCGGAGATTCTACAAGAATTAAAATAATATGTGCTTTATTTGAATCAGAAATGTGTGTTTGTGATATGGCTGCACTTTTAGGAATGACTCAATCAGCAATATCTCATCAATTAAGAACACTTAAATCTGCTAGGTTAGTTAAATTCAGAAGAGATGGTAAGGTAATTTACTATTCATTAGATGATGAACATATAAAACACATATTTGATGAAGGATTTAAACATATTATTGAATAGGAGATGATAGAGAGTGGCAAATGACATTAAATTATTGTTAAAAGGTTTAAATTGTGCTAATTGTGCTGACAAAATTGAAAAAAGAGTAAATAATTTAGAAGAAGTAAGTGAAGCTAACATGAATTTTTCACTTGGAATAATTACAATACAACCAATTAAAGAATCTGATTCAGAAAAAATTATAAATAAAGTTAAAAATATAGTTAAAGAATTAGAGCCAGATGTTATTGTTAGTAAATATAGAAGAGATGGTAACAATATAAAGAGATATAATGTTAAGCTTAAAGCAAATAAGGCTCCTTTAAATAAAATTGATGGTAGTAAAAATTTTAAAAAAGATAAATCATTAGCTACTAATAAATTTATAAAATTTTTTAATCAAGAAAATATGATGTCTATTATAGGAATTATACTATATATTATAGCAATTATATTTAGAGAAGATACCTATTTAAATATAAGTGTATTTATTTTAAGCTATGTTTTAATAGGAGGAAATGTACTAAGGATTGCTTTTAAAAATATCTTAAGAGGAGAAGTCTTTGATGAGAACTTTTTAATGAGTATAGCGACATTAGGTGCATTAGCTATAGGTGAATATCCTGAAGCAGTAGGGGTTATGATATTTTATAAAATAGGAGAGTTACTACAAGGATATGCCGTAAATAAATCTAGAAAATCAATTACATCTCTAATGAATATTAGACCAGAGTATGCTAATGTTTTAACTAAAAATGGAGAACGTAGGGTATCACCAAAACAAGTTAAAGTTGGAGATTTAATAATAGTTAGACCGGGGGAAAGAGTTCCTCTTGATGGAACAATAGTAGAAGGAGAAGGTCTTGTAGATACTTCAGCATTAACAGGAGAATCAATTCCTAGAGAAGTATATAAAAATAATGATATTTTATCAGGAAGTATTAATTTAAATTCAGTGATAAAAATTAAGGTTACAAAAAACTTTGGAGAATCTACTATTTCTAAAATTTTGGACATGGTTGAAAATGCAAGTAATAAAAAAGCACCTACGGAACAATTTATTACTAAGTTTTCAAGAAAGTATACTCCTATAGTTGTATTTTTAGCTATATCAGTAGCAATAATTCCTCCAATTATAATTTCAGGAGAAGAATTTTCAAAATGGCTTTATAGAGCATTAATATTTTTAGTTATATCTTGTCCATGTGCTCTAGTTATATCAGTTCCTTTAGGCTTATTTGCAGGAATTGGTGGAGCATCAAAAAAAGGAATATTAGTTAAGGGTGGAAACTATCTTGAAGCTTTAAAAAATATAGATACTGTTGTATTTGATAAAACAGGAACTTTAACTAAGGGAATATTTGAGGTTACTGAAGTTAATGCAGTAGATATTAATAAGGAAGAATTATTAAAATTTGCAGCTTTAGCAGAAAGTTTCTCTAATCATCCAATAGCACAATCAATAGTTAGAGCTTATAATGGTAATTTTGACAAAAATGATGTAGATAATTATGAAGAATTATCAGGTTATGGAGTTAAAGCTATAGTTAAAGGGAAAGAAGTCGTATTTGGAAATTTTAAGTTAATGCAGGATATAGGGATTAAATGTGAAAGAGAAAATAAATTAGGAACAGTTATTTATGCTTCAATTGATGGAAAATATAAAGGGAATTTACTGATTACAGACCAAATAAAAGAAACTTCAAAAGAAGCTATTAAAAAACTAAAAAGCTTAGGTATAAGAAAAATAGTTATGTTAAGTGGAGATAATAAAACGGTAGCTGAAACAGTTTCTAAAGATTTAGGTATAGATGAATTTGAAAGTGAACTTTTACCAGTAGATAAAGTTTTGAAGGTAGAAAAATTAATTTCAAATAAGAAATCAAATGGTAAAGTGATTTTTGTAGGAGATGGAATTAATGATGCACCTGTACTTGCAAGATCTGATATAGGTGTAGCGATGGGCGGGATAGGATCTGATGCTGCAATAGAAGCTGCTGACGTTATTTTAATGAAAGATGATCCATTATCTTTAGTACAGGCTGTGAAAGTAGGACAAAAAACCAATTCAATACTATGGCAAAATATAATATTTTCACTTCTTGTTAAAGTTTTTGTATTAGTTCTTGGAGCATTAGGTATGGCTAATATGTGGGAGGCTGTTTTTGCAGATGTTGGTGTTACATTAATAGCTGTATTAAATTCTATGAGAGCCTTAAAAGCATAAATAATTTAATTATTAAAAGGGCAATTTAATATAAAGTATTAAATTGCTCTTTTTTAATTTGATTAAAAATAATTTGAAAACAAATTATTTAATTGACAATAAAAATTTAAAAAAGTATACTGAGATTTCAGAAAAAAATATATTATATGAGATAAAACTAGAAAAAATTAAGTTTTTATATTATGATAAACTATGGAGGACAGTAAATGCCAATTGTAACAATTATATTTATATCAATAGGTTTAGCTATGGATGCTTTTGCTATATCTCTTACTACAGGTCTTAAAGTTTCTGAAAATGAAAAAAAACGGACTGCATTAAAAGCCGGTATATATTTTGGTGGTTTCCAAGCAATAATGCCTTTAATTGGGTGGAGTTTAGGATACGGATTTAACCAATATATACAAGAATGGGATCATTGGATTGCATTTATTTTATTAAGCATTGTAGGAGGAAAGATGATTTATGAATCTTTATTTGGAGAAGAAGATGAAGAAAATATTGATATAAATTCCAATAAGAGATTTTTAATATTAGCAATTGCAACAAGTATAGATGCTTTAGCAATTGGAGTGAGTTTTGCTTTTTTAAGTGTTAATATATTAACTGCGGCTTTTTTTATAGGGATAATTACATTTATTATTAGTTTAGTAGCTGTATATATTGGGAAAATAGTTGGAAATTTACTTAAAGACAAAGCAGAAATCATGGGAGGAATAATTTTAATTCTAATGGGATTTCAAATTTTGGTTGAACATTTAAAATTATTTTAGTTAACATTGAAAAAAGAAAAAAAGAAAAAGAAAAAAAGAATATATACAATAAATTATTAAGATTGTGAAAAAATAGATTAAATATTTTTAAATATATATAATATTAAAATAGATAATATTAAATAAGGAGAAAGTGTATGGAAAAGAATAAGAATATATCTATGGCAGTAATTAAGAGATTGCCTAAATATCATAGGTATCTCAATGAACTTATGAAAAATGATGTAGATCGAATTTCTTCAAAAGAACTAGGACAAAAAATAGGTTTTACAGCATCACAAATAAGGCAAGATTTAAATTGTTTTGGAGATTTTGGCCAACAAGGATATGGATACAATGTTAGGGACTTGTATGCTCAAATCAATTCTATATTGGGACTAGATAAAGAGTATAATGCTGTATTAATTGGAGCAGGAAATATTGGGCAAGCAATTGCGAATTATAGTAGATTCGATAAATTAGGAATTATGATTACGGCAATTTTTGATGCAAATCCTAAGTTAATAGGAATGAAAATTAGAGATATTGAGATTAGAGATATTGATGAGTTAGGCAAATTTTTAAGCTGTCAATCTATAGATATTGGGGTTATATGTGTACCTAAAAAGAGTGCTCAAAAAGTATCAGATGAATTAGTTAGAGGTGGAATCAGAGGGATTTGGAATTTTGCACCAATAGATTTACAAGTGCCTGATGATGTTAAAGTAGAAAATGTTCATTTGAGTGAAAGTGTATCTACGCTAATTTATCAATTGCATCAACAATAATTGATAAATTAATTATATATAAGAAGAATAGTTAGAATAAAATTAGTATGAATTATGCGAACATTATAAAAAATCTGTTAATAACAGAATATCTTATTGCAAATAATATAGTTAAGTATTATAATTTAAATTAAGGTTGGATTGGATATATTTGATTATTTTTTTTGTAATGAATTGTTAATATTATAACAATAATTAGTAAGACTAAAATAAATGTGCAAAAATTTTATTTTTAAGAAGATTTGTTAATATTATAACAATGCTAGTCCATGTAATTAATATATAAGTAAAAATAAATTTGATAAATAATAAATAATAATTATAATTTTTGTTAATTATTAATTTATAAATATAAATATTAAAATTTAAAGGAGGACTATAACTATGGAATTAAAAAATGTGGTTCTTGAAAAAGAAGGACATTTAGCAATTGTCACAATCAATAGACCAAAAGCTTTAAATGCATTAAATTCAGAAACATTAAAAGATTTAGATACTGTATTAGAAGATTTAGAAAAAGATAATAATGTATACGCAGTTATATTAACTGGTTCAGGAGAAAAATCTTTTGTTGCTGGAGCTGATATTTCAGAAATGAAAGATCTTAATGAAAACCAAGGTAGAGAATTTGGAGAATTAGGAAATAAAGTATTTTTAAGATTGGAAAATTTAGACAAGCCAGTAATCGCAGCTATCTCAGGATTTGCTCTTGGCGGTGGATGTGAATTAGCTATGTCTTGTGATATAAGAATAGCTTCAGAAAAAGCAAAATTCGGTCAACCAGAAGCAGGTCTTGGAATAACACCTGGATTTGGTGGAACTCAAAGATTAGCTAGAATAGTAGGACTAGGAAAAGCTAAAGAAATGATTTATACATGCGATATAATCAAAGCAGAAGAAGCTTATAGAATAGGATTAGTTAATAAAGTAGTTTCATTAGAAAGTTTAATGGATGAAGCAAAAGCTATGGCTAATAAAATAATAGCAAATGCTCCAATAGCTGTTAAACTTTGCAAAGATGCAATCAATAGAGGTATGCAAGTTTCTATAGATAAAGCAGTCCTAATTGAAGCTGAAGATTTTGGAAAATGTTTTGCTTCTGAAGATCAAACAGAAGGAATGACTGCATTCTTAGAAAGAAGAGAAAAGAATTTCCAAAATAAATAATATTATTTAAGTTAAAAATCTATTAAAGATTTATATATAATCGATCATCAATAGAGTGTAATCAATAAGGAGGGTAATTTAATGAATTTCCAATTAACTAGAGAACAAGAATTAGTACAACAAATGGTTAGAGAATTCGCACAAAACGAAGTAAAACCAATTGCTGCTGAAGTGGATGAAACTGAAAGATTCCCAATGGAAAACGTTGAAAAAATGGCTAAGTTAGGTATAATGGGTATTCCATTTTCAAAAGAAGTTGGAGGAGCAGGTGGAGATGTTCTTTCATACATAATGACTGTTGAAGAATTATCAAAAGTGTGTGCTACAACTGGTGTTATAGTTTCAGCTCATACTTCATTATGTGCATCAGTAATTAATGAACATGGTACTCCAGCTCAAAAAGAAAAATATTTACCTGAACTTGCTCAAGGTAAGAAAATAGGTGCTTTTGGTTTAACTGAACCAGGTGCTGGAACAGATGCTGCTGGACAACAAACAACAGCTGTATTAGATGGAGATCACTATGTATTAAACGGATCTAAAATCTTCATAACTAATGGTGGAGTTGCTGAAACTTTCATAATATTTGCTATGACTGATAAGAGCCAAGGAACTAAAGGAATCTCTGCATTTATCGTTGAAAAGAGTTTCCCAGGATTCTCAATCGGTAAATTAGAAGATAAAATGGGAATAAGAGGATCTTCAACTACTGAACTTGTAATGGAAGATTGTATAGTACCAAAAGAAAACTTACTTGGTAAAGAAGGTAAAGGATTTGGTATAGCAATGAAAACTCTTGATGGAGGAAGAATTGGTATAGCTGCTCAAGCATTAGGTATTGCAGAAGGTGCTTTTGAAGAAGCTGTTAACTACATGAAAGAAAGAAAACAATTCAGAAGACCATTATCAGCTCAACAAGGTTTACAATGGTACATTGCTGAAATGGATGTTAAGATAGAAGCTGCAAGACATTTAGTATATAAAGCTGCATGCAAAAAACAAAATGGAGAACCATACTCAATAGATGCTGCAAGAGCTAAATTATTTGCTGCAGAAGTTGCAATGGATGTTACAACTAAAGCAGTTCAAATCTTTGGTGGATATGGTTACACTAAGGATTACCCAGTAGAAAGAATGATGAGAGATGCTAAGATAACTGAAATTTATGAAGGAACTTCAGAAGTTCAAAAAATGGTTATCGCAGGAAGCATTTTAAGATAGGGAGGACTTTTATAATGAATATAGTAGTTTGTGTTAAACAAGTTCCAGATACTACAGCCGTAAAGATTGATCCAAAGACAGGTACATTAATAAGAGATGGAGTTCCATCAATTATGAATCCAGAAGATAAACACGCTTTAGAAGGTGCATTACAATTAAAAGAAACTGTTGGTGCAAAGGTAACTGTTATAAGCATGGGTCTTCCAATGGCTAAGGCTACATTAAGAGAAGCATTATGTATGGGTGCTGATGAAGCTATCTTATTAACAGATAGAGCATTAGGAGGAGCTGATACTTTAGCTACTTCAAAAGCATTAGCTGGAGTAATAGCTAAATTAGACTATGATTTAGTATTTGCTGGAAGACAAGCGATTGATGGAGATACTGCTCAAGTTGGACCAGAAATTGCTGAACATTTAAATATTCCTCAAGTTACTTACGTTCAAGGTGTTGAAGTTAAGGAAGCAGGAACATTATTAGTAAACAGAGCATTAGAAGATGGATTTGAAAAGATTGAAATAAAAACTCCATGTCTATTAACTGCAATAGAAGAATTAAATGAAGCAAGATACATGCATGTTGCAAATATATTCTCTACTAGCGATGATCAAATCAAAGTTATGAGTGCAGATGATATAGATGTAGATAAGTCTGAATTAGGACTTAAAGGTTCACCTACAAAGGTTAAGAAGTCAATGACTAAAGAAGTTAAGGGTGCAGGCGAAGTTGTAAACAAACCAGCTAAAGAAGCAGTAACTTATGTATTAGGCAAATTACAAGAAAAACACTACATCTAAGATAATAGGAGGGTAATTTAATATGAATATAGCAGATTACAAAGGCGTTTGGGTCTTTGCAGAACAAAGAGAAGGCGAATTACAAAAAGTATCTTTAGAATTACTTGGTGAAGGTAGAAAGATTGCAGATAAATTAGGAGTTAAGTTAACAGCTTTATTATTAGGTAATAATATTGAAAACTTAGCTAAAACATTAGGAGAACATGGTGCAGATGAAGTTTTAGTTGCAGAAGACAAAAACTTAGAACACTATACTACTGATGCTTACACAAAAGTTATTTGTGACTTAGCTAATGAAAGAAAACCAGGAATATTATTTATAGGAGCTACTTTCATTGGAAGAGATTTAGGTCCAAGAGTAGCAGCTAGATTATCAACTGGATTAACAGCAGACTGTACATCATTAGATGTTGAAGTTGAAGGTGGAGCTTTATTAGCTACTAGACCAGCATTTGGTGGTAACTTAATGGCTACAATTGCTTGTCCAGAACATAGACCACAAATGGCTACAGTAAGACCAGGAGTTTTTGGAAAAATCAACACTGATGCAAGTAATTGTAAAATAGAAAAAGTTGAAATAAAACTTGCTGATAGCGATGTTAGAACTAAAGTTATAGAAATCATTAAAGCACACAAAGATGTTGTAGATATATCAGAAGCTAAGATACTTGTAGCTGGTGGTAGAGGAGTAGGTTCAAAAGAAAACTTCGCATTATTACAAGAATTAGCAGAAGTTTTAGATGGATCTGTAGCTGGATCAAGAGCTGCTATTGATAATGGATGGATAGAAAGAGATTACCAAGTTGGTCAAACTGGTAAGACTGTAAGACCATCAATCTATATAGCTTGTGGTATTTCAGGAGCTATCCAACACGTTGCTGGTATGCAAGATTCAGATATGATTATAGCTATCAATAAAGATGAAACTGCACCAATTATGCAAGTTGCAGATTATGCTATAGTTGGAGATGTTACTAAGGTTTTACCTGAATTAATAGCTCAAGCTAAAGCTGTAAAAAGTGCTGAATAATTAAATATAATATACTTATTTTAGACTTTAATCCTTCATTAAAAGTTATCTTTTAATGAAGGATACTTATAAATAAAGATTTTGAGGAGGATTTATCAATGAAAAAGGTTTTTGTACTTGGTGCTGGAACAATGGGTGCTGGAATAGTTCAAGCATTCGCACAACATGGTTATGAAGTAATCGTAAGAGATATAAAAGATGAATTTGTTGAAAGAGGAATAGCAGGAATCAACAAAGGTTTAACTAAACAAGTTGCTAAAGGTAAAATGACAGAAGAAGTTAAAGAAGAAATACTTTCAAGAATTTCTGGAACAACTGATATGAAATTAGCTGCTGACTGCGATTTAGTAGTAGAAGCTGCTGTTGAAAATATGAAAATAAAGAGAGAAATATTTGCTGAATTAGATGGAATCTGTAAGCCAGAAACTATTTTAGCATCTAACACTTCTTCATTATCAATAACTGAAGTTGCTTCAGCTACAAAGAGAGCAGATAAAGTTATCGGAATGCATTTCTTTAACCCAGCTCCAGTAATGAAGCTTGTTGAAATTATCAGAGGAATGGCTACTTCACAAGAAACTTTTGATGCTATAAAAGAATTAACAATAGCTATCGAAAAGAACCCAGTAGAAGTTGCAGAAGCTCCAGGATTCGTTGTAAATAGAATATTAATTCCAATGATCAACGAAGGAATTGGAATATTAGCAGAAGGTATAGCTTCAGTTGAAGATATAGATACAGCTATGAAATATGGTGCTAACCACCCAATGGGACCTTTAGCATTAGGAGATCTTATAGGATTAGACGTTTGTCTAGCTATCATGGATGTTTTATATAATGAAACAGGAGATACTAAATACAGAGCTCATAGCTTATTAAGAAAATATGTAAGAGCTGGTTGGTTAGGTAGAAAGACTGGAAAAGGATTCTACGATTATTCAAGATAATCTTATTAGATATAAAAAGTTCTCAGAGCAAATTGCTTTCTGAGAGCTTTTTATTTTTGGGTAGAATATCCTATAATTTGTCATATATATAAAAATCAGATAAAAATTAGTATCATAGATATAATAAAAATTGCAATTTTTATTATAGATTAAGAATTTGAGAAAACGTTTTATAAAATGAGTAAAATTTAAAGGATTTCATAAATTTTAATAGAAGTTATATATATAATTAAAAATTTATTTTCAGGAGGGTTATTGAGATTATGATGAGATTTACATTGCCAAGAGACATTTATTATGGAAAAGGATCAATGGAACAACTAAAGACTCTTAAAGGTGAAAGAGCAGTGTTGGTACTTGGCGGAGGTTCAATGAAGAGATTTGGTTTTGTTGACAAAGCCATTGAGTATTTAAAAGAAGCAGGTATAGAAGTAAAATTAATAGAAGGTGTAGAACCAGATCCATCAGTAGAAACAGTATTTAAAGGTGCTGAATTAATGAAAGATTTTAATCCAGATTGGGTTATAGCTATGGGGGGAGGATCTCCAATAGATGCTGCAAAAGCAATGTGGGTATTCTATGAACATCCAGAAAAAACTTTTGATGATATAAAAGATCCATTTACTATACCGGAATTAAGAAGTAAAGCAAAATTCTTAGCAATTCCTTCAACTAGTGGAACAGCAACAGAAGTAACAGCATTTTCAGTAATTACAGATTACAAAACTGAAATAAAATATCCTTTAGCTGATTTTAATATAACTCCAGATGTTGCTATAGTGGATCCAGAGTTAGCTGAAACAATGCCACCTAAGTTAACAGCTCATACTGGTATGGATGCATTGACTCATGCTATTGAAGCTTATGTAGCTACATTAAATTCTCCATTTACAGATCCATTAGCATTAAAAGCTATTGAAATGGTTAAAGATTATTTAATTAAATCTTATGATGGAGATAAAGATGCAAGAGAACAAATGCATTATGCTCAATGTTTAGCAGGAATGGCATTTTCAAATGCATTATTAGGAATAACTCATAGTATGGCACATAAAACAGGTGCAGTATTCCATATACCTCATGGATGCGCAAATGCTATTTATTTACCTTATGTAATTGATTTTAATAAAAAGTCAGCATTAGATAGATATGCTAAAATAGCTAAATCTATTGGATTAACTGGTGAAACAGATGATGAATTAGTAGATTCATTAACAAACTTAATAAAAGAATTCAATAAAAAACTATCAATACCATCTACTTTAAAAGAATATGGAATTGATGAAGCAGAATTTAATGCAAAAGTTGATTTAATTGCTGAAAGGGCTATAGCAGATGCTTGCACTGGATCAAATCCAAGACAATTAAATAAAGATGAAATGAAGAAAATATTTGAATGTGCTTATCATGGAAATAAAGTTGATTTCTAAGTTTAAGTAAATTTTAAACAAAAGGTTTTAGTATTTTAGGATACTAGAACCTTTTTATTCTTTCAACTGCCTTGATGATTTTTTTGTTAAAGAAACTATATAATTAAAAAATAAATTTTTAACAAGAGATATAGAAAAATAACAATATTATGAGTTCTAGATATTGGATAAATAAAGGTATATAATATATTTTAGATATACATAAATGAAAATGTGTACTATATTAAAACATAAGAATTTAAATTCAAAATTGGGTTGGTGACATACATGTTAAAAGAGATGGCAAAAAAATATTGGGATGACAAATATGATTTAAATTGCGCTGAATGCTTAATATATGCAGCAAATGAAGAATATAATTTAAAGTTATCAGATGAAACATTAAAAACTATGTCTGCTTTTGGTGGGGGAATGGCAATCGGAGATGTGTGTGGTGTTATATCTGGATCTATAGCAGTAATCGGAATCATGTTTACTGAAATAAGTGGACATAAAAGTCCTATTGTAAGAGAATTAACAAGGGAATTTATAAATGTATTTAAAGAGAAGCTTGGTAGTAATAATTGTATTGAATTAAGGAAAGAATATAGAAGAAGTGATGAAGGTTGCATTGTAATGGTAGAAACTGCAGCAGAGGTACTTGAAAATGTTATATCTAAAAATATGAGGTGTTAGTATGGATTATAAAAATATCGAAGTCTTTCAAGATTATTTAGTAATAAAGCAAGTTAAAAATTTTAAATTAAAACATATCTTTGAATGTGGTCAAATTTTTAGATTTGAAGAAATTGAAGATAATGATTTTATAGTTATTGCTTTTGGTAAAGTAATAGAATTTAAAGAAGATGGAGAAGACATAATAGTTTATAATACTACTGAAGAAGAATTTAATAGTATTTGGATAGAGTATTTAGATCTAAAAAGGGATTATTCAGTTATTAAATCAGAATTATCAAAAGATAATTTATTAAAACAAAGTATTGAATTTGGTTATGGAGTTAGGGTTTTAAATCAGGATCCATTTGAAATGTTAATAAGCTTTATAATTTCAGCAAGAAATAATATACCATCTATAAAAAGGACTGTAAATAAAATAGCATCTAAATGGGGAAAAGAAATTAATTATAAAGGAAAGACATATTATGCATTCCCAACAATACATGAGATTAAAGATGCTACTTTAGAAGAAATTCAAGAAACAGGAGCCTCTTTTAGAAGCAAATATATAATAGATACAATAAGCAATGTTTATAAGGGGATAAAAAATGAAGAAGGATTTAAAAAATATGATTTAGAGTATATTAAATCTTTAAGTGATGATGAATGCCATATTGCGTTACAAGAATTTAAAGGTGTAGGAGCTAAAGTAGCTGATTGTATAATGTTATTTTCTATGAGAAAATCATCAGCATTTCCAGTAGATGTATGGGTAAAACGTGCAATGATACATTTTTATAACGCAGAAGAAGGATCATTAAATAAAATTAGAATATTTGCAAGAAATAAATTTGGAGTATTATCTGGATTTGCTCAACAATATTTATTTTATTATGCAAGGGAAAATAATATAAAAATATAGAATAATTATTTAATTGTTAAAAAAATATCAATATTATTATTAATCTATAATAAATACATCAAATTAATACATATATCAACATGAATTTTATAAATTTTTTAATTCAATTATATTTACATACAGCAAATTTCAGAAAAATTAGAATAATGTGATTATAACTATAGTGGTACTATTAATATGATATAATTGCCTTATCATGACAAGTATAAAGTAATAAATTTGGTGGGAGAGTGTGTGTAGATGTTCAAATTTGAAAATCAACTTGTAAAATTAAAACATGATGTATTAACTAGTATTGTAAGAGTGGCAAAAGAGAAAGAAATAACAAAGGAAGAATTAGAAAAAATACCGTATGAAATAATTCCAGGCGAAGAACCTTCTTATAGAGAAAGTGTAAAACGTGAAAGAAGTATATTATTAGATAGAGCTAAATTAGCAGCGGGTTTTCTTCCAAACGGAGCAGATTCAGATGAATTAGTTAATGTAGAAGAAGAAAAACAAATATTATATGTTATAAAAGAAGCTTGTGATATGTGTCCAACAAAGAGATTCCAAGTAACAGATGCATGTAGAAATTGTATAGCACATAAATGTCAAAGTGTTTGTAACTTTGGTGCTATAACTTATGTTGATGGAAGAGCTTATATTGATCCAGATAAATGTAAGGAATGTGGAATGTGTAAAAAAGCATGTCCGTATGATGCAATTGCAGAAGATATGAGACCATGTAAAAAATCTTGTCCAACAGGTGCATTAGATATAAATTCAGATAAAAGAGCAATGATTAAAGAAGAAAAATGTGTTAATTGTGGAGCTTGTATGGCAGCATGTCCATTTGGAGCTGTAGAAGATAAAAGTTCATTAGTTAGAGTTGTTAAACAATTAACTAATAAAGAAAAGGTATATGCAGTAGTTGCACCAGCAATAGCAGGTCAATTTGGACCAAAAACAACTTATGGACAAGTTAGAAATGCAATTAAAGCATTAGGATTTACAGATATGGTAGAAGCAGCTTGTGGAGCAGACGCTGTTACTGTACACGAAAGTAATGAATTTGTAGAGAGAATGGAAAATGGAGATGCATATATGACTAACTCATGCTGTCCAGGTTTCTTAAGCTATATTGAAAAAATGATGCCAGACCAAGTTGAAAGAATATCAGGGACTGTTTCACCAATGGTTGCAACAGCACGTTATATAAAGGCAACAGATAAAGATGCAAAAGTAATCTTTATAGGACCTTGTACTGCTAAAAAATCAGAAGCATTAATAGATTCAATAAAAGATGCAGTAGATTATGTATTAACTTTTGAAGAACTAATTGCTTTATTTGATGGATTTGATATAAATCCAGAAACTTGTGATGATATTTTAGTTGATGAAGCATCAATATTTGGTAGAGGATTTGGAGTTAGTGGAGGATTAACTAGCGCTATAGAAAACTATGTTAAGGATAAGCAAATAGAAGTAGATTTTAAACCAGTTAAAGTTTCTGGTGGAGCTGAAATAAAGAAAACTATGACTATGGCTAAACTTGGCAAGTTACAAGGAAACTTCATAGAAGGAATGATGTGTGAAGGTGGTTGTATTAATGGAGCAGGTAAATTTGTTTCAGTAATGAAGGCTAAAGCAACATTTACAAAAATTAATCATCAAGCATCAATGAAAACTGTACTATCAAATGAAAAGATAAAGGAATATGAAGATATAAATTTAGAAAGATAATAATTTGATATAAATTTAAGATAAAAAGAGTTCTAAAATCCTAGGACTCTTTTTATTTTTATAGGATTCAATATATGAAAATGTGAAAAGGAGTACATTTATTGGTTAAAACAGTGTATTATATACAATATAGTGTATATTTACAAGGGGGATTGTACATGAAAATTTTATTAGTGGATGATGAGGAATCTATATTAAATTTAGTAAAAATGAATTTGATTTTTGAAAATTATGAAGTAGTAACTGCAGAATGTGGAACAGATGCTATAAAATTCTTTAAAAGTGAATCTCCAGATTTAGTAGTATTGGATTTGATGCTTCCAGATAAAGATGGATTTGAAATTATACATGAAATTCAAACTATGAACAGTGAAATTCCAATAATTATTCTTAGTGCAAAGAGTCAATTGAATAATAAATTATTAGGACTTCAATTGGGAGCTGATGATTATATAACCAAGCCTTTTGACAGTAGAGAATTAATTTTAAGAATAAGAGCGATATCAAGAAGGATAAATAAAGCTAAACTTATAGGCAATGATACCAGTAAAGAAAGAGAAAATGATATTATAGAAAAGGATTTTATAAAGATAATTGTACCTGAAAGAAGAATTTTTATTGATTTAGATGAGATTATTTTTACTCATATAGAATTTGAAATAATACTTTTAATGGTACAAAACCCATATAAAGTTTTTACTAGAGAAGAATTGTTAGATAAAATATGGGGATATGATTTTGCTGGAAATACAAGAGCAGTTGATATTCATATTAAAAGAATTAGAAAAAAATTATTAGGACATGAAGAGGCAATTAAAACTATATATGGAGTAGGGTATAGGTTCGAGGTGTAATACGATGAAACTGGGAATAAAGAAGAAGATATTACTTATTAATATTACTGTCTTAATAATGGCTATAATTGGCATATATTTAGTTACCATATATATTTTATATAGTAAGATTATAAATAGTTCTATAGAAACTCTTAAAAAGGAGAGTTATAGTAGTCAAAAGTTTGTTATGAATTATTTACAAAAAGAAGATAATATTTATCATGAAAAGGTTTTGAGTGAGATGAGTCCATTTATTGCTACATATTTATCTAATAACTGTAAAGTTAGAGTGCAGATATATAGTAATAATTCATTAGTAGGTGATTCGGAAGATTATCCTGAGATAAAAAATGATGAAGATGTATCTAAGGCATTAATGGGTAAAAAATCTTATATAGTTAGAAATTTAGATGGTGAATCATATATATTATTTTCAAGTCCTATTTATAATGAAGATAGAAGCATTGGGTGTATAAGATATGTATATAATTTAAATAAAGAAAATACTATTATAATGAATACAATGTTTAGTATGACTTTATTTGCTGTAATTTCAATTTTATTTTCTACTATTCTAAGTAATTCATTTTCAAATAAAATAGTAATGCCAATACTTAGATTAAAAAATATTGCAAGAAAAGTTTCGTATGGAGATTTTTCTAAAAAAATAAATATAAATAGTGGCGATGAAATAGAAGATTTAGCTAATTCATTTAACATAATGTCTAATAATATAGAAAATATGATCGATAAATTAAAAGAGGAGAAAGAAAATCAAAAGAGATTTCTTGATAATATTACACATGAATTTAAAACACCATTAGCAGCTATTATAGGATATTCAGATTTACTTTTGAGAGTTAAAAATAAAAGTGATACAGAACAATGTATCACATATATAAGAAAAAGTAGTAATAGATTATTAAAACTTGTTGAACAATTGTTAGAATTATCAAGGCTTAATAAAAATCAATTAGAAATAAAAAAAGAAAATGTTGATATTAAATCTGTAATTGAAAATTCAACAATGATATTAAATCCTAGAATGAAAAAGTTTGGAATAGATGTAGAAATAAATTTAGATTCTAAATATATAAGTATTGATAAAGAAAAAACTGAGCAAGTAATGCTTAATGTATTAGATAATGCAATAAAGTATAGTGAATGTACTAAAATTACTATAAGTATGGAATATGATAAAGATAATTTAAAAATATATATATATGATAATGGACAAGGCATTCCTAATGAAGAATTAAAAAATATATTTGAAAATTTTTATACAGCCCATAAAAGTTTACAGAAAAAATATGGTGGTAGTGGTTTAGGATTATCTATTTGTAAAGAAATTATGGAAAAACAGTCAGGAAATATAGAAATAGAAAGTTTAAATGGGACAAGAGTTATATTAACATTTAATATAACTAATTAAAAAAGAAGTAATAAGCTTTAAAGTTAATTAATATTTTGTAAAGTCGAATATGAACTTGTTTAAAATAAACAATTTATCTAAATTTATAGTAATGATAATTTAGAATTTAATATAATACACTGTTAGAATTAATACAATGTATTTTATAAAGGAGGGTAAATCACATTTATAATGAATTTTAAAAATAACAAAATCATAAACGTATGCATCATATTCTTTATATTAAATGTTATATTTATAGGAGTTTACCTTAAAAAATCAATATATAATAAAGTTATTATAATAGACGATAAAGAACAAGTTTTACAGTATGCATCTAATTCAATTCCAGTAAAAATAGATTTTCATAGTAAAAGATGGGGAAAAGTTACTGTCACTTCTAATGAAACATTAAAAGAATTTTGCAATCTTGTTGATTCTATGCCAAGAAATGAGAATTTTTATAATTCACAAATGGAAAGTTCTTCTGATGAGATAACTGGAACAATTCAATATTTAGATGGTAAAAAAGGTACACTGTGTTTAGGTAATAACCTGAGAATAAATGATGTTTATTATGGGGGAAATTATGGATCTGCATATATAAATAGACTAAGGAATTATATAAATGATATTTTCTGTACACCTTCAGTATTAGCAGAACTTATAAATGATAAAAATAAAATAATACTTGTAGATAAATATAATAATAGTAATAAATGTGGAAGTAATGATAAAATTTTAATTAAAAATAAAATTTTAGAATTAAAAAGAATAATGGATAATACAAAATTAGAAAGAGCAATATCAGATAAGGGAAATTTAAATTATCATATTAGAATATACAATGAAGATACAGCCTCCATTGATGAGAATGCATTAGACTATGAAAAAGATAGTTATGATGTAATTAGTATTGATATTTATGAAAATGGTTATGCTGTTGTTAGAGATTATGGAAATGAAATTGTAAATTCTTTTTATATGGAAGGTGATTTAAATAATTTATGTGATAGGTTATTTAAATAGATAGTCTTATAATATGGAGGGATTAGTGTGTTTAAGAGAAAAATCAGTAAGGTAGGACTATGTGTTGTATTTTTAATCTTTATTTCAATTATTTGTTTCTATAATATATATTATAGAAACAAGGAGTTACCAAATCTTAAAAATAAAAATTTAATTGTTTATGTTACTTTTAATGAAGATGAGGCTAAAGTATTATTAGATGGTTTTAAAGAAAAAACAGGCTGTAACTATTCATTTTTAAGATTTCCAACTGAAGAAGGAGCAGAAAAAATTATTAAAGAGCAGAATGCAGGAAAAGCAGATATATTTTTAGGTGGCACAACAGATGCTATTGAATTACTAAAAATTAATAATTGCCTTGAGAAATATATAATTAAAGATGCTAATAGAATTCCATCTCAATATAGAGATATTGATGGCTATTGGACAGGTTTATATGTTGAGGCACTTTCAATAGGTATAAATGAAGAAAGATGGAATAAAGAATTTAGTGACATGAAAAAACCAACAACTATACAAGAACTTACAAATCCTAGATTTAAAGGAGAAATAGTTTTACCTGACCCTAGAACGTCAGGAACAGGATATACTTTTTTATCTTATTTAGTACAAACTATGGGCAAAGAACAGGGATTAGATTTTTTTATGAAATTAAAAAATAATGTAGGACAATTTACTGATAGTGGATTTACCCCAGCTAAAAAGGTAGGGGTTGGTGAATACTTAATAACTGTTAACTTTATAAATCAACAACTTATAGTAAAAAATTCTGGATTTAAAATAGAATCTATTGTTCCTGATGATACAGGTTGGACAATATGTCCAATAGCTAAACTAAAAAATTGTTCAAATAGTAAGGAAGCAGAAGCATTTATAGAATATTGTACAACAAAGGAAGCCGGAAATGCACTTAATGACTTTTCAATGGCAGTACCTACAATTAGTCAAGCTAATGATTCAAATATAAAGAAAACTTTTGATTCAAATAAATTAAATAGCAAATATGATTTTAATAAAGCTGCAAAAGATAGAGAGGAATTACTAAAAGATTTAAATAAAATAATGTAAATTTAGAATTAATGAAGATAAATAATCATATATATTATGTAATTGATTATTTATCTTTATTATATTATAGATAATATTACTTCAATTGAATATAACTATAAAAATAAGTAAAAAATAATTATTAGGCAATTTAAAGATAAAAATATACTATATAAAAAACTATAAAAAAGTTAACATAATAAATAAAGAAATAAAAAAGAAAAATAGAGATAATTTAAGAAAATGAGAGAAAAGAGAATATAATTAAATATATTTAAGAAATAAAGCTTTATAATATTAGAAAAAATATTTGAATTATATGGTCATAAAGGATATTATAATAAATATATTAGCACTCGATGTTAATGAGTGCTAATACTTAAAATAAAAATAACAATTTTAATATATAGGAGGGACTTTTTATGAGAATTAAACCACTTGGAGAAAGAGTTGTAATTAAAAAGTTAGAAGCAGAAGAAAAAACTAAAAGCGGAATAGTTTTAACAGGTACTGCTAAGGAAGTACCACAAGAAGCAGAGGTTGTAGCTGTGGGTCCAGGAGCAGTAGTTGATGGAACTAGAATAGATATGGAAGTTAAAGTAGGAGACAAGGTATTATATTCTAGATATGCCGGTACTGAAGTAAAAGTAGACGGTGAAGAATATATGATATTAAAACAAGAAGATATATTAGCGATAGTTGAATAGGAGGGTGTTATAAATGGCTAAAATGTTAAAATTCGGAGAAGATGCAAGAAGAACTATGCAAATAGGTGTAGATAAACTAGCAGATACAGTTAAGGTTACATTAGGACCTAAAGGAAGAAATGTTGTTTTAGATAAAAAATTTGGATCACCTTTAATCACAAATGATGGTGTTTCTATAGCGAGAGAAATAGAATTAGAAGATCCATATGAAAATATGGGAGCTCAATTAGTTAAAGAAGTTGCAACTAAAACTAATGATGTAGCTGGTGATGGTACTACAACAGCAACTTTATTAGCTCAAGCTATAATTAGAGAAGGGTTAAAAAATGTTACTGCAGGCGCTAATCCTATGTTAATTAGAAATGGTATAAAAATAGCAGTAGAAAAAGCTGTTGAAGAAATTAAAAAAAATTCTAGACCTGTAGAAGGAAAAGAAGATATAGCTAGAGTTGCTGCAATTTCAGCTGCTGACGAAGAAATTGGTAAGTTAATAGCTGATGCTATGGAGAAAGTAGGAAATGAAGGCGTTATTACAATAGAAGAATCAAAATCTATGGGAACAGAATTAGATGTAGTTGAGGGTATGCAATTTGATAGAGGGTATGTATCACCTTATATGTCTACAGATACAGAAAAAATGGAGGCTTTATTAGACAATCCATATATATTAATAACTGATAAAAAAATATCAAACATTCAAGAAATACTACCTATATTAGAACAAATAGTTCAAGCGGGTAAAAAATTATTAATCATTGCTGAAGATATTGAAGGCGAAGCAATGGCAACATTAGTTGTTAATAAGTTAAGAGGAACATTTACTTGTGTTGCAGTAAAAGCACCAGGTTTTGGTGATAGAAGAAAAGAAATGCTACAAGATATTGCTATATTAACAGGTGGATCTGTTATAGCTGAAGAACTAGGAAGAGATTTAAAAGAGGTTACACTTGATATGCTAGGTCAAGCAGAAAGTGTTAAAGTAACTAAAGAAAATACTGTAATAGTTAATGGAAAAGGAAGTTCTTCTGATATCAAAGATAGAGTTAGCCAAATAAAAGCTCAATTAGAAGAAACATCTTCAGAATTTGATAAAGAAAAATTACAAGAGAGATTAGCTAAACTTGCTGGTGGGGTTGCAGTTATTAAAGTAGGAGCAGCAACAGAAACTGAGTTAAAAGAAAGAAAGCTTAGAATAGAAGATGCTTTAGCTGCTACTAAAGCTGCTGTTGAAGAAGGAATAGTATCTGGTGGAGGTACTGCTTATGTTAATGTAATTAATGAAGTAGCAAAATTAACATCAGATGTTGAAGATACACAATTAGGTATAAATATAATAGTAAAAGCATTAGAAGAACCAGTAAGACAAATAGCAACTAATGCTGGAGTTGAAGGTTCAGTAATAATAGATAAGGTTAGAAATAGTGAAGTAGGAATAGGATACGATGCCCTACATGGTACTTATGTAAATATGATTAAAACAGGAATTGTTGATCCAACAAAGGTAACTAGATCAGCATTACAAAATGCAGCATCAGTATCATCTACATTCTTAACAACAGAAGCAGCAGTTGTTGATATTCCATCAAAGGAACCTGCAATGCCAGGTGCACCAGGAATGGGAATGGACGGAATGTATTAAAATATAATACAAAAATAAAAAGTCATCAGTAATGATGACTTTTTATTTTTTTGCTATATTTTAAAATCATTTTGAAATTGTAGTATAAAACTCATGGTAAGGGAAATTCACTTTAAGGACTCTAAAAAGCAAATTCTAATATTAAAATATCAACATTTACTTAAACTAAAACATACTTTTATTTTTATATTATAGGATTAATATTATTAAAGGATAATTTAAATTGGAATAAATTGTATATAAAATATTTAAATAGAAATAATACAAATAACAATAAAATTATTGGTAGGTGGTATTATGAATATTTTAAGCTTGAAAAAATATTGTAAGAGGAATAAGAAAAAAGGTTTTACATTGATTGAATTGATAGCTGTAATTGGTATTATAGCTATTTTAGCTACAGTATTATTACCTAAAGTAAGTGGATATATAAAAGAAGCTAAAAAAACAAAGATTATAGATCAATGTAGGAAAGTTGTTATGGCGGTTGAATCTTATGACTTAAGAAATGAATGTGTATATGATAGGGATAAAACAGTTAGTAAAGCTAAAAAAGAAAGGGGAATAGAAAAGTATCTTAAAGATGTTTCACTCAATAATCTTAATATAGATAAGACAACAATTGGAGATTGTTATAAAGTTTTGAATGGTAAAGAATTTGATTTTGAAGAAAATACAGAAATTTTAGATGTGTCTAATATAGAAGAATAATTAAATAAAAATATAAATTAAAGAGATAATATATTTTAGAATACTGATTTATTTAAAATAAATCAGTGTTTATATTTTTGCAACTTTAATTTCAAATTTATTGACTTTAGGTCTAGCATACATTATAATAATTTTAATCAAAGTTAGAATAAATTAAAAGCTCATATAAACCTTGAATATGGCAGGGAGTATCTACCGGAAACCTTAAATTTCCGACTATGAGTGATTTTAATATATAATATAATGTAATATTATATTAACATATTAACTTCACTTAGAAGATTAATATGTTTTTTTTGTACATAAAATTAAGTAAAAAATGCAATAAAACTTTCAAAATTAATATAAAAATGCAAGAAAAGGATTAGGGAGGATAATATGGCTAAAATAATTAAAACTGCATATACATTTGATGATGTATTACTAGTACCAAATAAATCTGAAATATTACCTAGAGAGGTAAGTTTAAGAACTAAATTAACTAAAAAGATAACATTAAACATACCTTTAATGAGTGCTGCTATGGATACAGTAACCGAATCTAAAATGGCTATTGCTATGGCAAGAGAAGGTGGAATTGGAATTATTCATAAGAACATGTCAATTGAACAACAAGCAAAAGAAGTTGATAAAGTTAAAAGACAAGAAAATGGAATTATTACAGATCCTATATTTTTATCAAAAGATAATACACTTCAAGAAGCAGAAAATCTAATGGCACAATATAGAATATCAGGAGTACCTATAACTGAAAATGGAAAATTAGTAGGAATACTTACTAATAGAGATGTAACCTTTGAAACAGATTTTAGTAAAAAAATATTAGAAGTAATGACAAAAGAAAACTTAATCACAGCGCCAGAAAATACTTCAATTGATGAAGCTAAAGAAATACTAAAAAAACATAAGATAGAAAAATTACCTTTGGTTGATAGTGAAGGAAACTTAAAAGGATTAATAACAATTAAAGATATTGAAAAAGCTAAGCAATTCCCTAATGCTGCAAAAGATGAAAGTGGCAGATTATTATGTGGAGCTACTGTAGGTATTACAGGAGATATGATGGATAGAGTTGATGCCTTAGTAAAAGCTAAAGTTGATGTGATTACAGTTGATACAGCACACGGACATTCAAGAGGAGTTTTAGATGCTGTTTCAAAAATAAAATCAAAGCATCCAGACCTTCAAATAATAGCAGGAAATGTAGCAACAGCAGAAGCAACAGAAGATTTAATAAAAGCAGGAGCAGATTGTGTTAAAGTTGGTATAGGACCAGGATCAATTTGTACTACAAGAGTTGTTGCAGGAGTTGGAGTTCCACAATTAACAGCAGTTATGGATTGCGCAGAAGCAGGTAAAAAATATGGAGTTCCAGTAATAGCAGATGGTGGATTAAAATATTCAGGAGATATAGTAAAAGCTTTAGCAGCAGGAGCAGCAGCAGCGATGATGGGGTCATTATTTGCAGGTTGTGAAGAAGCACCTGGTGAAATGGAAATATACCAAGGAAGAAGCTATAAAGTATACAGAGGAATGGGCTCTTTAGCTGCAATGGCATGTGGATCTAAAGATAGATATTTCCAAGATGGAAATAAAAAATTAGTACCAGAAGGTGTTGAAGGAAGAGTAGCATATAAAGGATATGTTTCAGATACAATATTCCAATTATTAGGTGGAATAAGATCTGGAATGGGATATTTAGGTTCTAAAGATTTAGACACTTTATATGAAACAGCTAGATTTGTTGTTCAAACTTCAGCAGGATTTAGAGAAAGTCATCCACATGATATAAATATAACTAAAGAAGCTCCAAATTATAGTGTGGGACAATAATTAGTTTATAAAATAATAGATAATAATAATTAGTTTGTAAAAAACAGTTTCAGGAGGAAATAATGAAGAAAGAGTTAGTTTTAGTTATAGATTTTGGTGGGCAATATAATCAGTTAATTGCAAGAAGAGTAAGAGAATGTAATGTATATTGTGAAGTTCATCCATATAATTTAAGTGTTGATAAAATAAAAGAAATGAATCCAAAGGGAATCATTTTTACAGGTGGACCAAACAGTGTATATGGTGAAGATTCTCCTTTATGTGATAAAGCTATGTTTGAAATAGGAGTACCTATTTTAGGTATATGTTATGGTTCTCAACTTATGTCTCATATGCTTGGAGGTAAAGTAGCAACTGCACCCGTAAGTGAATATGGAAAAACAAAAGTTGATGTAAAAGTAGAATCTAAGCTTTTTGAAGGCGTATCACCTTCAACAATCTGTTGGATGAGTCATACTGATTACATAGAAAAAGCACCAGAAGGATTTAAAGTAATAGGTAATACTCCTGTTTGTCCTGTTGCAGCTATGGAATGCGAAAGTAAAAATTTATATGCAGTTCAATTCCATCCAGAAGTTATGCATACACAAGAAGGTACAAAAATGCTTTCAAATTTTGTTTATAATATTTGTGGATGTACTGGAGATTGGAAAATGGATTCATTTGTTGAAAAGACAATTGAAGAAATCCGTGAAAAAGTTGGAAATGGTAAAGTATTATGTGCATTATCAGGTGGAGTTGATTCATCAGTAGCAGCTGTATTACTTTCAAAAGCTGTTGGAAAGCAATTAACTTGTGTATTTGTAGATCATGGTTTACTTCGTAAAAATGAAGGTGATGAAGTTGAAGCAGTATTTGGGCCTAATGGTCAATATGATTTAAACTTTATTCGTGTAAATGCACAAGAAAGATTTTATGAAAAATTAGCTGGAGTAGAAGAACCTGAACAAAAGAGAAAAATTATTGGAGAAGAATTTATAAGAGTATTCGAAGAAGAAGCTAAAAAAATAGGAACTGTAGATTATCTTGTACAAGGAACTATTTATCCAGATGTAATTGAAAGTGGTCTTGGAAAGTCAGCAGTTATAAAATCTCACCATAACGTTGGAGGACTTCCTGATTATGTTGATTTTAAAGAAATAATAGAACCTCTTAGATTATTATTTAAAGATGAAGTGCGTAAAGCTGGTTTAGAACTTGGAATACCTGAAAAACTAGTGTTCAGACAACCTTTCCCAGGTCCAGGTCTTGGAATACGTATTATTGGAGAAGTAACAGCTGAAAAAGTTAAAATAGTTCAAGAGGCAGATGCAATATATAGAGAAGAAATTGCAAAGGCAGGAATTGATAAAGAAATTGGTCAATATTTTGCAGCTCTTACTAATATGCGTTCAGTAGGTGTTATGGGAGATGAAAGAACATATGATTATGCAGTTGCACTTCGTGCTGTAACAACAAGTGATTTCATGACAGCTGAAAGTGCAGATCTTCCATGGGAAGTACTTGGAAAAGTAACAACTAGAATTATAAATGAAGTAAAAGGTGTAAATCGTGTAATGTATGATTGCACAGGAAAACCACCAGCTACTATTGAATTTGAATAGTAGATAAAATATAAGAAAATAAAAAGTAGTTATATTTTGCTTATTTGATTAAGTAAAAGTATAACTACTTTTTTATTTATGATATTAAAAAATGTTGATTTTGAAACATTTATCTTAAAAAGTTAAATGATATATTTAAAAAATATAAAATAATAACACATAAATCAGTTTTTGCATATTATATATTATAATATTTTTACAAAAGGAGTTAAAGAGATGAACAATTATTGTTATTATAATGAGAATAAACACCCAGAAAAAGTAAATATGGCTTGTGAATTTGATGAACATCTATTTGATGAAGATGAACTAGATTGTGATTTTAATGAATTCTGTAATTATGAAGAATTCGAGTGTGAAGAAGAAGAAAAACCTAACTGTGATGAAGAATGCAAAAAATGCTATAAGAAAGGCTTTAAAGATGGCTGTCAAAAAGGATATAAAGAAGGCTTTAGAGATGGCTGTCAAAAAGGATATAAGAAAGGTTTTAAAGACGGATGCGAAAAAGGATATAAAGAAGGATTCAAAGACGGAGAACAAAAGGGTTATACAGAAGGCTTTAAAGATGGAAAACAAAAAGGCTATGAAGAAGGATTTAAAGACGGATGTAAAAAAGGATACCAAAAAGGTCTTAAAGATGGCTATGAAAGAGGATTTAAAGATGGACGAGCAAAGGGATTCCAAGAAGGATGCCAAGCTGGTTATGAAAAAGCAAGAAGAGAATTTTTGGCATGTATAAATAAAAAACATCCATGCTGTTAGGAAATTTGTAAGCCAATTTAATAGTTGATTTATAGGAATGACTTTTTTGAATAAGTTTAAACTTGTTCAAAAAAGTCTCTTTTTATTTTTAGCTATTAAAGGTAATAACCTAAAATTGTTTCTTTATATTAAGACAAGATAAGCAAATTATGTATCTGTTATTTTTAAAAGTAGTATTAGTTTAATAATTTATAGATGATATATTATATTCCTATAATATAATTTAAAAGAAGGATATTATAGGAATAGTACATAGATAGAAAATTTAATATGTATAACTATATTTTGATTTGGAAAAACTGTTTTTGAATAATAATATCAATACATCATTCTTTTCGTTATTTTTATAATATAATACTTCTAAGTAAATGTTTTCAAAAAAATAAAATAAAAATAAAAAATATTCAGAAAATATAGTTCTATATATAAAAAATTGAAAAAATATGTATAAATATGTTATGATTAATAGTAAATAGGTACATTTACTACGTTTGAGAATACATTTATAGATATATATTAGTTTAGAATTAAAGTTTTTAATCAATTAGTATACATTTTTTCAATACGTGATGAAAAAGTAAACATTAAATAATTTAAGTTAGTGTATTATTATATAATTGTAAGATGGAATGAGGGATTGAAAATGGTTACAAAATCATTAGAAAGAAAGTTATTCATTATACTTGAAATGTTAACCGATAATAAGGGGGTTGTCTTAGAAGATTTTTCAGATGAATTAGGAGTTAGTACTAGAAGTATTAGAAATTACTTAAAACAACTACAAGAAGAGATACCTAAAGAAATTGTAGAAATAGTAAAGAACAATAATTCAGAGTATAAGCTAAATATAAAAAATCAAGAAAAATTTCAACAGATATTAGAATTAAATAGAAGACAAAAACAAAAGTTTTCTCAATTAAATAACCCAGAAGAAAGAGTTGATTATTTAATCAATAGGTTAGTAGGTCTTGATGAGATTGTGACAATAGACGATTTAGCAGAAGAAATGAATGTAGGAAGAACAACTTTGGTTAAAGATTTAAAAAAAGTTGATCAAAATTTAGAAGAGTATGGATTAGTTTTAAAGAGAAAAACAAATTCAGGAATAAAAATTGAAGGAGATGAAATCAATTTAAGATTAATTATACTTGAACACATATGTAAAACATATGATGATGCAATAATATTATTAGAAAACAACAATATTCTTACTAAAAAAGATATTATTAAACTTCAAGAACAAATTGTAACAAATTTAAAAGAAAATAGATTTGGTGTTACTGAAGCTTTAATAAATAATTTAATTAGGTATATAGCAGTAATGTTGTTAAGACTAAATAATAATAAAAAAATAACTTCACTACAGTCACAGTATAAAATAATTAAGGAATCTGAAGAGTATTTAATTGGAAAAACTATAAAAAAATTAATTGAAGAATCACGTAATGTTAAAATTGATGATTTAGAAGTAATATTTATAGTAATGCCATTACTTGGAAGAAATGCACCTCTCTATCATGAAGTATTAAGAAATTTAACAATAGGAGAAAATATAACTTCACTAAGAAAACAAATTTTTAAAAAAGTTTTTGAATTTACTGGTTTAAGCTTAGAAGAAGATGAACAGTTAATACAGAGTTTAGAATATCATTTATATTATGCATTAAATAGACTTGTATTAAATATCAAATATAAAAATCCTATGTTAAAAGAAATAAAAGAAAAATACAAATTACCTTATGAAGTTGCTAAAATAGCTGCAACAGTAATAGAAGAGAAATATGAGGTTCAAGTTGAAGAAGACGAAATTGGATATTTAGCATTACATTTTGGAACTTATGTTGAAAGAGCAAGTAAATCTTCTATTAAAATAAAAAATGCAGCAATAATTTGTGGAACAGGCTTAGGAACAGCACAATTGTTAAGTATAAAACTAAAGAAAATATTAGGAGAAGAAATAAAATTCAAATCCTTTTCAGATTTAGATTTTACAGAAAACATAGCTAATAAATATGACATGATATTTACACTTGTAGATTTAAATATAAATACAAATGTGCCAATAATAAAAATCACTTCTATTTTTGATGAAAGTCAATTAAAAGGAGAAATAGAAAGCCAAATATTTTTAAACAAGACTAATGAACAAATAAATGATACAAAACAAGATATTTTAAATGGAATGTTAGATAAAAAGTTAGTACTTTATTTAAAAGAAAATAATTTTATGAGTAATTTAGAAAAAATGTTAGATAGTTTGATAAAATCAAATATTGTATCAGCTGAGTTTAAAGAAAGAGTTATAGAAAGAGAAAAAAAGGCTGGAACAGCATTTGGTGGATACATAGCATTACCTCATGCAGTTGATGAAAAAGTAAATAATGTAATAGTTGCATATGGAGTACTAGATAAAGTACTTGTAGTAGATGGTAAAGAGGTTGGCCTAATAATATTAATGGTAATACCATCAGAAAGTCAAAATAGCCAAGATATGATAGTTAAAACTTATCAAGAAATTATAGATTTATCAAGTAATAAAAAAATAGTCCAAAAATTAATAAAAACTAAATGTTATAAAGAATTTAAAGAAATTCTAGGAAGGAGATAAATTATGAATTCAGTTGTATTTTTAATAACTATAGGAATTACTGTTTGGATACTTAATTTTATCTTTGGATTATTACAAATCAAAGATTTTAATAAAAATTATATAGAGTTAAGAAAATTAGGAAAGGTAGCTATAGGAAGAAAAAAAGGAATGATTAACTCGGGCACGGTAGTGCTGATAAGAATTCAAAATGATGGATTAATTTTAGAATCTAGAAAAATGCAAGGGGTAACCGTAGCAGCAAGAGTTAAACGTTTTAAAGGGTTAGAAAATATGTACATTGATAAGATTCAAGAAAACGATTTAAATGGATTTAACAAACCACTTAAAAAAGCAATTTTAGATGCCGTTAAGAATTACAAAAAGTTTAAACTAGAGGAGGGTAGTACAAAAGAAGAAGACTTAAAAGTGGTTGTTTAAAAAATACAATATACAAAAGTATAATATATAATGAGGAGGGTTTTTTATGACACAAATGTTAGATTTTTTAGCTAAAGGTGCAGACTCATTTATGAATTTATTTAGAGCCGGTGGAAACCAATTTATGGGTTTCGTAACAGGCATTATACCACTACTAGTTGCATTACTAGTTACTATGAATGCAATCATAAAATTTATTGGAGATGAAAAAATAGAAAAATTAGCAAAAAAATGTTCTTCAAATCCAATAAGTAGATATTTATTACTACCAGTTATAGGAACATTCGTATTTGCGAATCCAATGACATTATCACTAGGTAAGTTTATGCCTGAAAAATATAAACCAAGTTATTATGCAGCAGCAAGTTTTTCTTGCCACACAATGAATGGATTATTTCCACATATTAACCCAGGTGAATTATTCGTATTCTTAGGAATAGCATCAGGTATTACTACATTAGGTTTATCAACTACAGATTTAGCAGTTAGATATTTATTAGTAGGTATAGTAACAAATTTCTTTAGAGGCTGGATAACAGATTTCACAACTTCATATGTAGAAAAACAACAAGGTGTTAAATTAAGTACTGAAGTGAAATTAGGATAATTAAATAACAAATAATATAAATTAAAATTTAAATAATTAAGGAGTTGACAGTTATGGGATACAAAAAAGTTAAGATTAATAAAGGATCAGGTGGATGGGGTGGCCCATTAGTAATAGAACCTACAGAAAAGAAAAATAAAGTAGTATATATTACTGGAGGAGCTCAACCAGAAACAGCAGTAAGAATAGCAGAATTAACAGGATGTGAATTAATAGATGGATTTACAACTGGAGTTAAAGATGATGAAATTGCTTGTGTAATAATAAACTGTGGAGGAACATTAAGATGTGGAATTTATCCTCAAAAGAAAATACCAACAGTTAATATTATGAGAACAGGTAAAAGTGGTCCTTTAGCAATGTTTATAAAAGAAGATATCTATGTTTCAGCAGTAAAACCAGAAAATGTAGAAGTAATAGGATAAATTTAGCTTAAAATAAAAAAATATTATTCAAAGGAGGAAGACTTAATGAGTTACGATACTAGTAAAAAGATTAGTCAACAAACTGGGGGCCTAGTTGGAAAGATAGGTATAGCAATAGGAAATGTTAGTAGTACATTATTCCAAGCAGGAAGAGATACTATTGATACAGTAATTCATACAATATTACCATTCATGGCTTTCGTTGCAGTATTAATAGGTATTATTAATGAATCAGGAATTGGTAGCTTTATTGCTAATTTACTTACACCATTAATCGGAAATGTAGGCGGATTAGTTGTATTATCACTTATATGTTCATTCCCATTACTTTCACCATTCTTAGGACCTGGCGCTGTTATAGCACAAATAGTTGGTGTTTTAATAGGAACTGAAATTGGAAAAGGAACTATACCACCACATTTAGCATTACCAGCATTATTTGCTATAAATGCACAAGCAGCAGCTGATTTTATACCAGTTGGTTTAGGATTAGCAGAAGCAGAACCAGAAACAGTACAAGTAGGAGTTCCATCAGTTTTATACTCAAGATTTTTAACAGGAGCCCCAACAGTTGTAGTAGCTTGGCTTGTAAGTTTTGGATTATATAGCTAAATTATATTAATTAAATCAATTAGAAGGGAACAATTTTATGAAGACGATTTATAGCACTAGAATAGAAAAGATTGGTGAAAAAGCTGAAGAGTTTTTTGCAGCTAATATGTTCATAACTTTTAAAAATAATGCTCCTCAAGAGTTAATTGATTATTGCTTTATTCATAATGAAAATAATTTATTAGAGGATATAAAGCCTAATGACATACTTTATATAGACGATACTACTTATGAAATAAAAGCAGTAGGAGAATTAGTAAACAAGAATTTAAAAGAATTAGGACATATAACATATAATTTTCTAGGAGAAGAAGAAGCTAAAGTAGCAGGTACTTTATACTTAGAAAAAAAAGAAATTGCACCAATTGCCGTTGGTACAATTCTAAAAATAATAAGAAATTAATTTTAAATAGTTTAAAAAATAATATTTAAGAAGATTATAAGACTTTTTGTATAATTAGTCAATTTAGGAATATAAGTATAAAGTGTTTTCAAGCTTATATGAAAAAATAATTAAAATAATTTATGGAATTAATTGTTCTTTGAATTTAAAAATAGGTTTGATTATTAAAGTACTTGGTATCGGAAAAATAGTAAAAGTAATCAGACCTATTTGTTCATTAGATGAGAGTAACGATGTTCATATAAATTAATAGATTAATTTATTAATGGAGGGATAAAAAATGACAAAGTCATGGTTAAACTTAGAAGGAAAAACAGTAATAGTTACAGGTGGAGCATCAGGAATAGGAAAGGCAGTAGTACAAGAATTTTTAAATAATGGTTCAAATGTTGTTGTATGTGATATGAACCCAAATGCGCCGGAACTAGATATAAACGAAACAAGTGGAAAAATGCTATATGTAAAAACAGATGTAACTAATTATGATAACGTTAAAGAAATGATTTCAAAAACTAAAGAAGCATTTGGTAAAATAGATATTTTAGTAAATAATGCTGGTATAAATATACCTAGATTATTAGTAGATCCAAAAGAAGAAAATGGTAAATATGAATTAGATGAAGCTATTTTTGATAAAATAGTAAATGTTAATATAAAAGGTGTATTTTTCTGTGCACAAGCAGTTGCTAGAGAAATGGTAAAAGCAGGTTCTGGAGTAATAGTAAATATGTCTTCAGAAAGTGGATTAGAAGGATCAGAAGGTCAAAGTATTTATGCAGCAACTAAGAATGCAGTAAACTCATTTACAAGATCTTGGTCAAAAGAATTAGGAAAGCAAGGAGTTAGAGTTGTTGGAGTAGCACCAGGAATATTAGAAGCTACAGGTCTAAGAACTATAGAATATGAAACTGCTTTAGCTTACACTAGAGGAATTACAGTTGATGATTTAAGAGCGGGATATAGTAAAACATCAACTACTCCATTGGGAAGATCAGGAAAATTATCAGAAGTAGCTGATTTGGTTTGTTACTTAGGATCAGAAAGAGCTGGTTATATTCATGGGGTGACTTATAATATAGCTGGAGGAAAGACTAGAGGCTAATTTAAATCAAGATTATAAATAGAAATAAAGTATAAAATTTTAACCTTAACTAACTTTTAAATAACCTATAATATAAATATATAATATTAAAAGTTCCTAATATTACTAGGGACTTTTAATATTATATAAATTAATTTTAAGAATATAAATAGGAGTGTGAGGAAAAAATGATATATATATTAGATACTGCAAATTTACAAGAAATAAAAAGAGCTTATGAATATTATCCTATGGAAGGTGTTACAACAAATCCATCAATAATAAGTAAAGAAAAAGAAGATTTTATTAAAAGATTAAAAGATATAAGAAAAATAATAGGTAAAGAAAGCATGTTACATGCACAAGTATTGGCAGTAACAGCAGAAGAAATTATTAATGAGGCAAAATACATAGTAAATGAGATAGGAGGAAATATATATATTAAAATACCTGTAACTCCAGAAGGTATAAAAGCTATAAAAATACTTAGTAAAGATGGAGTTAAAATAACAGCAACTGCAATTTTTACAGCTCAACAAGCTTTAATAGCATCAAAGGCAGGTGCAAATTTTGTCGCGCCTTATGTTAATAGAATTGATAATATTGGTGGTAATGGAGTAGAAGTAGTTGGAGAGATTGTTGAATTATTAGAATTAAACAATTTAAGAACTAAAGTTTTAGCAGCTTCTTTTAAAAATGTTCAACAAGTTAATGAAGTTTCTTTAAGGGGATGTCAATCAGTCACAGTAGGAAGTGATATAATGAATAAACTTATAGAACATCCATTAACAGACTTAAGCGTAAAACAATTTATTAATGATTGGGAAAATGCATATAATAAAACTACTGTATTATAATAACTTAAATTAAGTAATAATTTAAGTTATTATTAAAAAGGGAGATTTTATAGGATTTATACACTTTATAATTAGGAATTAGTATTTTTTAGTATGAAATTCCAAACTTTCAATAATATCATAAATGTTTAAGAAATGTTTAATAAAAGTGTGATATAATTGTAAAGTGAAATTTACGTAATTAATATATGGAGGTATGGTTGTGAAAAAAGGATTAACATTAGATTTAAGTAAAACACAAGCATTTGTAAAAGACTATGAACTAGATTACATGGAAGGAATGGTAAAAGATTCACATAATAGACTTCATAGTAAGACAGGTCAAGGAAATGACTTTTTAGGTTGGATAGACCTTCCAGTGAATTATGATAAAGAAGAATTTGCTAGAATTAAAAAGGCAGCACAAAAAATACAATCTGATTCAGATGTTTTAATAGTTATAGGAATTGGTGGATCTTATCTTGGAGCTAGAGCAGCAATAGAAATGCTAACAAGTAATTTCCATAATATTTTAGATGGAAATAAGAGAAAGACACCACAAATATTCTATGCAGGTAATAATATAAGTTCAACTTATATGGCTGAATTATTAGAAGCTATAGAAGGAAAAGATGTCAGTGTAAATGTAATTTCAAAATCAGGTACTACTACAGAACCAGCTATTGCATTTAGAATATTTAAATCTTACTTAGAAAAGAAATACGGAGTAGATGAAGCAAGAAAGAGAATATATGCAACAACAGACAAAGCAAGAGGTGCATTAAAGAGCTTAGCTGATGCAGAAGGATATGAAACATTTGTAATTCCTGATGATGTAGGTGGAAGATTTACAGTATTAACACCTGTAGGATTATTACCAATAGCTGCTGCAGGAATAAACATAGATGAAATGATGCAAGGAGCTGCTGATGCAAGAGAAGCATATTCAAATCCTTCACTTAAGGAAAATGATTGTTATAAATATGCAGCTACAAGAAATATCTTATATAATAAAGGTAAAGCAATTGAAGTATTAGTTAATTATGAACCATCACTTCACTATTTCAATGAATGGTGGAAACAATTATATGGAGAATCAGAAGGCAAAGACAATAAAGGACTATTCCCAGCAGCTGTTGATTTTAGTACTGACCTTCACTCTATGGGACAATATATTCAAGATGGTAGAAGAAACCTTTTTGAAACAGTTGTTAATGTAGAAAAAGCTAAAAAAGAAGTTACTATAGAATTTAGCGAAGGCGATTTAGATGGATTGAACTTCTTATCAGGAAAAACTATGGATTTTGTAAATAATAAAGCATTCCAAGGAACTTTATTAGCTCATAATGATGGTGGCGTACCTAATATGGTAGTAAATGTACCAGAACTTTCACCTTACTATTTTGGTCATATGGTATATTTCTTTGAAAAAGCTTGTGGAGTAAGTGGTTACTTATTAGGAATAAATCCATTTGATCAACCAGGAGTAGAAGCATATAAGAAAAATATGTTTGCTCTTCTTGGAAAACCAGGATATGAAGATATGAAAGATGAATTAGAGAAGAGACTTTAATAATGAAAATTATAATTGATGGAGATGCCTGTCCAGGCATCTCTATTATTGAAAAAGTAGCTAAAATTAAAGAAATACCAGTAATAATTTATTGTGATATTAATCATTTTATACAAAGTAATTATTCAGAAGTTAAAATTGTGGATAGTGGATTTCAAAGTGTTGATATGTATGTAATTAATGAAACGAAAACTGGAGATATAGTTGTATCTCAAGATTATGGAGTGGCAGCTATATGTTTATCTAAAAAAGCTAAGGTAATAAATCCTAAAGGTTTTATATATGATGAAAAAAATATAGATAGATTATTAGAAGAAAGACATTTATCACAAAAAATTAGGAGAGGTGGAGGTAAAACTTCAAATCCTAAAAAAAGAACTCAAGAGGATAATTTAAGATTAGAAAAAAATTTAAAATATTTAATAGAATTGGTTGTTAATATTTTATAGGGGAATAAATACCTCTATTTTTTTTTATCTATTATATGAGATAGATTATATAATTATGATATAATTTAAATAAAAATTAACTGAAGTTATTTACAAAAAATGGAATAAATGTATAATGTAATTAGAGGGTGTATAAAAGGGAGGTTTTGATTATATGCAAGAACTTCAGTTAAAGGATGTAGAGATTAGCTTTGATAAAGAAAAGCCACAAAATAAAGGTACGGAAATAAGTATATTAAGTAAAATAGATGAAAAATCTTCTGACATAGAATATAAGTTTATTATTGGTTCAAATGGCATATGGACTACGATACAAGATTTTTCTGAAAATAATAAGTGTCGTTGGAAACCAAATAGTGAAGGAGAATATACAATTATGGTACAAGCAAGGGAGAAGAATGGGAGAAAGTCTTTTGATTATCTAGCTAAGGAAAATTATTTAATAAGTAATAAAAATCCAATAAAACTTATAGAAGATGTATTAATTGATAGAAGTGAAGTAGTAGTTGGAGAGAAATGTTTAATAAAAGTAAAGTCAAATAGAGATGATATTCTTTATCGGTTTTATGTTAAAGGATATCAAGGTTGGGATCCTATTATTGATTATACAACTGATAATACGTTACTATATACTGCAAATAATTCTGGAGAAAAAGAGTTTTTAATTGAATGCAAAAGGGTAGATTCAGATTTGAATTTTGACGATTATACCACTGTAAGAGTAAATGTTAGTGATATAGAAAGATTAGAGATAACAAATTTTAAATGTGAAAATAAAGAGTTGCTTGTAGAAAAAGAGTTGAATTTTACTATAGAAACAAAATATCCAAGTGATAGAACTATTTTATATAAATTTTATAAAATATCCAAAGATAGTAAGGCAACTTGTATACAAGATTATTCTACAAATTGTAGTGTTAGTTATAAAGAGAGTGAGCCTGGAGATTATAGACTATTATCTTATGTAAAAGATATATTTTCTGATAAAGAATATGATGATAGAGCATTAATATTATATAAAGTTAAACCATATAGGGATATAAAAATTAAAGGATTTTCAGCAGACTTAAGTTCACCTCAAGTAGTTGGAACTAATATTACATTTAAGGTAGAGGCTGATGGTGGAAAAAAATTATTATATAGATATAAAGTTAAAGGTCCACATGAACACGATAGTGGATTAATTAGAAATAATGAGTATGTTTGGAAGGCTAATGAATCAGGTAGATATGAAGTAGCAGTTTTTGTTAAAGATGAATCTTTTAAAGGTGAATATGAATGTACTGAAAAGATTAATTTTGAAATTGAGGAAAGAGGAAATAAGCCAGTTAAAATACTTGATGTTGTTGTTGATAAAGAAAAGACTGTGATAATAGGACAAACTGTTAATATAATGGTAAATGCAGAGGGTGGTACAAGACTTAATTATTCCTTTGTAGTATATAAAGATAAGAAAAAAGTAGAAAGTGTAGAATATGGTAAGGCTAATTGGGTTAATTTTATTCCAGAAGAAAAGGGAGATTATGAAATAGAAGTTAATGTTAAAGATAGATATTCAGATAAAGAATATGATGCACATACTTTTATATATTTAAAGGCAAGAGAATATATGCCAGGAGAAATAGATTATATAATTTTACCTTGTAAGAAAAATTATGTTGTAGGAGATAATATAGAATTTGAATCTATAATACAAAATACAAGAAGTGTTTTAGTTAAATATGTAACTAAAATTAATGGGCATAAAATAGAGGAAACAGAATTTTTAAAGAATAAAAAATTAAGATTTACTCCTAAAATAGCAGGTAAATATACTATAGAAGTTTATGCTAAAAATATAAAATGCACAGAAGAATATGATTCGAAGAAAGAATTAAACTTATATATAAATGAAGCACCTCCTATTATAAATACTAAAGTATTGATAAATAAAGCTAAACCTAAGATAAATGAAGAGGTAACATTTGAGGTTAAAAGTTCAGGAGGAAAAGATGTTTGTTATGAGTTTTATTTAATGGAACAAGGAAACTGGAAAAAGGTTCAATCATACAGCAAGAAAAATTATTATAGCTTTATCCCATTTGTAAAAGGAAAATACAAAGTGTTAGTTTTAACAAAAAGTTATTATAAAAAAGTTAACTATGAAGATTATGATGAAGTAATGCTTAAAGTACGTGATTAAGATTTTATAAATTAATTCGAAAATTAATAAGATAATGAAATAAAAACATTTATATATAGGATAAAAAAATGGAGGAACATTATGGATTTAAATAATTTAGGTTCAATATCACAAGATCAATTAATGACTTTAGCAATGAATAATAGTTTATCTGAAGGGAAAAGTAGTTCTGATGATATGCAGTTTGCGTTAGTTATGCAAGCTTTAATGGAGAATTCAAATCAATCATCAAAGAATGAAAAATTACAAGCAGTACAGGCTATACAAAACACAGAAACTACGCCAGGACAAAGATTAGATTATATGAAGATGGTATTAAATCCAAATTTAAGTTCTGCAGTTTATAATAATACATCTATATCAAACTTAGCATCACAAACTAATGATGAAACAATGAAAAGAATATATTCTGCTGTGAATAGTGCCTCAAAGAAATATGGAGTAGACTCTAATTTGATTTTAGGAATAATTAAACAAGAATCAGATTTTAATCCTTCAGTACAATCAGGTGCTGGTGCTATGGGACTAATGCAATTGATGCCAGAAAATTGTAAAGAGGATGGGGTAGATGATCCATTTAATGTTGAACAAAATATACAAGGTGGAGTAAAACAATTAAAAGGATATATAGATCAGTATAATGGAAATGTAGAAATGGCATTAATGGCTTATAATGCGGGACCAGGGACAATGCAAAAAAGAGGAGTTACATCATCTGAGCAATTATATAAAATGCCACAAGAAACTCAAAATTATGTACCAAAAGTGATGTCATACTATAGAAATGGTATATAACTATTAAATTTTGACAATTATAAATTTAAGGGGTATAAAATATTTTTAGATATAAATATTTTATACCTCTTTACTTTTGTGTTACATTATACTTAAGGTATTTTTTTATTCTTTAGGAATTTATAACGCAGTTAAATTTGTGAATAACTTTATGAGAATAGTAAGACTTATAGTTCATGAAGTGGATTTTTTATTTAAAATAAGTTTTTTTTAGAATATAATAAAGAAGCTAAAATTAGTTATAGAGGTGAAGATGTGGAAAGATTAGATAAGATAATTTCGAATTTAGGTTATGGTAGTAGAAAAGAAGTTAAAGCATTAGTTAAAAAAGGATTAATTGAAGTTGATGGAGTTATTGTGAAGGATAATGGAATAAATGTTGATCCAGAAAATATAAACATAAAAATAAATGGTGAGGAAATATTATATCGTAAGTACATATATTTAATGATGAATAAACCGTCAGGGGTAATATCAGCAACCCATGATTCAAGAGATGAAACTGTAATTGACTTGTTAGAAGTAGATCATCAAGTGTTTGATCCTTTTCCAGTAGGTAGGTTAGATAAAGATACAGTAGGATTATTATTATTAACAAATGATGGGGAATTAAACCATAGATTAATATCACCTAAGTGGCATGTTGATAAAGTTTATTATGCAAAGATAAATAAAAATGTAACAGAAGAAGATGTGTTAGCATTTAAAGACGGAATAATTTTAGATGATGGTTATAAATGTTTAGAAGCAAAATTAGACATTTTATCTAATTCAGAAAATGCCTCAGAAGTAAGAATAACCATTCAAGAAGGGAAATATCATCAAGTAAAAAGAATGTTTGAAGCTTTAGATAAAAAGGTTATATATTTAAAAAGAGAGGAGTTTGGCGGATTATCTTTAGATGAAGAATTAGAAGAAGGCGAATATAGGGAATTAACAGAAGAGGAATTATCAATTTTACAGAGTTATTAACGAACATTAAAAGTTTTTGCAATAAAATAATTCATTTTATATTCCAAAGTAAATAATTTTCGTAAAATTACTTGCATTTTAGATTGGAGTATTCTATAATAATTGTGCAAGGATAAATAAAAGGAATTATATAGCCCCCTTTTTATTTATTGCTTATTGCTTATTGCTAAAGCGCAACCTAGCCCCAAGGGTTGCGTTTTTTTATTGCATAAAAATGAAAAAGTTTACTTAGGTTTAAATTTATAATAATTGTTAATATATAACACTAAAAATGTAAAAAAAGTAAACAAAATGTAGAAATTGAAATAATGAATGAATTGAATCATTTTACGCTTAAAGGTGATTTAATTCATTCATTATTTTTATGTTTGTTTTTTATAAACTTAAAAAGGCAATAATAATTTATAATATAATTATGTATATTATAAATTATATATTTTGTTATGTTTTAAGTGAATGTCTCTGTGATAAGATTTATATTATTAAAGTATAAAAACTGTTTTAAAACATAGCTTTATATTTTAATAAATAATGTGTTTACTATGTTATAATATTTAAAGATTAGGTGCATGAAAGGAAATAATAGAAATCCAATATACAAATAAACTAGTCTATTATTTTTTTAATATACCTTAAGAAAGGAGCAGGTTAACTAAATGGAGTTAAAATCATTGCTTAATAAAGAACAGTATGAAGGTGCAACAACAATAGATGGCCAATTATTAATATTAGCAGGAGCGGGCTCAGGAAAAACAAGAGTATTAACATACAGAATGGCTCATATGATAGAAAACTTAGATATCCCCCCTTATAATATATTGGCTATTACATTTACTAATAAAGCGGCTAAAGAAATGAAAGATAGAGTAAAATCTTTAATTGGAGATAGAGCTGAAAATATGTGGATATCGACTTTCCACTCAACTTGTGTAAGGATTTTAAGAAGAGAAATTGATAAAATAGGCTATAATAGTAACTTTACTATATATGATACTTCAGATCAAAAAGTATTAGTAAAAGATTGTATGAAGAATTTAAATATTAATGATAAAGATATAACGGATCAAGAAATATTATCTAAAATAGGAAGAGCAAAAGATTCATTACAAAGTGCTAGTAGTTTTATGAGAGAAAACGAATCTAATTTTAGAGAAAAAAAGATTGCTGATGTATATGAAATGTATCAAAAAAGACTTAAAGAAAATAATGCTCTTGATTTTGATGATTTAATTTTTAAAACTGTTGAATTATTTAAATCTAATCCAGGAGTATTAGATTTTTATCAAAATAAATTTAAATATATTATGGTAGATGAATATCAGGATACTAATGGTGCTCAATATGAATTAGTTAAATTACTTGCAAGTAAATATAAAAATATTTGTGTTGTAGGAGATGATGATCAATGCATATATCAATGGAGAGGTGCAGACATTCAAAATATATTAGATTTTGAAAAAGATTATCCAGCAACTAAAGTAATTAAATTAGAACAAAATTATAGATCAAAAGGCAATATTTTAAATGCTGCAAATGTAGTGATTGTGAACAATGCAAATAGAAAAAGTAAAGTATTAAGAACGGAACAAGATGCTGGTGGTAAGATAAAGGTTTATAGAGCATATTCAGATAGTGATGAGGGAGATTTTGTTGGAAAGCAGATTTTAGATATAAAATCTAAAGAGGAAAAACAATTTAAAGATTTTGCTATATTATATAGAACAAATGCTCAATCACGTATATTTGAGGAAAGTTTAAGAAGAAAATCTATTCCATATAAAATAATTGGTGGAACAAAATTCTATGATAGAAAAGAAATAAAAGATATTTTAGCTTATTTAAAAGTATTAGTTAATCCTCAAGATGATGTAAGTATCAAAAGAATAATAAACGTACCAAAGAGAAGTATTGGAGATGCAACTGTATTAAAAGTTCAAGAATTTGCTAATAATTATGAACTAAATATGTGGGATGCTTTAATGGAAGCTAGAACTATTCCAACATTAACTCCAAGGAATGCGAGCAATATTGAGAGTTTTACAAATATAATGGAAAACTTAATGATACTTAGTGAGACAGTACCAGTATCTGTATTAATTCAATCTATATTAAAAGATACTGAATATATGAAACAATTAGAGAATTCTAAAGAAATTGAAGATAAAAGTAGAATTGAAAATTTAAAAGAATTAGTATCAGATGCAGTTGACTTTGAAAAAAATAGTGAAGATAAATCATTATCTGCGTACCTAGAAAAGGTTTCTTTAGTTCAAGATACTGATAAGATAGAAGACGAAGAAGATTCTATAGTATTAATGACTGTACATAGTGCTAAAGGTCTTGAGTTTCCAGTAGTATTTATGGTTGGGATGGAAAATGGTATTTTCCCAGGAAATATGTCATTTGAGAAAGAATCTGAGATGGAAGAGTCAAGAAGACTTTGTTATGTTGGAATAACTAGAGCAAAAGAAACATTATTTATGACTTCAGCAGAAGTTAGAAGAGTATTTGGTAGAACAGTTGCATATGCACAATCAGATTTTATAAATGAGATAAAATCTGAATTAAAGGAATATGTAAGTGGGAATAAAATATCATCAAATAATAAGCAAAATGTAGTTAATAATAATTCTTATATGAATCCACATAGTTTAAGAAATAATATTATTAATAAAAATAAAACTTTTAATAAAGTATCAGAAGTTAATATAAAAATAAATGACAATGCTGAATACATGACTAGTAATGAAGTTACACTTGGAAGAAAAGTAGAACATGATAAGTTTGGAGTAGGAACAATTGTAAGTGTTCAAAATGCAGGAAGTGATAAAAAGTTAACTATTGCATTTGATAAACAAGGTGTTAAGAATTTAATGCTATCATTTGCAAAACTTAAGATGATATAGTCAAATAAACTAAACATAATTAATTTTATTTATAAGTGTGCTATGCTTTAAGTAAATATTGAAATTATAATATAAAGCTTATAAACATGAGAAGGTACTTTTATAATGCTAGTTCGCCATTATATACAATATCAAAATTATTTTAAAACGTAGCCTATTATTAATAATTAAATTATTATTTTTAATGTCTTAACTGAGGAGCTGGTGAGAATAGTGGATAAAAAGAGAGAAAGAATAATTGAACTTGTTGAAAAATTAAATAAGTATTCATATGAATACTATGTGCTTGATAATCCTTCTGTTAGTGATAAGGATTATGATAAAGAATACTATGAACTTCAAGAATTAGAAAAAGAAACAGAATATATACTTCCTTACTCACCTACATTAAGAATTGGTGATGTTGTTTTAGATGGATTTAGTAAATATACTCATAAAGCAAAACTTTGGAGTTTAGATAAAGCACAAAGTTTAGAAGAGATAATCGAGTGGCACAATAGAAATGTAAAATTTATTAATGAAATGAGAAGTAAAGGTGAAGATCTTCCAGACTTAAAATACATTGTTACTAAGAAGTTTGATGGCTTAACAGTTAACTTAACTTATAATAAGGAAGGTACTCTTGAAGTAGGAGCAACTAGAGGGACTGGAGAGATTGGAGAGAATGTAACGGCACAGGTAAAAACAATAAAATCCATACCATTAAAGATTCAAGAATCAGATAATGTTTTTGAAGTACATGGGGAAGCTGTTATGACTCAGGAGGCATTTAAGAAGTATAATGAGGAATCTGATATACCATTAAAGAATTTAAGAAATGGTGCAGCAGGAGCTTTAAGAAATCTTAATGTTAAAGAAACAGCAAGAAGAAATTTATCTGCATTTTTTTATGATGTAGGATATAAAGAAGGTACTCAATTTAAAACATATTTAGAAATGATGGAATTTATAAAGAAAAAAGGTTTACCAGTTGATGAATATATTAAAGTATGTACATCTATAGATGACATAAAGAAAGAAATAGAATATATAAAAAATATAAGATTTGATTTAAATTATGATATAGATGGATTGGTTATAGCTATAGATGATATAAGAACTAGAGAACTTATAGGATACACTGTTAAATTCCCTAAATGGGCAATTGCATATAAATTTGAAGCACAAGAAGCAACAACAAAACTTTTAGATGTTGAATGGAATGTTGGAAGAAGCGGTAGAATAGGACCAACAGCAATTTTAGAACCTGTAGAATTAGCAGGAGTAACAGTTAAAAGAGCGACATTAAATAATATGGATGATATTAAAAGAAAAGGTGTTAGAATAGGTGCTGATGTATTTGTTCGTAGATCTAATGATGTAATTCCTGAAATAATGGGTACAGTGGAAGAAACATTAGAAAATTCAATAGAAATACTTCCACCAACTCTTTGTCCAGCTTGTGGAAGTCATGTTGTTTTAGATGGAGCACATTATTTTTGTGACAATACACTTTCTTGTAAACCACAATTAGTTAAAAGTATAGTTCATTATGCTTCAAGAGATGCGATGAATATAGCCGGATTTTCAGAAAAAACAGCAGAACAGTTATTTGAAAGATTAAATATTAAATCTATCTCAGACCTGTACAAATTAAATAAAGAAGAACTTATTAATTTAGATAAGTTTGGAGAGAAGAAAGCTGAAAATTTAATCAATGCAGTTGAAGAGAGTAAAAATTGTAAATTATATGCATTTATATATGCTTTAGGAATACCTAATGTTGGAGTAAAAACCGCAAAAGACATAGTAAACAAGTTTAAATCTATAGATGGTTTAAAAAATGCTACATTTGAAGAACTTGTTTCAGTTCAGGATGTTGGTGATATAGTTGCACAAGATGTAATTGGATTTTTCAAGGAAGAAAAAGTACTGCAAACTATTGATGAACTATTAAGTTTAGGAGTAAATCCTATTTTTGATGAAATTAAGACGGTAGAAAATATTTTCCAAGGAAAGACAGTTGTTGCAACAGGATCTTTGAAAAATTATTCTAGAAGTGGAATTAAAGAGAAACTTGAACAATTAGGAGCAAAAGTTTCTGGTAGTGTTAGTAAGAAAACTGATTATGTAATTGCAGGAGAAGCAGCTGGATCGAAATTAACTAAAGCTCAAGAATTAGGTATAACAGTTCTTTCAGAAGATGAATTTGAAAAGATGCTAGGGAGTGAAAACTGATGAAGATATTAGTGAATTGGCTAACATTGATATGTGGATTTATATCTAGCATTTTAATAATATGTACTTTTTCAACAAGTTATCAATTTCATTATTTCGGTCAAATTTTTAATTCTTATTTACCAGTACAAATAGGTATTTGTATAACAATGGCAGTTTTAACTCTTAGATTTATACTTAATGAAACAGGTAGAAAAAGAATAATATATTCTGTATTTAGTTTTGCAATATCAGTCTCTTTGATATTTTTTATAGTTAACTTAGTAAAATAATCTAGTAAATAAGGAAGTTAAAAATAGATAAAAAAATAAAATATCCCTATTATGATTTAAATCATAATAGGGATATTTTTGTTATTCTAATTTAGTACATCCATTAGAATAAAGCAATATCTTTAAAGTAGAATTAATAATTTTTTAATTAAATTTTTCTGCTTTATCAAAATTAGATATATTGTAAGAGTTATTTTCATTAATTCCAGGAATATCATCCTTAATAGAATCATAATTAGTATTTTTAAATTCGCCTCCAGGCGTTATATTAGATAAATTTGAAAGTTTTTCACATATTTTTTCTAATATGTAGTTGTGATAACGTAATTGACTATGAGCTTTTAAAGCAACTACAAATAGCCATATTCCTATAAACATAAAAACACACATAAATAGTATTCCAACTATGAAAAATGTACCTGTTAAAAATTCCATATAAAAAAACCCTCCATAAAAATATAGTTACATTATATCACAATAAGTATATTAATCTAAATAAATTTGTTATTTTATGTATTTACTGATATATAAGGTTATATTAGTGATTATAAAAATATTATAAGGTTAATAATTAAATATATAAGTTCCAATAAGTTTTGTTCATATTATGGTGAGGAATTTATATAGAAATTTGTGATATATATGATTCTACGTGAATATTGTTAACCTTTTATAATCTTTTATATGATTTTTATATAAAAGATTATAAATGTATTAAATTAATTAGAACATATATAAATAGTCTAATAATACTGGAGGGCAATTAAGTTGAAAAAATATTTATTACCTATATCTTTAACTTTTATAATACTTGCTTTTTTATTAGGTTTTATAGAAATAGATAGAACAGGAACATTAAATAGTGATATGGAGAATTGCTTGAGTTATGGAGTTAATAATATTACAACTGATTTAAAGAATGTTACAGAACTATCTAAGAGAGATCAAGACATTGTCTGTGCTGCAAGTAAAGGCTTAGTTTCTAAGGATATAGACAATAAAATAATACCTTGTTTATCAAATGAGGTAAATAAAAGAGAAAATGATATTGAATATGAATTTAAAATTAAAGACGATATTTATTGGAGTGATGGAAACAAAATAACTCCAGAGGACGTTGTTGTATTTTTTAAGGAGCTATTAAAGATAGAAGATGAAAAAAATATAGAAGCCTTGTTAGATGTTTATGGAGCAAAAGAATTTAAAGAAGGAAAAACAACATTTGAAAAAGGGGTGGCTATTACAGCAACTGATGATAAGGTTATTATGAGATTGAATAAAAAAAATGATAATTTTTTAGACGAGTTAACTAAACCTCAATATAAATTAAGAAAGTATTTAATTATGTGGGGAGATATGAAAAATAACTATAATAAATTAATATATAGTGGTGATTATGTTATATCATCTTTTAATGACAATGAGATAGAATTTGAAAGGAGTAATTATAATAGTGATAACTCTTTAAAAAATATTAAAATAATAAAAGATAATAGTGTAGAATTATCAATGGCCTCATTCGAAATTGGTCAAAGAGATATTGTATTAGATCCGCCAGAAAGTGAATTAAATAAATTAAGTTCAGAAGGTAAGCTAATAACAATTCCTAAGAATAATGGTGTATATTTATATATTAATAGTAAAAATGATACTATTCCATTACAAGGAAGAAAATTTATTTATAAAAATATATCTAATGCTTTAGAAAATTATAAAACTTCTAATACTAAAGAATTTGAATTGGCAGAAGGAAGTTATTTTAGAGAAGATAAACAAGATTTAACTAAACTTCAATCAAGAAAAGTTATAAGCAATAAAGAGGAAGAGTGGAGCCCACCAGAAGTCTTAACATTATTATGTAAAGATAATAATGATAATAGAGAATTATGCAGATGTATTTCAAGTTGGTTTAAAGAAAATACAAGTATAGTATTAAAATATAGTTTAGTAAAAGAAGAGGATTTTGAAGATCAAGAATTAAAGAATAGATATGATATGATTTTAATGGAAAACAATGCTAATGTTTTAAATAAAAAAGAATTCTATAAGAATTTTGAAAGTTATTTAAGTGATTTAGAAAAAGAAAAAATTATAAATTTACAATCTAAAGATGAAAAAAATATATATGATAATATAGAAAACAAGTTATTTGAAAGTTATAGAATACTTCCTCTGGTATTTTATAATCAAAATATTGCGTTTTCTAAGAATGTATCTACTATTAAATTTGATGGTAATGGAAATATAGATTTTAGTTCCATTAAATAAAATTATATTAATTAATTTAACTTATTAACGGATGTAAAAATATCCGTTAATAAGCTGATAAAAAATTTTATTAACTATAATTAACTTTTCTTATTATGAGATTTTTCTTTAGAATTTGATTCAATCTTGAGATCGATATTACCATTAACCTTAATATTAGAATTGTTATCTTCAGTTAAAGGTTGATTTTCATTTTTAGAAGTTTCCTCTATATTAGAGAGTTCAGATACAGATAAAATTTCTTTTGTATTATTTGTAGAACTAGAAACTGTATCTTCATCATGTTCAAATGAATTATCCCTTAAATTCTCCTGTTCTATAAATCCCATTTCATTTATTACGCTATCTTTAAGAAAATAAATCATAGTAAAGAATGAAAACATATTTTTATTTGAATCAAAAGATATTTTTGGAGAAGAAAAACTATCCTTTTTTTTAGAATAACTTAAGTTTTTTACAAATATAGGAGCTAAACCAGTGCTTTCAGGAGTTGGTAAATCAGGCATTCTAAAATAAGATTCTTCTAACATATCTTTAGAACGTAAACTTAGTTTTCTATAACGTTCTACTTCATCAAGGGTTGGTGCTTCAGGCCAACTTGTTAATAAATTACCATTTATATAGAACTTTCTATATATACCGGAGATAATAGGTTTAAACTCTGAATTTCTATTTTCTTCCTGAGAATACAGTAGTAATGATAAAATATAAAAATTAATTTCTAAAGAAGAATATTTAATATCCTTTTTATCATTTAATTTCACAAATATATTTTTATCCTTATCATATAGAGTTATTAATTTATTGGTAATTTCTTTACTCATTTCTTTAAAAGAAATAATATTTGTATGTTTATAAGATTCCATTAAACATATAGCGAATAAACTACAGTCTTCTAGAGAGTTTACAAAATAATCTTTCATCATAAATCTATTTATAAGAAAATCACTTAAATCAAGTATAAGATCTTTAGCAACATTGTCATTTGAATATTTATAGAATACATTTAAAGCTAAAAGTACGTTTAAGTTTTCACTAAATGATAATTCATAAAGTGATTCCTTATAATTTTTAAACATATCTAAAATTTCATTAGCAAAGTTTTTGTAGTCTTCACCAATAGGGTCAGATTTATTGTAGAAATAGTATAGGTAATATGCATCCATCATAAAAGCTTGATCTGAAAATTTAAACTTAGCATCTTTATCTATTAAGTTAAAACCTTTAGAATTAGAATCGGAGATATTTTTTTTATTAACAAAAAGTCCTTCAGTATTTCTTAAATTTTTAGAATAAAATTTAAGTTGTTCTTTTGCAATGTATTTATATGCTTTTTCAAAAGAAACAACATTCCGATTATCTTTACAATAATTAGAATAATAATTACTTAATTCTAATATACATAATGTCATTAAAGCATTAGTTGATGGAGTTATTTCTTTCTTAAATGTTGATTCATCAAAGCCATGTGAGGTTTTACTGTGTATAAACATGGGCGATGATTTTCGGTATATACATGTTAGTGGAGAAAAATTATTTAATATGCTAATATCATTTGTAGAAGAAGATTTTTTAGAAATCTTAACAGGCATTAGTAGACCACATTTTGAATTTAGCACAATCGTCTTTACTGATTCTTTTGATAAATAAAAAAGTTGACTGCTAATTTCTTTTTGAGAAAGACTATTCATCCTAAAAAATGGTCCTATATATCTCAATGTATTCACCTCTCTTAAAATTTTCATATTATTAATTAATATGAGTGTAAGTTAAAAATAGTGCATAAAATCTAAATAAAAGGAGAATTTTTTTATGGAAGAAGGAAAGTTAAACTTTGAAGATTTAAGAAAAATAATATTAGATAATAAGACAATTAAAAGAGAAGAAGTAAAAGTAAGAAATGATGTTGGGGAAGATTGTTCAATTATAGATTTTGGAGAGTACGAAGCTATTTTTTCAACAGATCCAATAACAGGAGCAAACAAAGACATAGGAAAACTAGCTGTACATATAAATTGTAATGATATTGCTTCTTCAGGTGGAGAACCGATAGGAATAATGGTTACAGTCTTAGCACCAATATCATCAACTTTGGATGAAATAAATAAAGTAATGTATGAAATAGATCAAGAAGCCTCTAAAATAGGAATAGAGATAATAGGTGGTCATACAGAAGTTACATCTGCAGTTAATAAGATGGTTATATCTGTAACTGTGATAGGGAAAACTTTAAAAGGAAAAGCTGTTAAAACAGCAGGCGCTGAAGAGGGAGATGATATAATTGTTACTAAAGATATAGGAATAGAAGGAACATATATTTTAATTAATGATTATGAAGAAATTATTAAAAGAGAATTATCTGAGGAAGAAGTGATTTTAGGTAAAGCATTGATAAATAAATTAAGTGTTTTAAAAGAAGGTAAAATAGCTGGGAAATTTGGTGTGAATTCTATGCATGATGTTACCGAAGGGGGCTTAATTGGAGCTTTATTTGAAGTAGCAATGGCTTCAGGTAAAGGTTTTAAAATATATAATGATAAAATACCTATATTGGATATAACTAAGAAATTATCAAGTTTATTTAAAATGGACCCTTTGAGATTGATTTCTTCTGGAAGTATGTTGATTACTACTAAACAGGGAGCAAAGCTTGTTAAAATACTTAAAGAAAATGGCATTAAGGCAACTATTATTGGGAAAATATGTAATAGCGGTAATATATTAGTAGACTCTAATGAAGAGATAGTTATAGAAGCGCCTAAAAGAGATGAAATATACAATTTAATCAAAAAAAACAGTTGAAAATAAGTTATTATATTATTTGTTAGACAAAGTAAAATGAATATATAATAATATCAAGTATTAGGTATAGGTAAAGAAAATAATAGATTAAAGATGTGTTATATAAGTAAGAAGAAAAAATAGTTAATACTAAATTAATAGATGAATTTATCAATAGAATATGGTCCACAATATGTAAACATAAGGGTCTACTATTTTTTTAATATACCTTAAATTAAGATGGAGCGTGATTTAATTGAGATGTGATGGACGAAGAAATGATCAAATAAGGCATGTACGAGTAACAAGAAATTATACTAAATATGCTGAAGGATCAGTATATATAGAAGTTGGAGATACAAAAGTTTTATGCAATGTTTCTATAGAGGATAGAGTACCACCATTTATAAAAGGGACAGGATCAGGGTGGATTACAGCAGAATACAATATGTTACCAAGATCAACGGAAACTAGAAAAATAAGAGATATTTCTAGGTTAAAAACAGATGGAAGAACTATGGAAATTCAACGATTGATTGGGAGAGCATTAAGATCAGTTGTAGATTTAAAGGCATTAGGAGAAAAAACATTATGGATAGATTGTGATGTTATTCAAGCTGATGGAGGAACTAGAACAACTTCTATTTCAGGCGCATTTATAGCTTTAGTGGATGCAGTTAATAAATTGCATAAAATTAAACCGTTTAAAGTGTATCCTATTAGAAGTTTTGTTGCAGCAACTAGTGTAGGAATAGTAGATAATCAAAAAGTTTTAGATCTGTGTTATGTTGAAGATTCAAAAGCTAAAGTTGATATGAATATTATAATGACTGATGAAGGAACCTTTGTGGAAGTACAAGGAACAGGAGAAGAGAGTCCATACAGTAGAGCTGAATTAAATGAATTATTGGATTTAGGGGAAAAAGGAATAAAGCAAATGATTCAAGTACAAAAAGATTCACTGAAAATGGATTCGCTTTGGATAGGGACAGGAGGAAACAACAATTAATGAAAAAGATTATTTTAGCAAGTAATAATGTTAAGAAAGTAAAAGAAATAAAAGAAATACTTAATGATATAGATGTAGAAATAAAATCTTTAAGTGAAGAAAAGATAAATATAGATGTAATAGAAGATGGAAAGACATTTGAAGAGAATGCTAAAAAAAAGGCAAAAGAAATATATGAAGCTTTAAGAGAAAGAGGAGAAAAAGACTTTATTGTATTAGCAGATGATTCTGGATTATGTGTAGACTATTTAAATGGAGAACCTGGTATATATTCTGCAAGATATTCAGGTGAGCATGGAAATGATGAAGCTAATAATAAAAAATTATTAGAAAATTTAAAAGGTGTATCAGATAAAGAAAGAGGAGCCAAATTTATTTGCCAAATAGCGTTATTTGATGAAGAAGGAAGATATTATTCTATTACTGGTGAGGTAAAAGGATACATTCTAAATAATATACATGGAAATGGCGGCTTTGGATATGATCCTTTATTTTTCTATCAACCTTTAAATAAAAGTTTTGCTGAACTTAATTCAGATGAAAAAAATTCAATAAGTCATAGAGGGAAAGCACTTACAAAGTTAAAGGATTTAATAGTAAAACTAATAAAATAGTAGGAGATAAGATTATGTTAATTGCAGTATTAAGTGATACACATAGGATGGACAAATATATTCAAAGAGCTAAAGAATATATTAAAAATGCTGATATATTAATACATTTAGGTGATAATGTTGACGATGCAGAAGAATTAGCTAATGAATTTATGGGGGAGGTATATATTGTTAGAGGAAATTGTGATTACTCTAACAAGTATCCTAAGGAAAGAGTTATAGAGGTCGAGGATAGAAAAGTATTTTTTACGCATGGAGATCTATATGGAGTAAAATATGGTTTAAATAAGATTTATTATAGATCAAAAGAGGTAGGCGCAGATATAGCTCTTTTTGGTCATACACATGTATCTATGATAGAAAAATACGATAACATATTTTTTATGAATCCTGGAAGTATATCATTACCTAGAAATCCAGGTAAGTATATTGGATTTATTGAAATAAATAAGAATGAAGAACCTAGTATTTATCTTAAAGAATTTACATTTGATTAATTAAATAATAGAAGATAATTCAAAGGTAAAAAGTAGATTAAATTACTATATAGAATTTATTATATAAAATAAAGTAAAATAATTTTAAAAAAGGTATTGACGAATTAATTTGGATATTGTAGAATAGTCATTGTCGTCGGGAGATGAAATAACAATGACTTCGGGGTGTGGCGCAGATGGGAGCGCGCGTGGTTTGGGACCATGAGGCCGCAGGTTCAATCCCTGTCACCCCGACCAATAGTCTTATAAATATGCGGGTGTAGCTCAATGGTAGAGCCCTAGCCTTCCAAGCTAGTTACGTGAGTTCGATTCTCATCACCCGCTCCATTGTAAGATTAAAGCTTGACAAGGAATTGAAGATTGTTTAAAATAATAAACATCTTAAAGCTTGACAAGATATTAAGGAGTGTTTAAAATGATAGACGCACTAAGAATTGACAAGAAGTCAAAAAGCGTTTAAAATAATAAACGTCCTAAAGCTTGACATATTTGAGAGAACAGATTAAAATAATTGATGTTCTAGAAGATGTTTTGAAAGTGGAAAAAGATTTACTTCAAATAAACTTTCAAATGAAAGCTTGACAAAAAATACAGAATGGTTTACAATAAAAAACGTTCTGAAAACAAAAAAAATATGCGTCTTTAGCTCAGCTGGATAGAGCAACGCCCTTCTAAGGCGTGGGCCAGGGGTTCGAATCCCTTAAGACGCACCATATCGGGGTGTGGCGCAGATGGGAGCGCGCGTGGTTTGGGACCATGAGGCCGCAGGTTCAATCCCTGTCACCCCGACCACTAAAACTTAATAATATGCGGGTGTAGCTCAATGGTAGAGCCCTAGCCTTCCAAGCTAGTTACGTGAGTTCGATTCTCATCACCCGCTCCATTAACACTAAGGTGTTAAAATGCGTCTTTAGCTCAGCTGGATAGAGCAACGCCCTTCTAAGGCGTGGGCCAGGGGTTCGAATCCCTTAAGACGCACCATTATGGTGGACGTAGTTCAGTTGGTAGAGCGCCAGTTTGTGGCACTGGTTGTCGTGGGTTCGAATCCCATCGTTCACCCCATGTTTTGGGATGTCGCCAAGCGGTAAGGCAATGGACTTTGACTCCATTATGCGTAGGTTCGAATCCTGCC
>NZ_BAAAAT010000005.1:0-376550 GCF_054768135.1 Clostridium sp. CTA-5 | reverse complement strand
TATTAATTGTTTATTATATTCTATTTCATCTTTATCTTCATATCCTCTGAAATATACTTTTTCAATTTGATCTGTATTAAAACCATAACTATCATCATCACTCATAATTCCTTTTGGATATGCACATCCTGAATAATCCCATATCTTTTCATTTGAATCTCCTGCAAGTCTTTGCATTCTTCCTGTTATAACTAATTCTCTGTTAGAATTCTTTAATAACACTACTGTTCCTAATGGCAACAATTCATCTTTACTATATTCCACTTCACTCTGTTGACTAACTGTTGTATTTGTATCATCTTTTTTATCTGCATTCCCAATTGTTAATTTAAACCCACATCCATTTAACATAACAACTATACTTATTACAAATACTCCTAAAATGATATTTTTCTTGTACAATCTTTTTTCTACTAAATTAATTATTTTCATTTAACTTCCACCTTATATATTAAATACTTGTAAATTACTCATTCTAAAATCCCTTAATCTGTATCTTTCTTAGATTCTAATTCAATGCCTCCTCCTATTCCATCAACAGTCTTAAATCCACCATTTCCGTTTATTATATCTTTTTTGTACTCAAATCCAATTCCACCTAAATCTAATTGTACTTTCCCTGAGTTATCAATTCCATTTTCAATTTCATGTGCTGAAGCTGAAAATCTTCCAAAGGATCCCAACAATGTTCCTTCTAATTCTCCATTATCAAACATAAGTGCAGCATCTCCATTCATTAAACTAACGGAGCCATCAACCTTATATTTACTATCACCTGCTTGTATTTCTTTAAATTCATATGGAAAATCTATTAACTTTCCACTTATTTCAGTTCCAACTTTTAATGAAGGTGAAAACTCCATATTATCATCCGCTAAATTTAATTTTATACCTATGCTTCCTTCATATTGTAATACATCTACATATAATTTAAAGTCATCACTATTACATAGAGTTGCTCGTTTCCCTTCCTTTGAAGATTTCCATTCTTTATAAGTATAATCATTTATTTTATTTAAAGTATTATTTGCACACTTTAAATTTCCATAACTATCTGCATCAAGATATGCATCAGAATCATCAGCAATAAAATATCCAAACTCATCAGTTCTTCCTGCAAAATATTGTCCATTTGAAGCTTTTTTCTTTACTCTAGCTCCTGTTCTATTTCTAGTTATTGGATCATAATCAGGTAATTCTTTCATATCTTCTTCTGAAATTTTGTATGATTCAAATACCCATTTCTTTTTATTTGCTTCTTCATATTCATCTTTATTATCTGGTACAAAATCCATCCACTTATATGAATCTTTAGAACATTTTGCTCTACCAGTAAAATATTGTCCATTTTTCGCCTTATATTTCACCCGTGTCCCTTCTTTAACTGTAGGCATATTAATATCTGGCAACATCAATGCTTCCATAGATTCAGCTGTTTGGGTCATTGCTCCTAATAAAGCTTTTGCTATATTCACTCCATGAAACTTTATTTTCATCCTTTTCAAAAGTGCTTCTGCAACTCCATTTTGTGGATCATCATCTGTAAATGCATCAAATGTTTCTCTACATCTTCCATTTTCAAATACAGCATTAGCTTCATTATAAAGCTCATTTTCAATTGAAATATAACTATGGTTGCTTTTCTGTACGATTATTTTGCTTCTTGCATTGATAGATACACTTCCACCGCTTAAACTAACATCTCCATAAGCCCCTAATGATAAGTTTCCATTACTTGTTAAGCTTATTCCATTTTTATCATTAAGATTAACATTTAGCCCGTTTCTTGAAAAATTAATTGCTCCTGGTAATATATCTAAACTATTTCCACTTTCAGTTGAGAAATGTCTATTATCTGTATTAGATAACTTTTCACAGCTACTTCCATTCTTTCTTACACATGCAGTTACAATTGGAGTTGCTCTATCACTTGGGAAATATAACATTGCACTTTCGTTAACTATAGGCATAGCATACATTATATTTCCTGTTGGTGGTGCAAAGGTAAACCATGCTGCTTTTGAAGAATTTTGTTCTTTATCTATACTTAAATGAAGCTTTACCTTTTCTCCTGATACCTCTAGAACTTTACCTTCAAGCGAAACTCCTTTTATTTTAGAGTTATGTATTTTATCTTGCCAAATTCCTTTTTTTCTACAAAACCTATATTTATAAATCAATTCTCCATTATAAAGTTGTCCAATATATTGATTAACATATAGCTCCTTTTGCTTAAAATAAATTTTATCTCCTAGATTCATTCTTTTACGATCTTTTACTTCATAATAGAAAAAATCCGTATCATGAAAATCTATTCCTAAGCTTTGTGCTTTATAGTATCTATCTAAATCTTTATGAGCTTTATAATTTAAATCTTCATTTAATTCATAGGCTTTGCCATCAGGTCTCCCAAAATAAAACATATTATTAGAGTTTATTATATCACAAATTAATTCTAAGCCTAACTGACTTGCCACTCTTTTTAAAAATTGATAATCAGTTTCTCTATATTGAAACAAGGCTTTTCCAATACTCATTGGTCTATCCATACATTGAGTAAAAACATATCCTGAATAATCTTTAAGTATCTCATTTATTAAATCATCATAACTCATTTCTCCATCTTGAAATGACCTTGTTTTTTCCTCAATATCTAAATTAAAACTACTTGTTGATGCTTCTAACTCCAAAAAATATATTCCTTGATTATTTGTTGTCTTAACATCTTGTATTATTCCATTAAATATTATTGATTTTTCACCATTTTCTAATTCTTCATATAAAATGATTTTATCTTCCGTTAAAGCTTCAATAGAATATTTAAAATTTATACTATCATCTATTAAACATTTTAAATATAAATGTCCATGTTCATTAGGTTTACAGAAAATTTTAATATCTTCTATCTTAAGTATTTCATAAGGGCAATCTATCTTTAATTTATGAAGTACTTCCATTTTCCCCTCTTTTCCCCCTTTTTCCTATATTTTTTTGTATTTTAATTAATCATCTTGACCATGTGTAACAAATTTTATATTTCCACCTCTGCAACAAAAGATAATAGAATCTGTTGTAAGAGCTTCTTCTCCACCAACTATATTATCCCCTTTAGTTTTTAACCAATCAGATACTATTATAGGTTCACATTTTATTCCTGTTTTTAAATTTCCATCATCGTCTATAACAGTTATTTCTGTTTTTGTTGTAAATGCACCTGTCTCTTTACATACTCCAAAGTAACTTATATTCTTGTCTGTAGCATCTTTTTTATTTAAAATAGGTTTATTCTTAACATAACTTCCGTGACTTGTTGGAAGATTTATTTTTCTCTTATTACTCCCTTTACTGCACTCCATCTTAGCTCCTCTTACAATATAATGAATAGCCACAATTTCCCCTCCTATTCTTATTTTTCTCTTATCTCTAATCTTTCAAGGTATATGCCTTCAAAATTTCTTCTAAGTAAACTTTCAGCTACATCTAATCTAACTACAACTAATGTATTTGAACTTTCTTTGATTTTAAATATCTTCTTATTTTTAATTTTTTCTTCACTCAATATTATTTTTTTAACTACTGTTTTATTTAAATTAAGCTCTGCATCTTCACTTAATGCTTCTACTTCTTCAAAAATAGGAAGATAATAAATATTTTGTTTAGATCTATGAAAATCAATTAAAGCAATCATCTTAAAAATTACATTTGCATTATATTTTTCAAGTATTATTTTCATGTTTTCACTTACTAAAAACAATTGTGTATCTAGAATATCTAAATATTCATTTCTTTCATTAGATTTTACATAAAGAATTTTTTCATCTTCTACTTTATGTGCATCAATTAAATTTATATGTTTTTTATTAATCTGTTTAAATAAATTTAATATTTCTGGAGTATAAGAGTATCTTTTATCTTGCTTTAATAAAAAATAATCCATTATTTTCTCCTTTCTAAAAATTATGTTTAAATCTACTTTTCTGTTGATCTTTCATATAAAAGAACTGTGTTATCACGATATTCTCCAGCGAATATCATTAGTTCTTCATGATTTTTCATGTCTTTATATTCACTACATTCTAAAAAATTCTCTATCATATTTTGTAATATTTTTATAGCTAAATTATGATACTTATCCCCTTCTATTAACTTTATTTTTTCAATATCCATTTCTGTTATGGTGCGTCCATACTCTTTTCTTTTTTCTAACAGTTCTTGCATATGATTAAAAAGTGGATTATATATAAAAGTTAAATCAATATTTTCTGCACATTCCTCTTTATCTAAAAACCATTTTTCATCATATAAATCTATTCTCCAAATTCCAGTATTCTCTATAAGACTTGTCCTTAAATAAGATATATAAATAAATTTTATTTTTCCTTTTAATCCTTGTTCTTGAAGCTTATTTGCTTTTTTACAAATCTCTTTAAATTTAGAAATTAAGGTTTCTGTTATATTTAATTTATTTTTATTAAATTCTTCATGTATATTAGTACTTTCTTTATCGAATCTTCCATCAACATATTTTAAGTTAAATTCATTCATTATTTTTTCTTTATCTGGCCAAATAATCATTAATTATATCTCCTAATAACTATTAAATTTATTGTGTGTTAATCTTCATTCCTTTCATCGTTATATTATCTTTAATCGTAATACTAGCTCCTGATTGAGATAATGTAACTCCTCCTGAACCTTGTATTGATACATATCCACCACTTATATTTACACTTGAGCCAGACATTGAAATTTGATTATTACTATTAACTTGAATCCCACCACTATCACTTAATCTCATACTATTATTACTAGAAATAATATCTATAGCACCAGGTCTCATTATTATTTCTTTTCCATATTTAGTTCCAATGCTCTTTACAGATGGATCACTACGTTTAGATGAATTACTTGACTGTAAATTAACTGAACTTATAGCATAAGCATTACTTTCAACATTGTCAGGAAAATATAATCTTATTGCATCATTAACCTCTGGCATACAATACCATCCTGTTCCATCTGGTGATGAAAATACTGTTGAGTAAGGTAACCATACTGTTGTATCTTTACTATTTGAATATCCATCAATCTTTAATGAAACCTTAACAATATCATTCTTAACATCCAAAATATATCCCTCTAAAGATGTACCAACTATATTCTCATTAAACATTTTTTTAACTTTTACACCATTACTGTCTCTTAATATGTATTTATTTGATAACATTCCTTTAACTAAAGTAAATTCACTTTTATATATACTTAATTTTCTTCCCTTAAAAGATACTGAGGTAAGTGAATTAAAAATTCTATTAGTAACTACTTCATAGCTAAGAAAGTTTATATCATTTAGTTCATAACTACTGTTACTTGATTTAAGCTTATATTCTTTAAGTCCTTTATTTATTGAATAATTAAATTCATCTAGTTCATATACCGTACCTGGTCCATCATCCCCTATGAAATATTTCACTCCTCCTAATGTACATTCTGGAATAAGTCCTGTATTAAAATGTGACGCTAGTCTCTTTAAGAATTCCCAATCTGTTTCATTATATTGAACAATTATATTATCAATTGTTTCGCTATTTGTAACATAATCTACCATTTTAGCATCTCCATAAGATTTATTTATGTTATTAAAAATTTCTGAATAAGTTACATAATCACCTTGAAAACTTCTGCTTTTCTTTTCTAAATCCATTAAAAATGTTTCACTTTGTGCTTCTATTTCTAGAGTTCTTATATTATTAAAAGAATCTATTGCTATATGTGTAACTATTCCATGAAAAATTTTTGTTATATTTTCTTTATCATCCTTTAAAGATGCTTTAATTATCTGATAACTACCTGCATTTTCCACATATTCATCAGAAAATTCATCTGATATAATACCCTTAATGTAGAACTTCCCATGTTGATTTATTCCTTTAACAACTTTTAATTCTAAAATCTTTAGGAAATTATATGGTTCTATTAAAATATCTCCTTGTGTATATGTGTACCAATTATCCATCTATTTCTCATCTCCTTATACTCCAATATCAATATCAACTTAAACATAGCTTATTTGAAAAATTTTCAATCTGTTTTAAATTAATATTACATTTATTAACTTTATCTTATAGATAATATTTCTAATTTAATAATAAATATATAATTTTTATTTATTCATTTATTATTCTTATAGTATTAACGATTTGCATAACAACGTCTTTCCACTCTTGATGCTCTCCATAAGAACAGCTCAAAGTCCCCATTAATGTCTTTTCTTGAAATTCCAATAAAAACATAAAATTATATAGAAAATCATCTATAGCTGAACTCTTAAAATCAAAATATCCTATTTTTTTCTCACAAACCGCTAAAACACCATCTTCAAAAAATACATTTGCTGGATTTAATCTCTCAATCATTAGTTTCATCGTATCTTTTAAATTTTCTACATATTCTTCAGTTAAAGGACTATCAATAATTTTTAATGTTATTGCTATGCTGCCATCATCATTACATTTTATTATTTCTGGTCTACTTTCTGATGGATATTTAAATTTTCTTGCTTCTTCACTCATATCTTCAAATGTATTTGGTATGTACATTTTTAAAGCTCCATCAAAAAATTCTGTTTCTTCAAACTCATAAAACTTGTCATTTATCTTAACTAATCCATTTGTAATATCTTTTCTAAGTTCCTTTTCTTCTGCTGCATTGATAAAATCTAATATCTTTTCATCTACCCTTTGATCCATATTTTTCATCCTCCCATAACTTTATAGAACTTTCATGAAAATTAACTATCTCCATGATTATTACTTAAAAACTTTTTCTTACTCTAATGGTAAATACAATGTTTGTCCAAAATAAATTTCATCTTCATTTTCTATATCATTTATTTTTAATATTGCAGATTTATTTTTAGAGTATTCAATATTATTTTTTTTACAAATTTCATTTAGTGTATCGCCTTCTTTTATTGTATATACTTTTAGTTTTAGAATATCATTTGTAATTTCTACATTATCTTGTGTAGTTGTTTTTGATAGATTATCGTCTTGTTGTAATTTTTGTATTAACTCATTACTTTGCTTTAGCTTTTGTACCAATTCATCTTTTTCTGAAGTTATTTGTGTATTAATAGAACTTATCTCATTAAATTTTTGAATACCAAAATATACTGTTAACATTAATAAAATAGTTGTTAAGAAAATCATTGTTATATAACATAAACTGACTTTTTTTCTTTTCTCATATGATTTTACTTGCTTTATATCAATTTTATTTTCAACATCATCAAATATATAAAACCCATTAGTTTTCTCCACTTTATCGTTTTTCCATTGGAAAAAACCCCTTTTTCCTGCTATAGGATCAACAACATAAGCTATTTGCCATGATAAGTTGAAAAAATTTTTTTGAATAAATATATCATAATCAGATAAAAATATTCCATAATTAGGATGAGTATGTTGCCACCCTAAGATTTTTTTTTCAGGATACAATCTTTCGTGTTCCTTATGAATATAATTCCAAGTTTCATGGGTAAAAGTTAAAGTAGATGCGGATGCATCAGTATATCTTGCTTCAATGAAACCTGAAATTATAACATTCTTTTTATTGTTAATTTCAGCATAATCTCCTATAAGAATTCCACCACGTTCATGAGATGTATCTTCTTTTGAAAATTTTTCTATTTCCTTATATACATTTTGCTTGATATAAATCTTAATATCATTAACATCTATTTCTCCGACAATAACAAAATTAACAGGAAGGTTAATAATTTTATTACATTTATTAATTTTTTCATCTTCTAAAATTTCAATTTCTTTCATTTAAATTTACCTCATCAATGGATTTATGTTGTAGCTTAAATAATTTTAAAAAATATCATAATAGCAATAATAGCCCATACGGCTCTTTTACTGGTTCCTCCTTTTTCTTCTAGATAATTTGGTTTAATATACTCATGCATGTTTTTTGCTATTTTAATATGTTTTTCTGCATGGCGATTATATAAATAATTACCAAAAGCCCCTGAAAGCACAAAAGGTATAATGAATATCAGTAATATTAATATACTATTTTCACTTAAAATTAAATTAGACAATAACGTTCCTAAAAATATTAAATTTAAAAAATGTAATACATAATATAACAATTGAATCTTATACATTTTTCTATATGCATACCAATGTCCTCCGAAAAATGCACTTGCCCAATTCCAACTCACTTTACTATTAGTAAGATTAAACTTTTTAAATCTTTCTAAAAAATAAGCTTGATTTTTTCCAATAAATGCTCTCATATCTTCATCAATGCTTGTTTCATTATATGGATTGTAATTATTACTAAATATTTCATGTATATATTCAGGCTCTTCAGTTCCCATAATAGTTCCTGTACATCCAAATGTAGTACATGCTTTATTTTCAATCCAACACTCTTTATGATGTGGCATCTCACAAACACTACATACTACAATATCTTCATCTTCTTTAAATTCTGATTTACAATAAGGACAGATTTTTCCTATAAAGTCCACTATTCATCTCCTCCTTTTTATACACATGAACGGTTACTCAATTTCTATTTCAAAATCATATTCATCTTTTCGCTTTTTCCTGATTAACAATTTTAATATAATCAGTATTGATACAAGAAGTGATACTGATAAAATGATAATTACAATTTTTAATTTTTCATTTTGTGCTACAATTTTTTTATAACTAGTTTCTATATCACTTTGTATTAAATCATTATCTTGATCATCCTCATCAGTATTAATATTTTCTTGTGTAACATTATTAATAAAATCGTTTATCTTAGATGTTCCTATTGCAAATCCTATTCCTTCTGCATCTAATATTTTCATAGTATTTATTCCTATTACTTCACCATTTTCATCAACAAGTGGCCCGCCACTATTTCCTGAGTTTATTGATGCATCTATTTGAATATATTCATGATTTTTAATTTTTCTGTTCTTTGCTGAAACTATACCTTTTGTCATTGTGTAGGGTATATCCTCTGGTGCTCCAATAGCATAAACTTCTTTTCCTATAGATAGGTTATCTTCTGAGACAAGTTTAAGAGGCGTTAAGTTTTCATTTATTTCAATAAGTGCCAAATCAATTTTCTTATCAATTTTAGTTACCTTTCCAACACAACTTTTTCCGTTGTATAATTTAACAGTAACAGAACTGAAGGCATCAACTACATGTGCATTAGTAATAATCGTATTATTATTAATTGCAAATCCACTTCCAAGACCTTTATCTGTATAAACAATAGTAACTGAATTAAAAAGATTTTCAGGAACAAAATTCATAGCAAAAACAGGCTTAGGGATCAATAATATACATATTAGAAGTGTAATTGTAAATTTAAATTTCATACAAATTCCCCTTTTTAATCACCTTATTTTGTATTAAATATAAGAACAGAATTTCCAAGTGAAATTGCATCTCCTTGCTTTAAAGTATATTTTGTTATTCTCACTCCATTTACAAAAGTCCCTGATGGTGAACCTTTATCTATAAGCACATATCTATTTCCTTCTTGAACAATATCACAATGCTTAGGAGCAACTAATTTATCTTTAAATAGTACAATTGTATTTTTACCGCTATTTCCAATGCTTGTTATTCCTTCAAATACAAGATATTCCTTTCCTTCAAACTCACCACGTATTACTTTTAGCCATGCAGTTTTAGCAAATTGTTCTAATAATCCTATACCTAATCCAATCAAAACTCCCATAATTATGATTCCAATTGCTCTTGCTACTGTTCCTTTATCTGTTATGTCTAAACTAATAGACTGTGCTATAAAGTTGAATAGAAATCCTCCAATAAAGCCCCCTATAATACCACCTAATACACAATTAATTATTCTCATTTTTTCAGGTTTAATTAAACCAATAGCTATACCTACGCCTGCTCCCATAACTGTCCAACCAATAGCTCTTACAAATCCTAAGTAAACTTGTGAGGTATATTCAGTTGTATCATTTAATAAAGATGAATATGCTGATTGTGCTAAGAATCCGCCACAAAAACTAATAAAAAGTGCTATAATAAGTCCTATAAATCCATACTTAATAGCTCTTTTCTTTGAACCATAATATATACCTTCACCAATTCCCATTGCAGCACCAATAGTACCACCAATAATTGAAGAAAATAATGAAGATTTTAATAGAATTGCACTTCCCCTTATTTTATAAAAATGTGACTCACTAATTCTGCCTAAATTAACATCATTAATAAGACTTTCAATTGTATATCCCTTAAAAGCAAGTATTGTATCATAATCAATTGGCATAACCTCTTGCAATATCCATGCAATGACTCCTCCAATTAAACCATATAAAATTCCTTTAAAAAATATAGTTTTAAAATTAATTTTTCTACCTTTAGGAACAGTAACTTGACTATTTTGCATTCTTGATGCAGTTGGTACAAAATCAATTCCTTCAAGTTCTTCAACCGTAATATCAAAATCATTTTCGTCTGTTTCTTCTATTACTACTGTAGCTATTTCAGAAGTATCCTGGTGCATTTCATTTCCATCTTCTCGCAATACTTCAATATCTTGCAACGCCTCAATAGGATTAACATTTTCACTTTCTTTAATTATTTCATCATCATCATTGAATATATCTATATCAAAATTTGAAGTAAAACTTTCCGAATCTTCCTCACCTGTCCATAAATTTATATTTCCAACCGGAAACAAATGTTTATTTTCAATTGCCCATTTTGCAGCATCTGCACAAAGAGGACTAAATGCATTCCATGATTTATATTGAATCATATCTCCAATATTTACAATTATGTCACATAAAGATTCACCTGCCCCCCATATATCTCCAATGCAAATTTGACTATCCTTAAAATTAGGATGCCATATTGGAGTTTCAATTGTACAAATAGGCTTGTATCTTGGATATTCTGAATGTAACGTAATTGTTATAATATGTTTATTTAAAGTTTCAATTTTATCATCTTTATCCAAATAAATACCATTAATATAATAAGTTACTTTGTATTTTTCAGCTGGTTCAACACCAATTGGTTCAACGATTATATTTTTATGACCATTAAAGCTCTTTTTTATTTCTTCATAATCTGCTGTAATTCTCCTAAGTCTTGCATTCATTCAAATAAACCTCCTAAGACTTCATTTTTATCATTTGATAATTCATAATGAATATACTTTAGACCACTTCTTGAACTAATAATATGAAAAAGTGGAATTCCTATATCAAATAATTTTTTATCAAGAAAGTTTTCATCTCCATAAATAGAGTGAAATGTCTCAAATCTCATTGTCTTTCCACACTTTTCACATATAATATCTTTATTGCTTAGCTTGTTTACTACATTAAAAATATCTTTTGAATGACCACAATTACAAGTTGCTATAGTCACAATTTCTCTATCGAATTCTAAAATTGCACTATCTCCTAAGTCTTTTTTTGCTTGATCTAATGCATCTTTAATAGAAAGATTTCGTGCAGACCATGGCATTTCCTTAATATTTTCGTATGTATCATGACTCATGCAGTCATCTTTTCTTTGATATTCAACTACAAAAGAATCGTGTGTTAAACCATTAAATACATAACCTTTTCCAGCAAGAGTTGGAAAATTTCTATCTTTATGTAATAACTTAAGCATTTCTTGAACTTGAATTCCAGCAATAATAGATGATGATGTTGGCGTAGTAGGAGTTTTGCCTTCAAGCATTTGCTCATGAGTAAGTAATGCACATGATTTTCTTTTATTAATTAAATTCCAATCATTTTCTGTCATTGTACATTCATAACATGGACCTGGTGGCACAAAAACTCTTGCAAATCCATTTAGCACTTCAATAGCTCCATCAATCCAAGGCTTGTTTACTCTATAACAAGATTGATTAATAAAAAGACGAGCTTCTCGATTATCAAGTCCACCTAAAACAATATCCATTTTCCTAAAAACTCCAAGACCTATATCAGTAACAACATTTGCTTTTAGTGAACTTGCCCTAACATCTGGATTTATTTCTCTTGCTTTTTCCGCAGCTGCTTCTGCTTTATATTTGCCTACATCACTCATTCTATATAAAATTGAACGAGTTAAATTTGTTTGTTCAATTTTATCCATATCAATGATTAAAATTTTTCCAATACCTAATAATGCTAAATTTTTAATAAGTTCATTACCAATAGCACCTGCACCGACAACCATAATAGTTGACTTATGTAAAAGTTCTTGATTCCACCACGGTATAAGTTCAAATCTTGAATACCTATTTTCATTAATATCTAAATTCAAAGTTTCTTCCATATTATGCACCTGCCGTTATTTCTGGTTGAAGTCTTAAAACATCACCATCTTTTATTTGTGCGTCGGAAAGTGTTTGAGTTTCTAAAAGCTGTCTTCCTGATACTTTATGAATAAATTTATAACTAATTAAATTTCCATCCGGTCCTATTGATGGAAGTTTTATTTTTTCTATAAGTTTAACCATTATAATACCTATTTTAATATCAGCTGGAAGACCAACCTTTCTCTCTTTATTTCCTGTTGTATCAACAATAATCACATTAATTTTTGACATTTCTTATTTTCTCCTCTCAAATCGTTTATTTGTTATTTTTAGTTTTTTTACAAATTAATCTCATCGTCTTTTATTTAATCAAATCTTTTCCCTATATTTCTAATCATATTTAATCTATCAATATCTTTTTAAATCTTCCTCTCTTATGATTATTATTTGTTTCTAAATCTTCTTTTTGTTTTTTTAATACCTCTAAAAGATATAAATATAGTTCTTCATTTGAGTAATTCTTTTCTTCAATATTTAGCTTATATGATAAGTAACTTATTATTATATCCTTTTCGATTGCATCTTTATTTTGAATACACATAGTAGCAAAAGTTATGTCCCATGCTTCATTAATATTGCACTTTATTAATTCTCTACCAAACATATCTAAAATTATTGGTGATAATCCTGTTGTTCTTTTAGCTGAGTAAGGAACATTAATTATATTCACAGTATCATACTCAGTTGATAAATCTTCAAAACCAGTATAATTTATTCTTAAATGTGCCCCTTCTCTAAGCTGAAATCTGCAAAGTTCCATCTCATTTTCATTTAACTTAACTTCATCATCTAAATGAATTTCTGTGCAATTTTCTATAAAATCCTTCTCTACCATTTCTGGTAAAAATTTAACCTTTACTACAGTAAGTTTATTGTTACATTCATATTTTATTTTTGTATCTTCTTTTAATATATAAATAATTCCATCATGCTTAATTATTCCTTTTCCTATTAATAGAAAATCATCTAATACATCTATTGAGCATCCAAAAACTATTCCATCACAATACTCTTTAAGCATTATGTCAATAAATATTCTTGGATAATCTCTAAGCTCATTAAGCATATCTATTTTTAAAAGTCTACCACTCTCAAATAGTGGATACCTATTTTCAAACACCAAATCACCTTCTTTCACTGTTTCTTTATCTCACTTTTTATAAAAACGTCTATATCTGTTTTAAATATTTATTCATGCATCTAAGTTAATCTTTAAATTTAGAAATGGAAGGTATCTTTTGTGTAGTGTTACATTAGAAAAGTTTTTGGTTAGTGTTTCTTAATTATAAGTTGTTCCAAATGTGCTTGTTCAAAGTTTATCTTTGAAGCTAGCATTTTGGGTACAACTTGTAATGTTAGATACGCCCAACAAACTTTTCAGTAACCGAACAAATGTATTCCTTTCATTTCGGCTTTCACCACTTAACTTTAAAACTAGTTCATCCCATCAAAGAAATTTTTCTCCCATTTATCATTTTCAAAATAAAAGAATTTTTCTTTACTTATATATAATTCATGTTCTTTTCTTAATATAGCTATTACATAAAATCCCCAAAGTTCTTCTTCTGCCCAAACAAAAAACTTTATTTCATCATTTTCAATATTATCTGTTTCATGTTGACTTATATTAGGATAATTTTCCATAATGCTAACAGCATCCGTATTTTCTAATTCCTCATTACTAAATTTATAATCATACTCATATTTCACATTATTACCACTATCTTTTAAATAAAGCTTTAATATAACTCGATCCATAAATCTTGAAACAAAACCTCTTTTGATTTCTTTATTTTTAATTAATGTAATTTCTTCTCCTTTATGTGTAAATGCTGTAAGAGTATATGGAAGTGTTGGGATATTATTTTGAATTTGTATATCAGCATATCCAAAATTTTTAGAATATAGATACTTTAAGGCTCCTTTAATGCAAGCTAGCTTTAAATCATAATCTTCACTTGTATCTTTTTTGCTTTTGTTTATTTCAATTATTCTCCCTGGTATAAATTCTTTTAATGCATCCTTAAATATATCTACTTTACATGATTGACCTGTAAGTTTAATTAATGAATACTCATAAAGTTCATCATTTTTATATAAAGTCTCTAAAAATTTCTTTATTATGTTATATACATCACCTTTTATTAATGTACTTATTTCATAAGTCGTAAGAGTTAATATTGGTGCCTCTTTTATAATTTGTAATTTTTCATCTTTTATATATGATAGTTTCCATTTATCATATATAATTTGTGCATTATCGATTAGTTTTAAATTTTCTTTTACTTCATTTGGACTTAGTGTTATCTTTATAAGCTCTGGATTACTAAAGAATATTTTTTTAATCTCTTCTGCTAAATTGAATAGAAAATAATAATTATTTCTTACCTTACAATAGTCCTCTTTATTTCTAGTTTCATATAATTTAAACTTTGTTGGAATTATTTCTTCAGCTTTCTCATATTCACTGTTTAAATCTTCATATAATTGAGAAATTCCATACTTGTCTATATTCCTAAATATATCTATCCTAAATTCATCTACTATCGCTTTTTTTATTTCTAAATAATTATCTCTAGCCAATGCATTTGCCATTAATATTTTTATAAATTGTAAAATTCTAAATGTAAGATTATTTCCTCCAAAATCTGTATCTCCATTTTCATAAGATGTTTCTATATCTATCTTGTACGAAACTCTATTATCTCTTATGCTAAAGCTACATCCTGAAAGATCTGTAGTTCCCCCTCCACAATCTATAATTAATGCTTTATATTCATCTCCACTTGAATACTTATCTCTATCAATAAAGTCACTTATTGTGTTATAAAGAACAGCAACACTTTCTTCTAACATATTTTTGCTATCAACATTATAGCTGCTTAATACTTCTTCAAATAATTTATGGAATTTATACTTTTGTTTTGATGGACATGAAATATAAATATTTTTAAATTTACATTTAAATCTTTGGTTTGCTAATGATATGACATATTCTAAATATGCTTTTATGATATCTTTTCTTTTTATTAATGTTGTTTTTCCATGAATGTCTATTACTTTTTCGCTTTTTTCAAAATCACTTATCCATCTTTTTATATCGTAAAAAACTGTTAAACTATCATCAACGTATCTCTTCTTTGATGCAAATAAAGCATCATATCCAAATATATATTTAATAGTATCTTCGTTTTCATTTATGTATTTAACTCCTACTACACTTGGAATTAATGGTGTTATTTTATAATCTTTTTTTGTTGTATCTAAAAGTTTTACTAATTTTACTTTATCATCTTCATAATCTTCTAAATTTCTATTTCTAATTAAATTATCATTTAATCCTTGAAATACTTCTTTGTCAATATAAATTCCAGCTGTAGTATTTGAAGTTCCAAAATCTATAGCAAGTGGCATTGTTGTCTCTTCTAATTCTTTTATTTCAAGTTGCAAAATAGGTACAGATGAATACTCTAAATCATAATTTTTAAAATCTATTTTATTTTCATATATATCATAAAGAAGTTCTGATTCTTTTTGAGGTAAAAACATTAGGTTATAAAATTTACTTTCATTTTCTTGAATAAAAACATCTTTTCCCTTTACTAAAAAATATTTATATTCATTATGTTTTTTAACCTTTTTAATATTAAGTACAGTAGAAACATTAAAATTATTATCAACTAAAAGAACATTTCCTTCTTTCAGCTCTTTATTACCTTTTAACTCATATTCATCGTATATTTCAAGTGATAAATCTTTATAAATTACTATTTTTCCAGAATAGTCTATAATATCACTTTGTATTTTTCTTTTACTACTTCTCTTTATGAAGCTCTCTATTCTTTCTAGTCCACCTTCTACATAATTATTTATTAATCGGCTATCTTTTTCTCCCCTATACTTCATAATAAGTTTTATAAGTTCTTCTTTATCTAAAGGATTTATTATACTTTTTATTAACTTTTCTTTATTACATATCTCTCTTAATTGAAAAGTTGTCATGAGAATTAAATCTTTTTCTTTATATCTTTTTGAAATATTTTCTTCCTGTCTTTTATGCAACTTGTAAGTATATAACCCCATTTTTCCCTCCTATAAATCTATTCAATAATTACTATGTCATTAATTTTCATGGTATTATCAGAACCTAAAATTCCAAAATGTTTATCCCAAAATAAATGAATTTTCATACTTATAGGTAAAAATGTATCTATAATTGCATTTATTTTACCTTTTAGGACTTCATCTTTATATTCACTTAAATAAATATAAAGGTCTTTTGGATTTTCTTTATTTAAATAGACTGTACTATCTTTAAATATTTTTGATAAAGTTTTATTAAATAGCTGCAATGAAGTTCCTGTTTTATATAAGGTTATAAAGCTATTTAAAAATATATCTTTTTCTTCTTTATTAAAGTAAATTATGTTTTTAGCTAACTCTTCTCCATATACATTATTTATTATGTCTTCAAATAAAAACTTCTTATAAAATTCATTTTTATTTAATCCTTGTTTTAAATCTAACTCGCACAGGTAGTGAATTAGTATATCAAATAGCACATTTTTTAATTCTGTATTTTCTTTAAAATTAATATTGAACAATTCTTGAAATATCTCTTGAAATCTATAAAAAGCATTTATTTCAATATATTCATCTTGTGGTAATCTATTTGAATTGATATTTGAAATGGCTAGTTCCATATATGGACTATATATTTCAGCTTGTTTGAATTTTATTTTTTCTATTGAAATATTTTCTTCTATTGCTTTTATAAATATGTCATAAATGTAGTTCATATTAATCTTCCTTCACATTTATATTCTGGATAAATTAATTGTATTTCTGATGTCAAAAAGCTTAAAATATCATTGTTTAAATAGTAATCTTTGTCCTTTGCTTCAAAGTATAAAACCAAAGATTTTTTAATATTATCTTCTCTTATTTCATCTATTATAAAATCATTAAAATCATATGTTTCTTTGCTTTCATCATATTTAACTTCTTCTATTTTTAAATCTCTAAAATTTAAATGTTTTGATACTTGAAATGAATTTATAAGTTTTGCTATTTCACTTTTTGTTTTTATAACATATCTATTATTAAATAAAAATCTATTTGAAAAATTAACATTTTTATAATTACTCATAAGTTCATATTCGTATTTTGAATTATTGTCTTCTTTATAATTTACAATCTTATAAACTGTCCATAAAAATGAATGTGAAACCTTTGAAATTACTTTAATGTAATCTTTTTTTATTGTTACATAATCTATACATTCTTTATCAGAATTAATTAAGTAACCATGATTTATTCCCTCTTTTTCAATTGAAATATCATGTTCGTAATTTACTTTATCTACACAAGCTGTTGGAAATCCTGTGCATTTTAATTTAATCTCTTTAATATTCCAAAGTGGCACCATATCATATTTTATATATTGATTATAATCACCAAAATCTATGTGAATTTTTATAATTTCTTCTTCTTTATCTATTTGATCCTCACACTTTGTAAGATAAATTTGTGCTATTTTATTAATGTAAGGCATATTAACTGTTTTCCACATAACATTATTATTTATGAAAGACTTATATAACGTACTTATTTTTTCTTTATATTCAGTATTTTCTTTTACTTTAAAATAAGCTTTATGGATCTTTTTATTTGTTTCAATTGTTCCTGTTATTTCTAGATTCTCAGATATGAATTTCTTAAACATTCCATAATCGCATTTTAAAAATACATTAAATATTTTAGAATATAGATTATTATTTAAATTATCTATAATTGTTTTTACATCATATGTTTTTTCCTCAGAATCCTCTTCCATCATTGGAAATAAAAATTCATTAGTTACATCTAAATGTTTTCTATCAATTATTGTGGAATACACATTGTATTTCTCTTCTAAATATTGTATTTCATCAAAAACTCTTTCTTCTAAATCATTAAATCTATCTTCACTATATTGTTCTAATGAAGCAAATACACTATTCATTATTTTTTTTAATAGTACTCTTTCATTTAACTCACTTATTTCATTTAATTTTTCATAAATTCTATTCATTCTTATCACCTGTACTAGCTATCTCTTTATCTAATACCTTTAATTTTTCATCTATTGATTTTACTTCTTCTGTAAGTCCAACTTGACTATAAGAATCTTTTGCTAATGTGTATAAAACTTTTGCTGAAGTAATATCTCCTTTAACATATCTTTCATTAGCTTCATTTAAATATATATCTCCTTCAGCTTTTGTTTGCGATTGACTTTCTATCTTTTTATCCATAAGAGATATCTTTTCTTCTAATTCATTTGCTAAACTATTTGAATTTATTTTTTCAAAAGCTTCTTTTGCTAAAGCATAATACATCTTTGCTCCAACATAATCTCCTGATATATACTGAGTATCACCATTTTTTCTAAGGTCTATAGCTTTACTTTGAAGATCATCATCTTCTTTTTTAGCTTTTTCTTCTTTTTCCTTATTTTTTTCTTCTTCCTCTTTTGCTTTTTCTTCCTCAGCTTTAGCCTTTTCTTCCTCTTGTTTTTGTGCTTCTGCTTCTTTGCCTTGCTTTTCATATATTTCTTTAAGTTTATCTATAGCTTCTTGTTTTTCATCTTTTAAATAATAATTTGAAGCAAGTCTTTTAGCCTCTAAATAATTTGCTTCTGCCTCTGCTACTTTTCCCGCTTCCAACTGAGTATCTGCAAGTTCTAAAAGGTCAGCAACACTTATACATGTTTTAGCTATATCTATTTTCTTTAAAATATAATCTCTTGCCTTATCATCAACATCTACCCCTTTTTTCATTGCTAATAAGTACTGATCTAATGCCTCATTATATTTCTTTTCTTCAAGCTTTTTATCACCTTCAAGTATTATTTCTGTATATTTACATTCTCCATCTATTTCTTTTATGTCATTTTTAAGTTTATATTTATTAGCTATTTTTAATGCTTCTTCATATTTTGAATTTGCCTTTTCAATATGTTCATTTTTTATGTATCCAGCTGCTTCAGTTACATAATTATTCATAGATGCAATTTCTTCTCGTTTTTTATTTTGCTTTATATTAAATACTACTAATGCTATAACTAAAACTATAATTATTGGAATTGCTGCAAACAAAATTTTCTTTATCATAGCTTTTTTCTTTGGATTTATATATGCCTTTTCAACAAATGTTACAGCTAACGTGTAATTCTCTAACTTATTTAATTGCTTTGATAAAATCATATCTTCAACTCTATCAGCAACTTCTTGTGGCTTTGTTGCTCCTTCTAAGGCATCTTCTATTTCTTTTTCATCACAATTTTCCCATATGCCCTTTGTAAGTAATGTAAATACATCTCCATCATTAAGTTTTATCTTTTTAGATATAAATGGTGAGCTTAATTTATTTTCTCCTAAGTAACAAGAAAGATTGTTTCTCTCTATATGCTTAGCTGCCTTATCTAAAGCTATGATTTCTTTATCACTAAGTTGTTGTGTTAAAGATAAATCCTTACTTCTTTCTTTTAAGTATCCATCCTTAAAAAAGTAAAATCTTGAATTACCTATAACTATGTATCTAACTTTACTATAATTAGTTATTGCTATTGTCATAGAAGCTTTAAGTCTTACATTTTTACTTGCACTTACTATTTCTTCATTAACCTTATTTAGGTATTTTTTTAATGTAAATTTATTCATAGTAGGATTTTGTGTAAATAATTTAATAAATGTTGTTACTGCAATTTGAGCTGTTTCATTTTTTGTGTCATTATCAATTCCATCTGCAATAGCATAACATCCAAATTTATCAAGCTCTACATATGCAAAATAATCCTTATTTTGAAGATACGTTCCTTCTTCTGATATAAAGCTTGTCTTAAATTTTGAATTTAATTTTCTCATTTGTCTCACCCTAACTTATTAAAATGCGCTTATTTTCACTCTATGTTTTAAGTAAGAGTCAAAAGTGAGAATCCAAATTTTATATTTGGTTCTTCGAACTTTCACAGAGTGCAATTTCATATTTTGTCCCTCGAACTTACTGGACGAATGTATATGAGTCAAGTTTCTTATTTCAGCCCTGTCCATGGGGTTTATACTACAATATCAATACTATTTTAAAACATAGTATCTCACTTAATTTAACTATTCTTTTTTATAATTACTATGCTTCCATTATGAGTATTTTCATGCTCTTCTATTTCGTCTATGATTTTATTTAAAGCCGTATTTATATCTTTCTTATTTTTATTTAATATATTCTCAAAATCTACCCATCTTATTTCTTCATAAATTCCTTTGCTCATAATCAAAAGTAAATCATTTTTTTCTAATTTAATACTATCAATTTTCATTTCTACACTATTAAGATTTTCTTGCCCAAGGTAATATAAAACCTTTTTGTTATTTAAAACTTTAAGTGCTTCTATTTTTTCTAGTTTTCCTTCATAATATTTTTGTCTTGCCACCTCATTCATACAATGGCCTTCACTTAATTTTATAAGTTGACCTTTTCTAAAAATAGCTAACATTAAATTTCCTAAAGAGGTATAGTACAAATTTTCTTGATCAATAATTGTCATTAAAATGCTTGTACCACCTTTATTTTTTTCTACTCTTTTAAGTATTTCATGATTTGCTTTATTAATAGCTTTTTTAAAAAAGTAACTTACATTTGCATTACTATATTCTTTCAAAAATAAATTTGATATTGTTTTTACAGCAGTAATACTAGAAATCCTTCCTGCTTCATTTTTCCCTAAACCATCACCAATAACAGTTAAAAGTACATTATCTTTTTTCTTTATATTAAAATAATCTTCTTGTATTTCTTCATGACCTGTATGTGAATATTTAACTAAACTTATATTTTCTTTGTTCATAATTTTAAATAATATATGCTTTATCACACATAATAAAAATAATAATATTATTAATATAAATACTGCTTCTTTTGAATCATATCTACTCATAAATAACATTTAAATTACCTCTGTTCTTTATCTTGCCATTCAAAATGTTCACCACAAAACGGTACAAATAAGAATTTACTCTTTCCAAGTTCTATAACATCATAATTTGAAAGTTCTGTTGGCATATAGACTGGTTCATTATTTAAATAAGCAATTCCTGAAGAATCTCCTGGAAGTAATACATTATTTTTCTTCTTCGGATCATATACTACAACCGCATGATTTCTACTTGTTATATAATTATCTCCAATTATTTGTATATCCATATCATCAGCTCTACCAATAAAATTTTTTCCACTTTTTATCTTATAATCTTTTCCAACTCTACAACCTTCAATGCATACAAGCCATCCACAAACTGGTTCTATTTCTTGATATAAAAGGTTTGTTTCTACTTCTTCCTCTTCTGGTACAAGTTCTTTCTTGTTTTCTTTTTTACTTGTATCTATATTGCAATAAGGACATATTGGACCATAGCGTCTTTCACTAAACATATGGCCATTTTGACACCTAATTAATGACATATAATCACTCCATTCATCTAAGTAATAATTTCACTTTTGAAATAAATATAATGTCTCCTCTTTTTAAGCTACAAGGAGTATCTTTTACAATTCTGTATTTTTTACCATCATCTATTTTTTGTATACAAACACCACTTTCTATAGATAAATCTTCTATATACCATGTTCCAGCAGCATAATTTAATACGGCATGATTATCTTCAACTAACGTTGAATAAATAGATTTATTTAAATCCACCAATACTTGATTATCTCCGTTACCCTTTCCAATAATAAAAGAAATTTTTTCTTTTATTGACCATTGATTTATAATTTCATTGTCTTCATTTACTAATTCAATGGTATTTATATTGTTGCTTTCTTCTATACAATTTTGATTGTGTATTCTTTTATATAAATTTATAAATGTAAAAATCCCCAATATAATTAATAAACCTAAAAGTATTCCTTTAAGTTCATTTGATTCTATTGTTATGTAAATTATTCCAAATATTAATGTTATAATTATTCCTATAAAGACATTTATTAATTGAATACTAAACATTAATTTGTTATTTTGATTATTTTTCAAAGTAACCACTCCATTACTTTTTAATACTTTGGGTAAAAATTTCTTTATTTCTTTAAATTAAAAAAACTGTTAAACATATTACTTGTATCAATAGGATTTTTATTATTTTTTAATTTACTCGCATCAATATCATCACTATTTGCATTAAATCCAAAAAAACTTTCAAAATATTGATTTAAATCATTTAAGGCATCACCTTTATTAAAGTTTTCCTTAGATTTAGCTTGTGATTTTTTACTACTATTTTTACCATCATTTTTTTTACTATTAGAATTATGTTGATTTAACTTTTTATCATATTCCTCTCTAGCTGACTCATTTCCTAAAATTTCATAGGCCTCATTTATTTGTTGAAACATTTCTATTGCATCTTTATTATCTTTATTTTTATCTGGATGATACTTTTTTGCTAAAGTTCTAAAGGCTTTTTTTATTTCATCTTTATTAGCACTTTCTGAAACTCCAAGTATTTTATAATAATTTTTCACTTTATCACTCGCTTTTCACTTAAATTAAAGCATATTTAAAATATATGCTCATATCAAACTATCACTAATTTTAATATCCATAAGTTTAATTTTTCTTTCTATTTTTGCTTATTCATATATTAAAATTTTTCTAAAATTTAAACTTAAATTAAGATTTTATTTTTATACTATCTTTTAATTTTTATAGACTAACATTGAAATATTTTAGTATACTATAATTAATGATGCTGAAGGTATATGTAAAACTAAAATACTTATTCTTATTTTAAAAAAGTTGCATTTGAGGATTTAAATTATTAGCGAATCCAATTTAAATCCTCTGCAACTATAATAAAACTATATTTTAGTAATTTAAGGCATTAATTAAGCACTATATCCGCCTTCAATTGTAACTTGAGTTAGCTTATCTTTCTTTTGTCTAACTACAAGTGTAAATGTACCAATACCTTCAGTATCACCAAAGTTTTCTTTGTAATCTACAACAAAAGCATTAGGATAAGTAATCTTTCTTATAATTTGATCAGCTGAAATAACTTCTACTGTTAATTTTCTATAACAATCAGCTTTTTCTGCTGGCACTAAAGACCAAAGTCCCATTTGTCTTGTGCTATCAAATGGATCTCCATCTACAGCTGTTAATATTTTTCCTGTTATAGTCATTGTGCTTCCTACGTCTTTTGAACGTGCATTAGCATCTTTTGGTGTATCTGTTGTAAACTTTACTGTTTCAACACTTTCAATACTTAAATCAATTGTTTCTGCGCCTTCAATTTTTACTCTAAATCCCATTTTTTAATTCCTCCTATTCTTGTCCAAATCCACCTTCAAATTTTACAAATGCAGTTTTGTCTTTCTTTTGTTTTACACATAATGTGAAAGTACCAATACCTTCACAATCACCAAAGTTTTCTTCATAGTCTACAACAAATGAATTAGGTAATGTTATTTGTCTTACAACTTGTGATGCTGAAATAACATCTACCTTTACACTTCTGTAACAATCAGCTTTTTCTGCTGGTACAAGAGACCATTGTGCTAATTTTATAGTGCTATCAGCAGCCTCTCCTCCTACTGGAGTTAATATTTTTCCTGTAATAACTAGTGTTGTACCTTGGTCTGTAGAACGGGCATTTGAATCATCAGGTGTATCAGTTTTAAATTCTACTGTTTCAACACTTTCAATGCTTAAATCAATAGTTTCTGCACCTTCAACTTTTACTTTAAATCCCATTTTGTCATCTCCCTTTTTATAATTTTTTTATAATTAAAATAGATATTGATTAATATCTATTAGAATTAGCTAGCTTCACTTCTAGTAATTTCAACTTCAAGATTTTTAATATTTCCATTAAATACAAGATCAATATTACATGTTCCACTCTTATCATTTATAACAAAGTTTATGTCATCTCCATCTTGTATTATTGCATTAATAAATTCTTTATTCCCCACCCATTTGCTCTTAACGCTATTTGGATTATTACTAAAGAATTTAACTATATTGTCTTCTTTAAAATCATTCGTATAGAATCTTAGCATTCTTTCTATATAAGTTGTAACTAAAGTCTTATACATTGATTCAAAATCATTTTCAGTTGCTTGAAGGCTTCTTGCCTTATAAACTGTAATTTGTTTTATATCTTTACCTTGGAATTTAGCATTTTCTGATGAGAATACAAATCCAAAGTTCTTTCTATTTATTGAATTTTTGATTTCATTAGTAAATCCTGATATTTCTTTTGCTAAAGTTGAAGTAACTCTTAATGAATTATCTCCAGATTCAATATCAAATCTTACTCCTGGATAATCAAAAAATACATTGCCATAATATTCTTTTAAGTATTCTGGACATTGATATGATGCAACTATTCCAGCTGCAATATATGAACTTCCAATATATACTCCTTCAATCCATAATTTAAATAAATCTTCTTTTGCTTTTGATAATTCTGCATTTCCTTCATCTGTCATAAGCATTTTACTATCAAGTATTACACCTGATTTTTCCTTTGGAATTATTGTAAAGTTTGGAACACATGGAATTGCGAACTCGCTGTATGTTTGTCTCATAAGAGGGGCACATCTATCCATAAATTTGTCTATTCCTGCTGTTGCCACATGATTGAATGTAGTATCTTCTCTTGCTTCAAAGCTGAAGAAAATTTGAATTCTATATTTTTGAACTGTATTAAGAAGTAAAGATAGGTTTTCAATAGTATTACATTCTGTTTTTTCAACTTTTTTGTTTCCCTTAAATCTTTCTCTCTTAGCTCCACCTTTGTTTTGTCCTTCTAGTTCAATTGATGGAACTATTCCAAACCAAATTGTATTATCAAAATCATTTTTGTCATTTACAGTACTTAAATATGCTTCAAGTCTTGGTAAATTAGCTGAATTTACTAATCTGTCAAGTTTATTGTTTGTAACAAGTAATGTTGGTCTCATTCCTTTGTTTTTTGTCTTATATTGATCAAAGAACATCTTTACACCAACAATTTTTTCTATTAATGGTTTAACAGTTTTTATAAAATCATCTTTGGAATTTTTATAGAACTCAAGATATGTATTATAATTTTCTACTTCACGTTCTACATCTATTTGACTTTCCATTGTAGATGCAAGAGGGCAAAAAGTTCTAACTACTAAACTCTTTACATAATCAGATTTTGTTTCATTGACTTCATCATAATCATCTTCAAAAGCTTCAATTAATCCTACATTTGCATTATCATCTATTGCAATTAATGATTTTTCTTCACTCTTAGGAGCTTCAAGAACTTTAAGTTCACCATCTTCTCCCATACTTAATACACCTATCTGTAATGCTTCTCCACCATTTTGACTATCATCTTGTCCTAACAACAATCTTGTCTTTATATCTTCAATAGCTAAGGGAAGCATTGCCATTATATTATTATAATTTTCACTAGCATTTTCAAATAAATTATTTAATTTATCTCCTAAATCTAATTTACTTGGATCTTCATCATCTAGTTCATCATATTTACTATATAAATATTGTATTTCTTTTCTTGATTGTCTTATATCATCCATTACTTTTTTTGGTGAAATCATATCTAATAAATTTTCAAACTTAAAGTCTACGTTAGCTATTCCTTGAGCACTTTTTGTATCTATTAAAGTGAATAGCATTTTTAGAAAATCATTTGATTGATTTATTGGTATTTCTGTCACAAAATTATCTGGAAGATTTTCAGGTTTTTTTAATGTGTACATCACCTTTTGGTTTGTTGCATTATAAAATGAATATACAACTGGTGAGAATTTATCTAAAAATTCATCAAAACTACTTACTAAAAAATTTTCATTAATTTCTTTTATCTGATCATCATTTAAGCTAGTTAAGCCCTTAGTGTCTCCAATTACAGAAATCAAATCTAATCTTTCAGGATTTATTTCCTCAAATAATATTGTCCTATTCGTTTGTTGGATAACATCCATAATCTAATTTCCTCCCATATATTTTTATTTATTATTAGAGTATAAAGAGAGTTCTTTTAACCCTTATTAAACTATTTATTTAAACTATTTATACAATTTTCAAATAACTAATAATTTAATTATTTTAATATAATCTAAATCTGTTTAACGCTTTTTTAATGCTTGTACTTTTGTTTTCGCACAAAATTTTCCTTACTTTACCTTTTATTGTTACTTTTTAGAATTTATTCAAAAAAAGGTATTCATTTTATCAATATGTTAAATTTTGTTGTAATTTGTTATAATATTTTTGTTATAGTGTTAATTAACAAAATTGTATTTTTTTATAATTTTATTATTAATTGTTATAAAATCTGCTTAATAATATAGCTATTTTTTTATAATTAATATAAAAATAAATAAGGTGAATTTTTATAAATCAAAATTCACCTTATTTATATATCATTATTTATTTAATATTTTAATCTAATTATAAAAATATCTATATTTTTATATTATTGAGAAAATAAGAATTCCTAATATTAAAGCTCCCAAAATTAAAGCTGTATATTTATATATTGTATTTTCTACTTTTTTATCTCTTATAGTAAGTATTTTTCCCTTTGCTTTAGTCTTTATAGAAAGCCTAAATCCCAAAATTATTTCACTTATTATAAATACATATAGCGGATATAAAATTATAAGTATTACAAATATTATTTGTGAAACATATAAATTCATAAAGCCTAAATATATTATTGAGATTAATATGCATATAGCATATGTAATTAATAAAGTTTTTAATTTTTCATATACTCTCTCCCAACTTTGATCACTATATGTAGCAGTTTTACAAAAGTTATATAATTTTCTTTCATCATAAATATAATTGATATTTTTCTTATCTAATGTATATTTTAATTCATTTATAAATTTCCCTATATTTTCTAATACAACAGTTAATCTAATATTTTTACCATTGCTTTTAATTTTTGCCCATCCCCCTATATATCTTATGGATGGAAATTGTATACTTTGTATTTCTTCATATTGAATGAATGTCGTTCCCTTAATATTTTTATATATTATTCCTAAATCAGTTAATTGTACACTAATGTTTTTAAATTTCCTAAATACAAAAAAATAAAGTAATAAAAACTCTACTCCCACAACACCTAATATTATTAAGGTTGTAATCACAAAAATCATTAAATAAGATATACTATTATCACCTGTTGATCTAATATATGATATAATGCATGTGTCAATTATTATTGATAAAACGAACGCCATTATTAACAATAAGTATTTAATTGGTTCTCTTAAATGTTTTCTATAAACATATTCTTTAATTATACTCATCTCCTTTAAATATTTCATTTTACATATGCTAAACATATTTATTAGTTTCTTGTTAACTATATAAGCTCTATTTTTATATTAAATTAATCTATTGTGCTAATTAAACCTTAATAGTATTGAAAATACTACACTACCTTTTTTATTTTTTTAAAAGTAATTAGCTGAAAATAAGCACTTTCAATATAAATAATTAACTAGCACATTGCATTAAATTAACAAATTAATTAGTCATACAAAATGATTATCGTATAACATTTCTCTTTCATTACATTTTTGGATTAAATTTTAGGTATTTTTTAGAAGAATAAGTTTGTTTTAACAATTTATTAAATTTTGTTGTAATTTGTTATAATATTTTTGTTATATTATTAATTAACAAAATTGTACTTTTTTATAATTTTATTATTAATTGTTATAAAATCTGCTTAATAATATAGCTATTTTTTATAATTAATATAAAAATAAATAAGGTGAATTTTTAATGATAATTTTCTCTTAAAATAACCCATTTTTACAAAATAATTTAAAATTATAATATAAATCTACATAATAACCATTAAAAATTATATGTATTTTACAATTTATATAATTTTAAAGTTGCAAAATTTCTTATGGATGATATAATATACTTGCACTTTTGTGCGGGTGGGTGAGGGAGCTTTTGAAAGTCAGGTTGAAAGGATGAACAAATTTTTTAAACTAAAAGAACACAATTCTACAGTTAGGAGGGAAACTATTGCCGCTTTAACATCATTTTTTGCAGCAGTATACATTATAATTGTCAATGCTAGTATACTAAGTGATTCTGGTATAAATCTTGAACCATTGATTATTTCAACTGTATTTGCTTCATTGATTGGATGTCTTTTGGCAGGTTTTATTAGTAACGCTCCTCTAATCATTATGCCCGGAATGGGAATCAACGCATTATTTACTTATACTATTGTAAATACTCTAGGTCTTACATTTTACGAAGGATTGGCTACAGTAATTGTTGCTGGTGTTTTATTTGTTATAATAACACTTACACCACTTGCAAATACTATAACTGAATCTATTCCTAATAATTTAAAAGAAGCCATAACAGTAGGTATTGGACTTTTTATAACACTTATAGGTTTAGGTAAATCAGGTCTTATAGTCTCTAATCCTTCTACGCTATTAAAACTTGGAGATATTACAAGTCCTCAAGTTATTGCATTTTTTATTATCATGATTATAACTTTGATATTATTTATCAAAAATGTACCAGGTGGATTTTTAATTTCAATTATTCTAGGTACAATTATCTCTATATTTATGGGAATTGTAGATACTAGTAATCTTACTTTTTCTCTTCCAAATTTCGGAGCATATAAAGATATATTCTTTAATCCAGATTTTTCTGGAATAGCTAGTGTGAATTTTTGGATAGCTACATTCTCATTAACATTGGTATTAATATTTGAAAATATAGGACTATTACATGGCCAAGTTATCGGTTTATTGAATGCTCCTGAAAAAAATCCAAAAGCATTATCTGCAGTTGCATTTTCTGTTATTGCATATGGATTTCTTGGGACTAGTCCTCCAGTTTCTACTGTAGAAGGAGCTGCTGGAATAGCTGCTGGTGGAAGAACAGGATTAACTTCAATAATAACTGGATTGCTATTTTTAGCTTCAATATTTTTTATACCATTTATATCAATAATTCCAAATGCAGCATTATCTCCAATACTTATTATTATTGGTTGCTTAATGTTTCAAAACTTAAGACATTTGAATTTTGATGATTTAACAGAGTTGATTCCAGCTTTTATAACAATAATTTTAATTCCATTAACTTATAGTATTGTAGATGGAATAGCCTTTGGATTTATTTTATATCCTATATGTAAAATAGTTACTAATAAAAGAAAAGATATATCTATATGTATGTATATTATATCTTCAATTTTTCTTTTATATTTTTTAATCCAAGGATTTATTCATTAATTAAAAGGCACATTAAAATAAACTAATAAATTAACTTTTTATTTCTTGATTGTGCTTATATAAAAGGAGTATATCAAAACATCTTTGTGTATTTGATATACTCCTCTCTTTATTTTAAATAACTATTATATTTTAAATGAATTTTTCTGTCCATGGCACTATCCAATAGATGGCATACGTAAATTACACAGAACAGATATAAGCCTTTAAAGTTTGTACTCCTTGAAAGTATAACAAATTCTAACCCTCAGTTGAAAACAAGTTTCATCTAAGACTAAGAACTTTGTTTATATTGCAATATCAACATTCACTTAAAACATAGTTTAAAATTTAATTTTTTCAATTTGTATTTCTTAACAAATGCTATGTAGTATCAAAATTTATTCTTAGAGCTAATCAAACATTTTTTCTCCTAATTTTGCAAAACTTTGTAATACTAAAAAGCACTTTACATCTATTTTTTTATCACTTTTTATAAACTCTTTTGCTTCTTCTTGAGACATAAACATAGCTTCAATATCCTCATCCTCTTCAAGGTATTCTTTTGAAAAATCCCCTTCACAAGTACAATATACGAATGCTAAAGCTTCATCTGTCATTCCAGGAGAAATATATAATTTTTCTTTACTATTTTCTTTGATTTCTAACATTGTAAGTCCTGTTTCTTCTTTAAGTTCTCTACTAACAGTAGTCTTTATATCCTCTCCTGGATCAACAAGCCCTGCTACTAATTCATAAACATAATCATTTATAGGAACTCTGTATTGTTTTATTACAACTAATTTCTTTAATTGTTTATGAAAAGCAACTATAACTACTCCATCAATATTATCATTTTTCTTATTAAAATAAGTATCTTTTAATACTTCTTCACTTTTTCTTGATGCAATAATCCAATTTTTAAGATTACCTATTTTATTTTTATATTGAACATTATATAGATTTAAAAATTTAGTAGTAGCTATTTTTTTTAATTCAATTATTCTATTTTCTTTCATACTTTCTCTCCCTTTGTATTTTTGCTTATAAATTATAATAAAAGAATTGCTAAATCAAACATAAAGCCGTCCACTTTTTTCATTTATCTGCTTTTTTAATACATACAAAACTAATATGGCAGGCAAATACATTTTATCTCTTATTCCATAATTTATATATTAAATTATACTACTCTTTCTTCATTAATGATAATCTATAAATAATCTATTCCCATTCAATTACTAATATTTTTAGTTCATCTTCTTTAATCGATACCTTATATCCACTGTTCATAAGCCAAGTTGCTAATTCTGTAACCATTTTATTTTTTACTTCATCATTTTCATTTATTGCAAAAACAGCTGAAACCTTATTTACTCCTGCTTTTTTCCCTTTTTGTATATTTTCTAATATTACTTTTTTATTTTCACTAAATTTTCTATCATATTGTTCTAAATTCATATAACCCTCTCCTAAAACATAGTATACCCATATAATTTTATGATAATATTTCATAAATATTACTAAACTTTAAAAATATAATACTACTTATTGGGATTTCCTATTTAAATTCTGTCTATGAAGTTTATACTATAATACAAACATTTATTTAAAATACAACCAATAAAAAAGCAACAGTAACTTAAAAATTTAAATTACTGTTGCTTTTAATATATATTATTTATTTATTTTTTCTACCTCATGTCCTCCAAATTCATTTCTTAAAGCTGCAACAACTTTTCCTGTAAATGTGTCTTCTTCAAGTGAACGATATCTCATCATTAATGATAATGCTATTACAGGTGCAGGAACTTGTAAATCTAATGCTGTTTCTACTGTCCATTTACCCTCTCCTGAAGAATTCATTATTCCCTTTATACTACTCAAATCTTTATCTTTACTAAATGCTGATTGTGCTAATTCCATGAGCCATCCTCTTATTACAGAACCATTATTCCATAATTTAGCTACCTTTTCATAATCAACATCAAATTCACTTTTAGAAAGAATTTCAAATCCTTCTGCTATTGATTGCATCATTCCATATTCTATTCCATTATGAACCATCTTAGTAAAATGTCCACTTCCTGGTTTTCCTACATGCAAATATCCATCTTTAATAGACAAATCTTTAAAAATTTCTTCACAATAATCAAATACTTCTTTTTCTGCTCCAACCATTGTACATGCACCATTAAGAGCACCACTAGTTCCTCCACTAGTTCCACAATCCATAAAATCAATTTCTTTTTCTTTTAAGAATTTATATCTTCTTAATGTATCTTTATAGTTTGAATTACCTCCATCAATTATTATGTCATTAGGATTTGTATATTTTATTATTTCTTCTATTGTATTATCAACTGCTTTTCCTGATGGGATCATTAACCATATAATCTTTCTTTCTGGAAGCTGTTTTACTAATTCTTCAATGCTACCTACACCTTTTGCACCCTCTTTTGTAATGTTTTTAACGTTTTCGTCATTTAAGTCATATGCTACTACTGAATGATTATGCTTTAATAAATTTAATGCTATGTTAAATCCCATCTTTCCAAGTCCAATTATTCCTACGTTCATAAGTATCGCTCCTTTTATATTTAATTCTTTTATATTTAAATTACTATATTTTTAAATAATAACATTTAAAATCAAAACTCCTACAAGTCCACATACTGAAATTAAAGTTTCCATTACAGACCAAGATTTTAGTGTTTCTGTAATAGATAAATTAAAGTATTCTTTAAATATCCAAAATCCTGGATCATTAACATGAGAAAATATTAAACTACCCGCTCCTGTTGCAATTACCATTAACTCTGGACTAACTCCAGTTGCACCTATAAGTGGTGCTACTATTCCTGCTGCTGTCATAGCTGCTACTGTTGCTGATCCTAATGCAACTCTTAATATTGCGGCAATTAACCATGCTAGTAAAAGAGGAGATATATTACTACCTTGCATTATGCTTGCAATATATTTATCTACTCCACTATCAACAAGAACTTGCTTTAAAGCACCTCCACCACCAATGATTAATATTATCATTGCTACTGTGTTGATTGATTCAGCTATAGTTTGCATAACATCTGACATTTTTTTGCCTCTGTTTAATCCAAAGGTAAATATGGCAACAATAACTGAAATTAATAATGCAATTACTGGATCTCCAAAAAAGCTTACTATTTTAACTACTTGCGATTCACCTGAAAGAGTCATTTTACTTATAGCTTGTACGGCCATTAAAATAACTGGAATTAATGCTGTAAATACACTTGTTCCAAAACTTGGCATTTCTTCTTCTGTAAATATTTTTGGATTATATAATCCTTTAGGTATTGGATGCTCCATTCCTTTTAAGAATTTTGTAAATACTGGTCCAGAAATTATTACTGTTGGAATTCCAAGTATTGCACCATATAATAAAGTTTTACCTATATCAGCATTATAAACTCCAGCTATAGCTGTTGGACCTGGATGTGGTGGTAAAAATCCATGAGTTACTGATAATGCTGCTGCCATAGGTACACCTATATATAAAAGTGGTATCTCTGCTTCAGCTGCTATTGTAAATACAAGAGGTATAAGTAAAACAAAACCTATTTCATAAAATAGTGCAAATCCTACAACAAATCCTGTAATAACTACTGCCCATTGTATTTTGCTTTTTCCAAACTTATCTATTAACGTTATAGCAATTCTCTGTGCTCCTCCACTATCAGCCATGAGTTTACCTAACATAGCTCCAAATCCTATTATAAGTGCTAAACTTCCTAAAGTCCCTCCAACACCAGATTTTATAGAATTTACTACATTAACTACTGGCATTCCTTCCATTATACCAACTGTAAGTGAAACTAAAATTAGTGATATAAACCCATTTAATTTAAATCCAATCATTAATAATAGTAATAATGCAACTCCTATAGCAACTATTAATAATGGCATATAAATCCCCCCATTTCAAAACTTTTAATCTTGTAAGTTATTTATTTCTAAGAATTCATCTTTTAACTTTTCATATAGTTTTTTATAAATTTTGAAATTCTTTATGTAAACCTTATGATTTCCTACATTAGGTTCAAATATTTTTGATGTCGGAATCATTTTTTCAATTTGTTCAATATCATTAATTATATTTAAAGCTTTCATAGCAATTATAGCTGCACCTAAGCATGAACTCTCATAGCTCTCTGCAATAACAACTTTTTTATTAAATATATCAGCTAATATTTGTACCCATAACTCTGATCTTACAAATCCGCCAGTTGCATAAATTGTATTTATTGGTCCAGTCGTTTCCTCTAAAGCTTTTCCAACATCATAAATTCCATACATTACACCTTCAAGTACTGCTCTTAAAAAGTGTTGTCTTTTATGATTAATGTTTACACCAAAAAATACTCCCTTAGAATTTGCATCCCAATGTGGTGCTCTTTCTCCTAATAAATATGGTAAAAATATTAATCCATCTGCTCCTGGTTTAACTTTTGAAGCTTCTAAATTTAAAATATCATATGGATCTATATTTAATGATTTTGCAGCATCAATCTCTACTGATGAGAAATTATCTCTAAACCACCTATAAATTATCCCTCCATTATTTACTGCACCACCTAAAACATAATGTTCTTCTGTTAAAATATAGCTAAATATTCTCCTGGATATATCATTTTTAGGATTCTTAGATATTACTCTTATCGCTCCACTTGTACCTATAGTTACAGCAGCATCTCCTTCTTTTATTGCATTAGCACCTAAGTTAGCAAGACACCCATCACTTCCTCCAACTATAAAATTAGTTTCTATTGGTATTTTCATATAATCTGCATATATATCATTTAAGCCATTAATTACATATGTTGTTGGTACAGGTTTTGAAAGCTTATCTTCTGAAATTCCTATATAGTCTAATGCTTTTTTATTCCATTTAATATCATAAATATCAAATATACCTGTTGCTGAAGCTATAGAATAATCTACTATATATTGATTAAATAATTTGTAGAATATATATTCTTTTATTGATATAAATTTATCTGTCTTATTAAATATATCTTCAGCGTTATCTCTTAACCAACATAATTTACATAATGGTGACATTGGATGTATTGGTGTACCTGTTCTCATGTAAATTTCTTGTCCTACGTCACTATTTTTTAGTTCATCAGCATATTTATTGCTTCTTGTATCAGCCCATATTATACAGTTAGTTAAAGCGTTTCCTTCCTTATCTATTGCTATTACGCTATGCATAGCACTACTAAATGATATTCCTAGTAACTTATTATTTTTGATATCGTTTTCTTTAACTACATCCCTAATACTGTTTAATACTGCTCTGAAAATTTCTTCCGGATTTTGTTCACTCCAAGATGGATGTGGATTATATAATGGATATTCTATATTACATTTTTTTAAAACATTCCCTTCCATATCAAATGCTATTGATTTAGTACTAGTTGTTCCAATATCAACTCCTATTAAGTACTTCATATCTCTTCCCCTCTTCTCAAATTATAATACATTTTAAGAAAATTTTTTTCGTATATTTGTTTTTTTGTGGTTTTTTTATATTTTTTAAAGAAAATTTTCTTTAATCAAATTATAGCATCTATTATTTACTAGCACAATAGATTTTTGAAACTTTTTTTTATTTTTAATTTCTACCACATTATTTTATATAGTTTTTGAAAGTTTTTTTCATGAATATATAAAATAAAAACTATCTTAAAAACATATTTTATGCATTTAAGATAGTCCTCTATTCATTTGCTATATTTTAATTATTATAAAATTAAAATTACTAAAATCTTTTGCTTGCTATTCCATCTCTTATACGACCTAAATTATCTAATGTCTTATTTTTTCTTTTAACTGCTACACCTACATAAAGCCAATCAACTATCATCAAAGAAGTTAGTCTTGATTCCATCGCCTCACTTCTAAACATAGATTCATTTCCATATGCTATTAGATGTACATCTGAAGCTTTAGCAAGAGGTGATTTTTCATTTCCAGTAACCCCTATAACCTTAATCCCTCTTCTTTTAGCTAAATTAATATTTTCAATTAACTCTTTATTACTTCCTGAATTTGAAAAAGCTATAATAGCATCCCCACTATTTGCCATAGAAGAAAACATTACTTGCCAATGTGAGTCTGGTGATGCAACGCAATCTATCCCTGTTCTAATAAATTTATGATAAGCATCATTTGCAATAGTCCAAGATCCACCCATTCCAAAAAACATTATCTTTTTAGAATTTAATATTATATCAATCGCTTTATCTAAGTCTTCAGTTCTGTTTATCTTTAATGTATTTTCAATACTATTTACATTAGAGCTCATTATTTTTCTCATAATAATATATGTATCATCATTTTCCTTTATTTCTTCATAAATATTGTCTATTGGCTCTATTACTGATCCTGCCAAATTAATTTTCAAATCTTGATATCCTTTATATCCAAGCTTACTACATAATCTGAATACTGTTGCTTCACTTGCTTTACTTTCTTCAGCTAATTCTGTTATTGAAAAATGAATTATATTTTTAGGATTTTCTAGTACGTACTGGGCAACCTTCTTTTCCGCACCCTTTAATTCACTATAAATATTAGTTATTCTTTCTAAACAGCTTTTATTTTTCTCACAAGACATAATCTCTCTCCAATCAAATGTATATGGTCAAATTATTTAATAATGTTATATTAAATAAATAAACTCTTTCAATACTCTCACTTATGCAAGTTAGAGTTAATATTTACACGCTTTATTTTAATATAATAATTTCTTAATTTGAAATTACCATAGATTTTATCTAAGAATAAGTCCCTTGCTTATATGGTTCAATTATATCATATGAATTTTAATAATAGCAAAATTTATTATTGTACGTATTTATATATGTTGCAAAAAAATAATCTATATTATAAATAGATAACAGTACTTAATTATATTAAATAATTAAATTTTCAACATATATATTTTTTTAAATTATATAATTTTTAATACTATAATTTAAATACTTGGTAACACTAAAATTATTATAAGAAAGGAGTATTTTTTAATATGGATAAAACACAAAAAATTATTGATTCATTACATGTTCAACAAAAATCTTGTACAAATTGTGCTAAACCCTCAAAAGAGCCTAATGATGGATACTTTATTGAGAAAGATCCTAATGACAGTTTTAGTTCTGAAGGAACTACTAGATATGGTGAAGAACAAGATGCTGATGATCTATAAGAAAAAAGTGTCTCCTTTTAAAATTATCTATTTAAAAGGGACACTTTCTCTTTTCTATTAATATTAGCAAATTCTATTAAAAACATTTCTATGCAATTTAAATTATTCTTTCTTATATTTACTATGTTTTTAACTATCACTTTTTTATAAACCACATAAAAGAAAATAATAAACAAGTATACTAATCTATTTATTTTTAGGATATGTTTTAAAACATTACTGATATTCACTTAAAACATATCCTAAAAAATATAAATTTCATACCTTTTTATATTTATTTTAATTATAAATTTACCACTTACCTATTCCAAGTGGTGAAAAAATTAAGTATATTAAACACATTGTTCCTACCATAATTCCAGTTGCTAATTTAGCATGTTTCCATGGCGTTAAACTAACTACTGCTTTATTTTCTTGTACAAAATCGGTTTCTCTAGGATGTAGTTTTCCAATTATGAGCATAACGATTACACATGTTGGGAATAAAAATCCCAATACGTAAAGAAAATGAATATCTTTTATTAAAAATTTTGATAATGTATATAAAGCTATATGAACAAAAAATGCAATTTTAGGTGCAATCTTTGGAACCCTCTTAGAATAAAATCCTACAACCACAGCTGCCAAAATCGGCACGTTATAAAAACCAAAACATTCTTGTAAAAATCCATATAACCCCGTAGGTGCATATAATATAAATGGTGCAACACATGTAGCTATTATTGCAATTATTATATTAAACTTTCTACCAATATGAACTAATTCTTTATCACTAGCTTTTGGTTTTAAAAGTGGTTTATAAAGATCTAATGTAAACAATGTAGCTGAACTATTTAAAGCTCCATTAAATGAACTCATAATAGCTCCAAATAAAACTGCAGCGAAAAATCCTAATAATGGTTTTGGTAATACGTCTATTAATAATGTTGGATATGCCATATCTGCATTTTCTAATCTTGTTCCATACTTAGCAAATGCAATTACACCTGGTAATACTAAAAAGAAAGGTCCTATTAATTTTAAAAATCCTGCATATATAGCTCCTTTTTGTGCTTCTTCTAAATTTTTAGCACCTAAAGCTCTTTGAACAATTGATTGGTTTGTACAGAAATAAAATAAATTATTAAATAATAATCCAGTCATTAAAACTGGCCATGGAACTAATGGAGAAAGGGAATTTGCTGGATTTATTGCATTTAATTTTTGAGGATTGGCTAGTAAAACATTAAATCCATCTACAAAATTCCCATGTCCAACTGATATTATTCCAAGTATAGGTACCATTAAGCCACCTACGAGCAAGCCTATTCCATTAATGGTATCTGATACAGCACATAATTTTAATCCACCATATACTGCATATATACATCCTATGACTGATATCATAAATCCAGTTAAAGCTATTGCTTGAAATGTTGTTATACCTAAAATATCAGATATTCCAAAAATCTCATTTATTACTATAGCTCCTGAATATAATACAGTAGGAATATAGGTTACTACATATCCTAATAAAAGTAACAATGATACTATTCTTTTAGTAGTAGAATCATATCGTTCTTCTAAAAAATCAGGTATTGTTGTAATTCCACTTTTAAAATACTTAGGTAAAAATATTAAAGCTAAAATTCCTAATGCCACACATGCAGTAGCTTCCCATGCCATTGGACCCATATTAGTCATATAGCTTTGTCCATTTAACCCTATTATTTGTTCTGTTGACAAATTAGTAAGCATTATTGAACTGGCTATTACTATACCTGATAGACCTCTACCTGCTAAAAAATATCCGTCTGCTGATTCAGTGTTGGAACCTCTAGTTTTATAAAATGATATTACACCTACTAAAGCTATAAAAAATATAAAGGTAATCAACGTAAACATTTACAATCCTCCTTCTATTTTAAAATAAAAGGACTTCATATTATATATATTTATAAAACACTTATTCTTATAAAATATAACATGAAATCCTAAAGATAAAATGATAAATTAAATGCTTAAATATTAGCTTTTTCTTTTATATATTTTCTCCCTTTGATTGCGTATTCAAGAGGATTTGCAATAGATGGATCTTGTTCTGCTTCTATCATTAACCATCCTTCATAATTGTTTTCTGCTAATATCTTAAATATTGGTTCAAAATCTATTGATCCATCTCCAGGAACAGTAAATGCGCCAACCCTTACACCTTTTAAGAAACTTAACTTTTCATTCTTGACTTTACTTACAATTTCAGGTCTTATATCTTTTAAGTGAACGTGTTTTATTCTGTTAACATATTTTTTTAATATTTTAATTGGATTTTCACCTGAATATACTAAATGTCCTGTATCAAATAATAAATATACTAAATTTTCATCAGTAGCACTCATTAACTTATCAATTTCTTCTGTTGTTTGTACTCCAGTGCCCATATGGTGATGATAAACAACCTTCATTCCTTTATCAGCTGCTAATTGTCCAAGTTTATTAAGTCCATGGGCTAATAGCTTCCATTCTTCTTCATTAAAATGATATTTTCCGTCAAATATTGGAGTCTCTATTTCACCTTGAATACTATGACCTTGTTCTGACACTACTATAACCTTTGAACCCATAGCATGTAAAAAGTCTCTATGAGCTATAAATTCCTTTTCAGTTTCTTCATAAGGTTTAGTAGTTAGAAATGAGCTAAACCAAGCACTTGCAATTTGAAGATTTCTCATATCTAAAGCTCTCCCTAAAACCTTTACATCTTTAGGGTATTTATTTCCGATTTCAGTACCCTTAAATCCTGCAAGAGCCATTTCGCTAACGGCCTGTTCAAAAGTATTTTCTTTTCCTAAATCAGGCATATCATCATTAGTCCAACCTATTGGACATATTCCTATTTTTACTTTATCACTATTAAACATATCAATTCCCCCTAAAATTTTACGAAATATTAAACTATTCCTTCATAAATAATCTACAGAATCTTTTAAGTGTTAAAGATTTATTTTCTTTGTATATTAGTATTGAATTTCTGATATCTTAACAGGTCTATTTTCTTTTAAAGATTTTGTTGCTGCTTTACCTATTAGTACAGCCTTTAATCCATCATCAGCATTTACTGCAACTTCTTTATCATTTACAATTGCATCAATAAATTCACTTATTTCTTCTGCATAAGCTTGCATATATCTCTCTAAAAAGAAGAATAACGGTTTTTCTCCAGTTACTCCATCTTTTGTTGATATCACTGCTGTTGAAGTACTATCATTAGCTACAGCTACTTGTCCAAGCGATCCAAACACTTCAGCTCTTTGATCGTATCCATAAGCTGATTGTCTTGAATTATCAATTACAGCTATTGCTCCATTCTTCATTTTTAGTGTAACTATAGCAGTATCTATATCCCCAGCTTCTCCAATGGATTTATCAACCAATACATTCCCAGATGCATAAACTTCTTCAACATCATTTCCTAAAAGATATCTCACCATATCAAAATCATGTATAGTCATGTCAAGGAAAAGTCCTCCAGAAACTTTAACATAATCTATTGATGGTGGTTCTGGATCTCTTGAAGTTATTTTAAGAATATGTGGATCTCCTATCTTACCTGAAATAACAGCTTCTCTAACTGCTTTAAAATTATGATCATATCTTCTATTAAATCCTACTTGATATTTTACGTTTGATTTATTAAGTTCATCTATAACTTCTTTAATTCTACTTAAGTCATGATCAATTGGTTTTTCACAAAATACATGTTTTCCTGCTTTTATAGCTTCTATAGAAATTTTTGAATGAGTATCTGTTGATGAACATATAAGTACCGCATCTATTTCTGAATCTTCAAGTATTTTTTTATAATCATTATACACATTAGAAATACCCATCTCCTTAGCCCATTTTTTAGTATCATCATTTAAAAATACATCTGCTACTGCTTTCACTTCTGCATTTTTAACATATTTAGAAATACTTTCTCCGTGTACTTTTCCTATTCTTCCTGCTCCAATAATTCCAACCTTTAACATAAAAAACATCTCCCTTTTAATATTTTCTTGCATTTTTTAATATTTCTTTATTATTTTTAAAAGCATTATTAACAGATTCTTTTTCTGATACTTCAGCTAAACCTACATGCCACCATGATTCATATCCATCAGTCATAGTTTTTGGTAATACTTTAATATCAATTAAAGTAGAAACCTTTTGTTTTTTTACATCAATTAATGCATTTTTTAATTCTTCTAAATTTTTAGCTGTGTAGGTTTTTAAACCATATCCTTCAGCTACTTTTGCAAAATTTATTGGTATTAACTTACCATTCAACTCATTTGTTTCACTATTTCTATATCTAAATTCAGTTGCTAAATTTCCAATTCCATTAGACATTTGCAGGTTATTTATACATCCAAATCCACAATTATCAAATAATAATACATTTACTTTTTTATTTTCTTGAATTGAAGTTATAAGTTCTGAGTGTAACATTAAATAACTTCCATCACCTAAAATTGAATAAACTTCTTTTTCAGGTTCTGCTAGCTTCACACCTAGACTTGCTGCTATTTCATATCCCATACAAGAATAGCCATATTCCATATGATAAGAATTTAAAGATTCTGTTTCCCACATTCTTTGAAGGTCTCCAGGCAAACTTCCTGATGCACCAACAATAATTGCATCATTATCAATACATTCTCTAATTAATCCCAATGCAGATGTTTGAGTTATTGTTGTACCAGTTAATTTTTTAAATTCTTCTAAACTTTCTTTATTTCTAAACTTTATAATTGGCTCAAAATTCTCTTCATATTTTATATTAGTTAATCTATTCATTTCCTCTTTCCATGCTTGTTTTGCTTTTACTATTTCATCCTTATATGATGAAATGTAATTTTCTCTTTCAAGTAATTTATAAAGATGTTCTATACAACTTTTAGCATCTCCAACAATCTTATATGAATCTAACTTACTAGCATGAAATTTTGATAAATTAATTGTCATAAAATCAACATTAGGATTTTTAAATAATGATTTTGATGAAGTTGTAAAATCTGAAAATCTTGTACCAACTCCAATTACTAAATCAGCATCTTTAGCTATTGTATTTGCTGCTAAATTTCCTGTTACCCCAATTCCCCCTAAGTTCATAGAATCACTTGATTTTATTGAACTTTTTCCTGCTTGCGTTTCTCCTATAGGGATATTAAATCTGTTTGCGAAATTAGACAAAGCATCACCAGCTTCAGAATATCTTACTCCTCCACCGCAAACTATTATAGGTTTCTTTTTGTTTTTTATTATATTTAAACATTCATAAAATTCTTCTTCTACACCCAAAGGCCTTGTAATTTTATGAACACGTTTTCCGAAAAAATATTCTGGGAAATCAAAACTTTCTCCTTGAACATCCTGTGGAAGTGCTATACATACTGCTCCTGTATCTGCGGGATCAGTTAGAACCCTCATAGCATTAAGCATTGCAGACATTAGTTGTTCCGGTCTATTTATTCTATCCCAGTACTTACATACAGGTTTAAATACATCATTTGTAGTTATTCCAAGATTATAAGATTGTTCAATTTGTTGAAGTACTGGATCTGGCTGCCTAGTAGCAAATGAATCACCTGGAAGTAAAAGTAATGGAATATTATTTACTGTAGCTGTAGCTGCTGCTGTTACCATGTTTGCAGCTCCAGGTCCTATTGATGAAGAACAAGCTATAATTTTTCTTCTATTATTTTGTTTAGCAAATGCTGTTGCTACATGTGCCATTCCTTGTTCATTTCTTCCTTGATAAACTTTTAAACCTCTTGGATTTTCATCCAGTGCTTGACCTAAACCAACAACTATTCCATGTCCAAATATAGTGAATACTCCATCAACAAACTTTTGTTCCTTTCCATCAAAATAAACATATTGATTATCTAAAAATTTTACTAGTGCTTGTGCTGTTGTCATTTTTATATTTTTCATAAATTCACCTTCTTTTTGTTATTGATAATGTGAAGTGGTTTATACTAAGTTTTTAAATTTTTCTTTAATATTCATAATTAGAATAATCAACCTTAACCAATTCTCCAGTTTCAAAAGATTTCTTACAAGCATATCCAACAATACTTGATAAAACACCATCTTCAATAGTAACTGCTGGCTTTCTATTTTCTAATATACAATTAACAAATTCTTCAACCTCTGCTAAATATGCATCCTCAAATCTTTCTACGAATCCACTAGAACATTCCTTATTAATTCCTGTATCATTAAATGCTGTTACTAAATTTTTATCTGGAGTTGTCCCAATTCTTAATGTTCCTTTAGTTCCTATTATTTCAGTTTCTATATGATATCCATGAGCACAGTTTCTACCAGCAACAAGTATCGCCATAGTTCTATTTTTAAATTTAATCATAGTGGCACCAGTTTCAGCATCATTTATCTCATCAAATTCTTTATGTTCATAAGCTCCACCTATAGCCCATAATTCATCTGCTTCTGAATCTAGATACCATCTAGCTAAATCTATATCATGTATTGCCATATCTAAAAATAATCCTCCACTATAGCTATCTTTTGCAAATTTTAAAAAGCTTGGTAAAGCTTTAGCTGGATCCAATCCATAGCATCTAACTAACACGGGTTTACCTATAGCACCTTCCTCGATTTTTTGTTTAGCATAAGCATATGATTTATCATATCTTCTCATAAATCCAAGCATAAATATTTTTTCTGAGTGAGAATTTACAGCTTTCATAGCTTCTATCGCATTTTCTAAATATAATCCAAGTGGCTTTTCACTAAATACATGAAATCCAGCATCTAAAGACTTTTTAATTTGTTTACAATGAAATCCTGATGGTGAAGCTATAAATATTGCATCTAACTCTTTATTTGCTAACATTTGATCAAAATCAGTATATCCATATTGAATGTTCCACTCTTTTTGGATCTCTTCAACTTGATTCTTATCTATTGAGCAAACTGCTAAAAGATTTGCATTTGGAATTTTAAACGCTAAATTTTCGGCATGAACTTTTCCTAGTCTTCCTAATCCCACAATGCCAAAGTTCACTTTTTTCATGTTATTTCCCCCTTAATATTAGTAACAGTATGAAGTTATTTAAACTATCTTGTTATTTATCAGGCCAGATTTTAACATCCTTATCCCAAAGCCACTTATGTTCTTCTACATCAATTCTATCTGTCCAAGGATTATTTTTAAGATGTCTAATCATCCAACAATAATACATTGCATATCCTGGTGCTGATGTTTGAGGATGAACATCTCCACCTATTATTGTTGCAAAACTATTATTAGAAATCTTATATGCTTTATCTCCATTTAAACACAAACCAAAACCCTGCTCTTTATTAAACTTATAAAAATATACCTCTGGTTGTGGATGATAATGTGGAGGATAACTTGACCACTTTCCTGGATATGTTATAACTTCTCCAATAACCATATTAGAATAAGGAGCATTTTTATAATCAAATACAGTTCTTACAATTCTTCTTGCAGTCCCACTCCAAGTTCCATCTCCAAAAATATCACTTCTATAATTTTCAGGTGAATATAACTTTGCTTTAAAATCTTTTTCATTATCAGTGCTTTGTATAATAATTTCACTTTCCTCTAAACAATCAATTTTTATATCAGTATTCTTTGGAACATGTAGACACCATGGATTTTCATCAAAAACAGAATTTCTTTCAATTATTTTAGAATTTTCATTCCAACTTATTTTAAGCTTACCTGTTAAAAGAAGTATTGCAATTTCTTTATCATTATTGTGATATTCTTTTACTTCACCTTTTCTTAATTTTTCTACTATAATATCCATTAACATTTCTTTATTTTTATTATTCATTTCACACAATACATTTTTACCATATTGCAAATCATATAACTCATGAACCATTACTAATCACTCCTTTTATTCTCTTGCTATCATTTCTCCATATTGTTCTTTTTCTTCTTTTATAAATTGATTTATTTGTTCTACAGTTGGCATATCTTCAGAACAACTATGACTTGCTACTAACATAGCAGCTGAAGCACTTCCAAATTCTAAGGCATCAATAATATCCCATTCTTCCAATATTCCATATATAAATGCTGAAGCATATGCATCTCCACCACCAAATGATTTAAGTAATTTTACTGGAAATGGTTTTATTTTATATGACTTTCCATCATTAGTATAAGCTGTAGAACCTTCTTTTCCATGTTTAATAACAACTATTTTATTTCCATAGTTTAACCATCTTTTTGCAGTTTCTTCATCTGTGCTCTTTTTCTTAACAATTAAATTTTCCATTAAATCAAATTCATCTCTTGAACCCATAATAATATCACTTTGTTTTCCGACTATTGAATAATAAACAGCTATTTCATCCTTATTTTTCCAATTATATTCTCTATAATCTATATCAAAAAGAACAATTGTACTATTCTTTTTAGCTAATTCTAATGCTTTTAAAGCAGCTTCCCTAGATGGACTTTTAGCTAAAGCTGTTCCTGATATTACTATTGCTTTTGTATTTTTTATATAATCTTCATTTATTTCATTAACATTTAGTTCCAAATCAGCTATCCCATTTCTATACATTAAAATACTACTTTCTGTTGGGCTTGCTATTTCCGTAAATGTTAATCCTAAAGATTCTCCGTTGTCCGCATATTTTATTTGTGATATATCTATACCTTCTTTATGAAAATAATCAACTACAAAATCTCCAAATTTATCTTTTGATACTTTACCTATAAATCCTACCCTTTTTCCTAATCTTGAAAGACCAACCGCTATATTAGCTGGAGATCCACCTAAATATTTTTTAAATGTATTACTTTCAGAAAGTGGTTTATTTATATCTATCGGATTAAAATCTATTGCAATTCTTCCAATCGGTACTATATCCAAATCTCTCTTTTTATCAAACTCAATATATTTCATTTCTAGTTAACCTCCTTATGCTTATGCTTTGTCTTTACTACCAAATATTTCTATATGACTTTTTACACTTTGATATGCACCTTGAATTTCTGCTTCATGCAGAGAAAAATACTCATACTCTTGTAATTTATTATTTAAATCTTTTACACAATCTCTTACTCTATTAAAAGTAGCTGTGGCTATGTTTATTTTTCTTATTCCCATAGTTGCACACTTTTTAAAGTCCTCATCTGATATTCCAGAACCTCCATGTAATACTAAAGGTACTTTTAGATTCTCATGTAGTTTTGTTAAAATATCAAATCTTAATTTAGGTTTTCCTTGATATACACCATGTGAGTTTCCTATTGCTACTGCAAGTGCATCTATTTTAGTAGCATTTAGAAATCTTTTAGCCTCATCTAAATTAGTGACTTTTATATCTATATTTTTACTTCCATCTTCACTTCCACCAACATGACCGATTTCACCTTCTACAGAGGCTTCATAATCTTCAGCTAATTTTTTTACTGAATTTGTTATCTTTATATTTTCTAAAATATCTAAAGATGATCCATCTATCATAACTGAAGTAAAACCTAAATTTAATGCCTTTTTTATATTATCTATTGTTAATCCATGATCAAAGTGTATAGCTACTGGAACCTTAGCTTTTTCTGCTGCTTTTATCATTAATGGTCCTATTATATCTAATGGTGAGTATTTTAATCTCACTTCTGCTATTTGTAATATTATTGGTGATTTTAATTCTTCAGCTGCTTTGATAGCACCAATTATCATTTCCATATTAGCTATACTAAAACTTCCAACTGCATAGTTTTTATTATTAGCATCTAATAATAATGCCTTCATATTTACTAATGGCACTTTTATCACCTCCAAAGTGATTTATATATTTCAACAATATCATCATGTGTAACTTTTTTGATTGTATTACTTGGACTACCACTTTCTAATGCATCACTTGCCATTTTATCTAAATTATTAAAAAACTTTTCTTTATCTATTCCATATTCATTTAAAGTAGGTATTGATAACGCCTTGCATAAAACGTTTACTTCATCTACAAATTTTTTAGCTGCTATTTCATCTTTTGTATTATCTTGTGCTATATTTATTATTCTTGCAAGATCTGCAAATTTAGTATATGCACCGTCTAATACAAAAGTAAAACATTCTTTTAATAACATCGCATTTGATATTCCATGCGGTACATGGAATATTGCTCCTATAGGCCTACTCATTCCGTGTACTATAGTTACTGAAGAATTATTAAAAGCTATTCCTGCTTCTAAAGCCGCAATTGCCATTTGAGTTCTAGCCTCTTCATTATTTCCATCATTAAATGCTATAGGTAAATATTTAAATATTCTTTTTATTGCAGATAATGCAAATGTATCTGAAAGTTGTTGCGATTTTTTAGATGTATAAGCTTCTATTGCATGTGTTAATGCATCTAATCCTGTTGCTGCTGTTATTTTAGGTGGTGCAGTCATTGTAAATCTTGAATCTATAATTGCTAATGTTGGCATTAATGAAGTTCCCTTTATTAACATCTTTACATCTGTTTTAGTATCAGAAATTATAGTAAATTGTGTAGCTTCTGACCCTGTACCAGCTGTTGTTGGTATTGCAACAATTGCTGGTAACTTGTTGATTATTTGTTTATCCATATAATCAGATATATCACCGGAGTTACTTACCATCATTGCTATTGCTTTAGCTGAATCTATTGAACTTCCCCCTCCAACAGCTATAACAAAATCACAAGATTCTTTTTTATACAACTCTACCCCTTTTTTTATCATTGTGTCAGTAGGCTCACTATTTATTTCATCATATACAATATTTATAACTTTCTCTTTATTCAAAACATCAATAACAGCTTGTACATTACCTAATCTAATCATAATATTATCTGTAACAATTAAAGCTTTTTTACCAAAAGATTTTAAATTATCTCCACTATATTCCAAAGAATTTTTTCCTGTTAAAATTTTATTTGGCATTATAAATTCACTTAACATTTACCTTCCCCCTTTAGAGTATTTTTTGGTTAAGTTTTTGTTACCTTATGGTTATATTATAGTCATATATTTTATCAATTGTCAATATATACCTTTATTATTTTTATTTTACATTTTTGTATGTTTTTATTGGGTATTTTTTGATATAATTATGGTAATATATTTTTACTTTTTGGATTTATTTAATTTATAATGAATCACTATTATTTTTAAGTAGGATAAAAAGAAAGGAAGAAATTTAAATGCGTTTAAAAAGAATTGATTTGTTGGAGGAATATATTTATAAACATAAAACTGTATCTCTTGACAAACTTTGTGAAGAGTTTAAAATATCAAAAAATACTATTCGAAGAGATATAGATGTTTTAGTTAACAAAGGAGTGATAAAAAAAGTATATGGTGGTGTTACCATAAATAATTCTATTAATGAATTGCTACCATTTGAAGAAAGAACAATAAAAAATAATAATGCTAAAGTAGATATTGCTAAAAAAGCCGCTGATTTTATTGAGGATGGGGATTCTGTATTCATAGATTCAGGAACCACTACATTAAACATTATTGATTATTTAAATGAGAACATCAATATAACTCTTTTTACTAATAGCATTAATGTTATTTTAAAAGCAATTCCTTATCAAAATATTGATATAGTATGTTTATCTGGTAAATTTAATAGAACTACCTCTTCTTTTACTGGCTTAAATTCAAGTGAGGTTTTGTCATCTTATAATATAAATAAATGTTTTATGGCTTGCACTGGTATTTCATTAGAAAATGGAGTTACACATACTTCTCCTAATGAATTTAAAATAAAAAAAGTGGCAATATCTAAAAGCCATAAACGTTTTTTACTCGCTGATAGTTCTAAATTTGATGTAGTTTCTTTAATGACTTTTTGTGATGTGAAAGATTTAGATTGCGTAATTACAAATGAACATCCTTCCAGCGATTTTATTGATTATTTTAATAATTATGACGTTAAACTTATCGTTTCTAGTTAAAGTAAAAGGAAATGTTACAAAACAGATATTTATAAATTTTCATAAATAAAAACCATGCATATAATAAAATTTATTTTTCCTATTTATGCATGGTTTTTGTTTTTATATAGGGCTTATATATATTTTTTTCAACAGGCTCTTTTTAATATTATTTTAATGTATTAATTAAATTAGCCATTTCTATAGCTGATACTGCGCAATCATATCCTTTATTTCCTGCTTTAGTTCCAGCTCTTTCTATAGCTTGTTCTATAGTATTAGTTGTAAGTATTCCAAACATTACAGGTTTTTCTGCTTCTAATGAAATACTAGCTATACCTTTTGATACTTCCGCACAAACATAATCATAATGTGATGTAGATCCTTTTATTACTGCACCTAAACATATTACTCCATCATATTTAGGATTCTTCGCCATCTTTTTAGCTATTAATGGAATTTCAAATGCGCCTGGTACCCAAGCTATATCTATATCTTCTTCATTAACTCCATGTCTTTTAAGACCATCTAATGCACCATCTAAAAGTTTACTTCCTATAAATTCATTAAATCTTCCCACTATTATTCCAAATTTTAATCCTTCTGCAACCAATTTTCCTTCAAATGTATTCATTTTTCATTCCTCCAATTTATTATAATTTTAATTATTTTTAATTTATTTCTATGTTTTAAAATATCAACGTTCACTAAAAATATAGTGAAATTTATATATTTAATAAATGATTCATTCTTTCTTTTTTAGTTTTTAAGTAAAATTCATCACTTTTATTTAATGGCATTTCAACTGGAACTCTTTCTATAACATCAATTCCATTTTCTTTAAGTCCTTCTATTTTTTCAGGATTATTAGTAATCAGTCTTATCTTTTTTACGCCTAAATTCTTTAGCATATCAGAACTTGCTTTATAATCTCTTAAATCTGGTGCAAATCCTAATGCTAAGTTTGCGTCTACTGTATCTAATCCTTCATCTTGAAGTGAATATGCTTTTAATTTATTTAAAAGTCCTATTCCTCTTCCTTCTTGCTTCATATATAAAAGTATTCCGCTTCCTTCATTAGCTATCATTTTCATAGAAGCCTCATATTGTTCTCCACAATCACATTTTCTTGATCCTAAACTATCTCCAGTTAAACATTCTGAATGTACTCTAACAAGTACTGGTTCTTCTTTTGTTATGTCCCCTTTAATTAAAGCTAAATGACATTTTTCTGTCCCTTTTTCTTTAAATGCTACTACTTTAAAATCTCCAAATTTAGTTGGAAGATTTGCTTCAACTTCTTTTTTTACAATACTTTCATTCTCTAATCTATATTTTATTAAAGATTCTATAGTTAAGATTTTAATATCATGCTCTTTGGAAAATTCAATTAAATCGTCTCTTCGTGCCATTGTTCCATCATCTTTTATTATTTCGCATATTGCAGCTGCTCCTTTAAATCCTGCAAGTTTTGATAAATCTACTGAAGCTTCTGTATGTCCTATTCTTTCAAGTACCCCTCTTTTTTTCGCAATAAGTGGAAATACGTGGCCTGGTCTTCTAAAATCATTCGGATTATTACTTTCTACTAATTTATTTATTGTATGCGCTCTCTCAAATGCTGAAATTCCAGTTGTTGTATCTATATAATCAACAGATACTGTAAATGCTGTTTCATGATTATCTGTATTATTTTCTACCATCGGATTTAATCCTAATTTAATAGCTATCTCCTCCTCTACTGGTGCACATAAAAGCCCTTTTGCATATTTAATCATAAAATTTATATTTTCTCCTGTAGCTTTTTCTGCTGGAATTACTAAATCACCTTCGTTTTCTCTACCTTCATCATCAACAATTATTACCATCTTGCCTTCTTTAAAGTCCTTTATACATTCTTCTACACTACTAAATTTCAATTTTCTCACCTCATAAAAATATTTTTTTATTTAAAACCCATTTTCTCTTAAAAACTCCAAGGTTATATTACTTTTACTCTGAACATTTTCTGCTTCATCTTTTTTAGGTATTAACTTTTCTATATATTTTCCTACTACATCACACTCTAAGTTAACAAGTGATTCTAACTTTTTATCACATAAAATTGTATTTTCTAATGTATGTGGTATTACAGATACTTTAAATGTATTATCATCTACATAAGCTACTGTTAAGCTTATCCCATCTATTGATATGGATCCTTTGTATATTATGTACTTCAATACATTTTTGGATGATGATATTGTAAACCATGTACCATCTTCTTTTTTGTCAATTGATACTATCTTACCAATACCATCTATATGTCCACTTACAATATGCCCTCCAAACCTATCTTCTAACTTCATAGCTCTTTCAAGGTTAATCTTATCTCCAATTTTTAAATTTCCTAAAGTACTCTTATCTAAAGTTTCGCCCATAATATTAGCTTTAAATGAAGAACTAGTCATCTCTAAAACAGTAAGACATACTCCATTTGATGCTATACTATCGCCTATTTTAGTTCCTTCTAATACTTTATTTGCATTAATCTCTATTAATCCAAAACCACTATTTAAATTAAGTGATTCTACTCTACCTACCTCTTCAATAATTCCAGTAAACATTTCTTTTAATCCCCCTTTATTTACTATTTTTTATTACTATTTTTTATATAGCCTTCTATAACTATCTCATCACCTATATTTTTATAAGTTAAATTCTTTAAATTTACAGCATCACTTAATTTCCTAAATCCCTCTCCACCTATGCTTCCTTTGCTGTTTACTCCTCCTATAATTTTAGGAGCAATATAAAATCTAACTTTATCCACTATTCCTTGTTGCAACGAAGAAAAATTAATTTTTCCTCCACCTTCTACTAAGATTGAATCTATTTGAATTTTTCCAAGTTCAATCATAAGATCTTTTAAATCAACTTTTTTATTTTTATCTTTTACCTTAATAACCTTAATTTCTTCTTTTAATAATTGTTGCATCTTTATTTGGTCAGCATACCTAGTAGTAGCTACTATGGTGACTGCATCTTTATTTTTTATTACTTTAGAATTAATAGGAATTCTTAGCTTACTATCTAAAATGATTCTTACAGGATTTCTTCCATTATCAATTCTGCATGTAAGATTTGGATCATCATTAATAATTGTATTTACTCCAACCATAATAGCTGATAATTTTTTTCTTAATATATGACCGTCTTTTCTTGCTGCTTCTGAAGTAATCCATTTAGACTCACCTATAGATGTAGCTATTTTTCCATCTAGTGAAGTAGCACTTTTTAAAACTACAAAAGGAAGTTTTGAAGTAATATATTTAATAAATATCTCATTAAGTTCTTTACACTCTTTTTCTCTTATTCCAACTACTACTTCGATACCGTTTTCTTGCAGTTTTTCAATACTTTTTCCTGCTACTAGTGGATTAGGGTCTAACATCCCTATTACTACTTTTTGAAACTTGTTTTTAATTATTAAGTCAACACACGGTGGTGTTTTTCCATAATGATAACAAGGCTCTAATGTAACATAAATTGTACTTCCTTCTAGTATTTCAGTAGAATTTTTAACTGCATTTACTTCTGCATGTGGCCCTCCATAGTATTCATGATACCCTTGAGCTATTATTTTTCCATTTTTCACTATCACAGCACCAACTAACGGATTAGGATTTACTTTTCCTATACCTTTTTTAGCTAAATCTATAGCTAAGTCCATATAATTTTCATTCATCTTCTCACCCACTTTAATATTACTTATTTAGTTTTATCTATATTTAATTTTTTAAACTCTATTTTGATATAATTTATCTTTCTATTTCAATTTTTCTAATTTTATAAAAAAACAAAAAGACCTCTGAAGTTTTAAATATCTTCAGAGGTCTATAAACAAACATATTTAATGAATGATTACATCATTTAAAATAATTTTAAATAATCTACTCCATATAACATAAACTAATGCTTAAATTAATATTTTATAAATTAAAAACCCTGAACTCTAAATTTTAAGTTCAGGGAATAAAACATTCTAAATAACATAACTAAAAACCTAATAATAATTTAATTAGATTGATATATCATTCTCTTCTTTCATCCAGACTTTACTGTCGGCTTCGGAATCTAACCGAATCTGCTAAAAATAGCTCGCGGGCTTTACCGCCGGTAGGGAATTTCACCCTGCCCTGAAGATAATTTATTTAATTATATTTTCATATTATCACTTTTTTTGATTTATGTAAAGATTATTCTAAAATTTACTTAATTACTCATTTCTATTTTGAAATTTATATTCATTCCTTTTACCCAATTAATAGTTTCAACTGAATCAGTCCATGCTTCTAAACTATATTTAATATAATGCATAGCCTCAGCTTCACTACCGAATTTTGATATATTAGGTAATACCTTAGGAAGTTTCTTTTGTTTTATAATATATTGTATTACAAATGAATTTTTCTTATATGCTTTTCTTAGCATATCTTCTGCTTCCTTAATACGTCCTGTCTTATATAATAATAGTGCATTACTGTATACAACTGCTGCTAAATAATCATTCTTATATGTTTTGAAAAGTTTTTCTGCATCATCATATTTTTTTTCAATTAATAACCAACTAGATAAAATTCCTCTAAGCATTAAATTATCTTTTTCATTATATTCTAAAAGTTCAAAAGCATTTTTGATTGCCCCATCTCTCTCTCCCATTTTCCATAACTTAATTGCTAAAGTATATTTAGCTCCAAAAAATGGTTGAGCTTCTCTTCTTTTAAAAGTTTCTCTTGAAGCATTTTTTAAATCATCTATTCCTAAAATATTCTTTCCTGCATTAACAGCCTTCTCTAGTAATTCTTTTTGTTCATTTTCACTTAAATTATTATTCTTTGATAATATTATATAAGCATCTGAACAATTTTCACAAATACTTAAAGCTTCTTTTGCATATTTTACTTTTTTATTGTAATTTTTTTCACTCCAAGCTCTTCTCATGATCTTTTGAGCTATTAAAAATTCTTCACTAATTTGCAATTTTTCTTTTGACTTATCAGCTTCATGTTTTTCTGTAACTTTACATTCTTTTTCTACTGTTGAACTGTCTACACTTTTACCAGAGTGTATCATCCAAATTTCATTTTCTTTTGACATCTTCAGTAAAGTTCTCACTTCTTTTGACTTTGTTGAGCCTGTACTACTGCTAACTCCAAATTCTTTATATAAGTCAAGTGCTTTAATATATGGCTCTTCTTTAACATCAAATAGATTGTTTATTGTTCCGATAGCATGTACAATGCCTGCTGCCCATGAAGAACCCTTTCCTTTTTTTAATATATCTTCATGATTTAAGCATAAATCTTGTAAAGCTTTTATACAAATATCCTCATATTCTTGATTAAGATGTTCTTTAGAAAATTTATTTATCTTTTCTACAATTTCTTCATACTTGCCAACTATTGAGTTAGGTAAATTTTGCATTCTTCTGATAACTCCTTTTTAAGAATCTCTAATAAATTTGATTTTTATACTTAACAATTCAAAAATATATAATCAAATTTATATACTTAAGTTTTTCAATCTTATTATATTATATAGTTTAATTACACTATAGTGCAAGTGCCACAAACTACCGTAAAATTAATTATATTATAATTTATTGCTGTTTATCTAAAAACATTAGGTTTAATGTTTTTAGATAAAATGTAATCCTCTTGAAATTATATCATATTATATAAAATTATACACGTTAATACATGTTATCAATTTATTTTTATTTTTTATGCATATTATAAATATTAATTTATACATCTAAGTGCTAATTATATCACAATAAAATACTAACTTAAAACATAAAATAAAAAGCAGTTGTTCTATTAAGTACCAAAGCACAAATATAATTCTTAATAGGTGGTGATATATTTGTTGTTTGTAAGTTTGCATAAATTTTATCATATATTATCTACTCCATATGATAAATTTAATTTGCTTTTAAAAAAAAATTTTAATATAACTGATTCTATTTTTGACGATTTATACTTAAAAAAATTTTTTAATCATCTTTGGATATCAAAAACAAACTCCAATATTAGTAAAATTAAATCTAAATACAGTTATAAAGTAATAGAAAAAAATTTAAACTTAATAAAAATAAAGTTTAATTATATCTACTCTTTTTCTTTTGATAATTTTCCAACTGGAATTAAATCAGTTTCTATTGATGAATATCTTATCATATTAAAAAAAATTAATAAAAAGTATAAAATCATTTTTCTTGTTAATAAAGAAGAAGAACCTTATCTATATAAAAATGTATTCGAACAAAACCTGTTTGAAATTGATAGTTTGATTAATTCTGATAGAATAAACATTTGGAGTTCAAAAATTAAAGTGTTAGACAGATTGTATAAAAAATTTTTAGAAACAACCAATTTCTATAGAACTCCTTATTCTGAAAATAAAGAGTTTAACTATAATCCATTACTAGCATGTGAATATGCTGAAAAATTTGCTTTAGTCCCTAATGATCAATATAAATTATTTGAAGGCTCTGGTGGAGATTGTACTAATTTTGTTTCTCAATCAATAAATTTTGCTGGAATTGAAACCACAAAAATTTGGAAACCATACTCTAACTCTTGGGTTAGAGTTGAAGAACTTTATTCTTACTTAATATCTAATAAAATAGGAATTGAAATTAAAAATGACTCTCCTATGACTAAAGGATCTATAATTCAATTTTATACTCCTAAGATAGGTAGATTCTCTCATTCAGGAATAATTACACATACACTTTCAAATGGCGATTATTTATATTGCTGTCATAGCTATAATAAACTAAATTACCCTCTAAGCTTAAGTTATCCTACAATCTATCCTAAAATAAGAAATATAGAGATATTATAAACAAAAATTTAAATCTAAAAAGATAGTCTCCATTATTTCTAATTCACAAAAATAGGAATAGTACAGTTGCTAGCTTTAGATAACTTTAACAAAAATAAGGCATCTTAGTTTATAAATAATCTAAGATGCCTTATTAATATTAACTAATTATAATCATATATAATAAATTTTCCATATAACTTCTTGACTAAGCTCATTAGTTAATGAATAAACTTTATGAGACTTATATACATACTATAATTATAGTATGTATATTTTATTTTAAACTGTTATTTCACTCTTTATTTTCAATGCGTCTTCATTATTTTTTATAATAGGATCTATATACTCATTTATAAATTCAACTACTTGACTTGGTGCTCTACCTATAAACTTTTTAGGATCTATAATTCCTAATATTTCATCTTTAGTTAATCCAAAAGAATCATCATTTATTATTCTTTCAATTAAATCATTATCTAAGCCTTCACCTTTTACTCTTTGTGCTGCTGCCATTGAATGAACTCTAATTCTTTCATGTAATTCTTGTCTATCTCTACCTCTTTTTACAGATTCCATCATTATGTTTTCAGTAGCCATAAATGGTAGTTCTCTTAAAACATGTGAAGCAATTACCTTATCATATACTACCATATTTTCAGCAATATTTATGTAAAGATTTAAAACACCATCCAATGCTAAGAAGCCTTCTGCAACAGATAATCTTTTATTAGCTGAATCATCTAGTGTTCTTTCAAACCATTGAGTCCCAGCAGTAATAGCTGGATTTAATGAATCTACTATTACATATCTAGCTAACGCACTTATTCTTTCACTTCTCATAGGATTTCTCTTATATGCCATCGCTGATGATCCAATTTGATTTTTTTCAAAAGGTTCTTCCATTTCCTTCATACTTTGAAGTAATCTTAAATCATTACTAAATTTATATGCACTTTGAGCTATTTCAGATAAAGTATTTAAAACTATTGAATCTAGTTTTCTTGGATACGTTTGTCCTGTAACTCCAAAACTCTTATCAAATCCCATTTTCTTTGCTACTATTTCATCAAGAGCTTTAACCTTTTTTTCATCTCCATCAAAAAGTTCCATAAAGCTAGCTTGAGTTCCAGTAGTACCTTTAACCCCTCTTAGCTTTAAAGTAGATAATACAAAATCTATGTTTTCTACATCCATAACTAAATCTTGCATCCAAAGTGTTGCTCTCTTACCAACTGTAGTTAATTGAGCAGGTTGATAATGAGTAAAACCTAATGTTGGTAAATCTTTATATTCAATAGCAAATTTCTTTAAATGGTTTAATACTGTTACTATCTTATTCTTTATTAGTAACAATGCATCTCTCATTATTATTATGTCAGTATTATCCCCAACATAACATGAAGTTGCTCCAAGATGTATTATCCCTTTCGCAGTTGGACATTGAAGACCATATGCATATACATGACTCATTACATCATGTCTTACCTCTTTTTCTTTTTTTGTAGCTTCTTCATAATTTATATCATTAATATGACTTTTTAGCTCTTTTATTTGTTCGTCTGTTATGTTTAAACCTAATTCTTTTTCACATTCAGCAAGAGCTACCCATAATTTTCTCCATGTTGTAAATTTCATATCATCTGAAAAAATAAAACTCATTTCCTTAGATGCATATCTTGAATTTAATGGTGTGCTATATAAATTTCTCATTTAAAAACCTCCACACGAATATATTTTTTAGTTTTTATTTCAACATTCGTATTATAACATATTTTTGCACTTTTTATAGTGTTTTCTTAAAACTTTTGTTTTATATTAATATTTTAATCATATATATAAATATAATATTTTATATGTATAGGAGTGATTAACAAATGTGCAAATTAAATCTATTTGATAAAATTTCATTTATTTTAGTTATTATAGGTGCATTTAACTGGGGGCTTATAGGTTTACTAAATGTTAATTTAGTAAATATAGTTTCTTTAGGTTCCCCTTTAATTCAAAGAATTATTTATGTAATTATCTTTTTATCATCTTTAAATTTAATTTCTTTAATATTTAGGTGTAACTTGATTGAGGCACATTCAAAAAAATAATAGAACATCCTCATCTATTTTGCGTCATACTACGTCAGCAAATTTAGCTATATCTCGCTACGTACTTCCTTTGTCTGACACAGAATATACAACGCATCTTTGGTACATCATTTTATTTAATGTGCCTAATAGTAAAAATTAAAATAAAAAAAGCCCTATAAAAATAGGGCTTTTTTTATAATTAGTCTTCTAAAGATTGTACTAAGTTAACTAGTTCTTCAACTGCTAAAGCTTCGTCATCTCCAGATGCTGTTATTTTAATTGTTGCTTCTTTAGTAACAGCTAAAGATAAAACTCCGATTAAGCTCTTAACGTTTGCTTTCTTACCATTGTATTCAATACTAACGTCTGACTTAAAGCCTGAAGCTTTTTTTACTAATAATGTTGCTGGTCTAGCATGAAGACCTGAACCATTTTTTACTACTACTTCTTTTGATACCATTATATCCACCTCTTTACAAAAAATTAATAAATATAGCACTCAACTATTTTAGTATATACTGTTTTATCAGTAATTTCAACTTAAAAAAATTGATAAGCTTTATCTAATCAAACATTAAGTTATCTAGGTTGCACTATTAATTTTATAGCCGTTCTTTCTTCTCCATCTATTTGTATGTCAGTAAAAGCTGGTACACAAATAATATCTTTTCCACTTGGCGCTACAAATCCTCTTGCAATTGCAATAGCTTTAACTGCTTGATTTATGGCTCCTGCTCCCACAGCTTGAATTTCTGCAATATTTTTCTCTTTTATTATGGCTGCTAACGCCCCTGCTACCGAGTTTGGGTTTGATTTTGTTGATACTTTTAATACTTCCATTTTTATTATTCCTCCTAGCGTTATTATACTAATCGTTTACATTTATATATATTCTATACATAGTTTTAAATTCCTTTTATTTTTTACAATTAATATGAAAAATATAAAATCTCTAAATGAACTATAAAATTATCCACTTTTTATAAATTTAGATTTTTAAATCTATGTAAGAAAAATTTAGCAGAGAAATATATTTTTTTATTTTCAGATTTTATTTTTTAACTTTTAAACAAAATTATAAATTAAATTATTTGCAACTTCTTAAATAATTTAATTTATTAAAGAGTAAAATATAAAATGCGCTTTGCAATATTACAAAACGCATCTTATATTTTTTTTATTTTATTTAGCAAAATCTATTGTTCTAGTTTCTCTTATAACATTAATTTTAATTTGTCCTGGATATTCAAGTTGTTCTTCTACGCTTTTCACTAAATTTCTCGCTAATTCAGCGGTACCAGCATCGTCAACTTTATCTGGTTTAACCATAATTCTAATTTCTCTTCCAGCTTGAATGGCATATGACTTTTCTACACCCTCATAAGAATTTGCGATTTCTTCCAATTTTTCCAATCTCTTAATGTATGCTTCTAATGTTTCTCTTCTAGCACCTGGTCTAGCTGCTGATATAGCATCTGCTGCTTGAACCAATACTGCTTCTAAAGATTGCATTTCCACATCTGAGTGATGGGCTGCTATCGCATTTACTACTAATGGTAATTCATGATATTTCTTAGCAAGGTCTCCACCTATTAATGCATGAGGACCTTCTTGTTCTTGATCAACTGCTTTACCTATATCATGTAGTAATCCTGCTCTTTTAGCTAGAGTAACATCTAGACCTAATTCTGAAGCCATTAAACCAGCTAAGTAAGAAACTTCTATGGAATGTTTTAAGACATTTTGACCATAACTAGTTCTATACTTTAATCTACCAAGAAGTCTTACAAGTTCAGGATGTAATCCATGTACTCCAGTTTCAAGGGTCGCTTGTTCCCCTTCTTCTTTTATATCATTTTCTACATCTTTAGTTGCTCTTTCAACCATCTCTTCGATTCTTGCTGGATGTATTCTACCATCCACTATTAACTTTTCAAGTGCCATTCTTGCAACTTCTCTTCTTATCGGATCAAAGCTGGAAAGAATAACTGCTTCTGGGGTATCATCTATAATAAGATCTACTCCTGTTAATGTTTCTAGAGTTCTAATGTTTCTTCCTTCTCTACCTATTATTCTACCCTTCATTTCATCATTTGGTAGCGCAACAACATGCACAGTAGTTTCAGACACATGATCAGCGGCACATCTTTGAATTGCAGTAGTAATTATCTCTCTAGATCTTTTATCTGCTTCTTCCTTCGCCTTGCTTTCAACATCTTTTATCATTATTGCAGCATCATGTGAAATCTCTCTTTTAATTTCATCTAAAAGAATTTTACGAGCTTCTTCACTAGAAAGAGAGGAAATCCTTTCTAGCTCTTCTCTTCTTTCATTATAAAGTTCCTGTACTTTTGCTTCTACTTGATCTATCTCAAGCATTCTTTCATTGATTGTTTCTTCCCTTTTTTCTAGAACATCACTTTTTTTATCTAGTGATTCTTCTTTTTGAATTACTCTTCTTTCAAGCCTTTGAATCTCATTTCTTCTTTCACGAGACTCTTTTTCAAAATCATTTCTTAACTTATGAACCTCTTCTTTAGCTTCAAGGATAGTCTCCTTTTGGAGAGCTTCTGCATCCCTCTTAGCTTTATCTAAAACATCTTCTGCTTCTTTTTCAAGAGATTCAACTTTGTTTTTTGATACGTTTTGAATCATTTTATAAAGTACTATTCCTAATACTAATAATATAATTATATCTATTATTATCATAATAAAAATTTCCATATTAACACCTCCTAGCTTGTTAAGCTATCTATTTAAGTAAACAAGAAATCGTAGTAGGTGTCATATTCTTCTCACTGTATCGGGAATATGATAAACCAGTATTCCTTTTTATTCTATATTAAAAATAAAATTATGTCAAGCTTGCTATGATATTGTTATCATGCTCACATTTACTAGCTTATACTCTTTCTTTCTAGTGATTTCTATTCTAAATTTTACCTATAAAACCTAATATAATTTCTTAATATATTTCTTTTAAATACCATATATTTTACATAATTAGTAGCCTAAATTTTCTTATGAAAAAATCTTAAATATACTTATAAAGCTATTCTTTTTTACTTCACATAAATTCAAAACTTTTATTACAAAAATTCTAGTAAATAAATATATTTTTTCTTTCATATCTATAAGTTATCCACAGATTTAACTTTTTATAACCAGTCTAAAAATTAAAAGCAAAAGAAATCTTAAAGATTTCTTTTGCTTTTAACTATTACTTATTATCTTCTTTTTCTGTTTCAGCGCTTTTCTCTTTTCCTGAGTCAGATTTTTTTGATTTTTCATCAGATTGTGGTTGCATTAATGGTAATTCATGTTTTGCTCTAATTTGATTTTCTATATCTAATGCAATTTCAGGATTTTCTTTTAAATATAATTTTGCATTTTCTCTACCTTGCCCTAGCCTTACATCTCCATAAGAGAACCAAGCTCCACTTTTTTGTACAATTTCTTCTTTTACACCAACATCTATAATATTACCTTCTCTTGAAATTCCTTCATTATACATGATATCAAATTCTGCTTGTTTAAATGGAGGTGCTACTTTATTCTTAGTAATTTTAATTCTAGTCCTATTTCCTACTATTCCGTCCCCTTGTTTTATAGAATCAATTCTTCTTACATCAAGTCTTACTGAAGCATAGAATTTTAATGCTCTACCACCAGTTGTTGTTTCTGGAGATCCAAACATTACTCCTACTTTTTCTCTTAATTGATTTATAAATATTGCAACACAATTTGTTTTACTAATTGTACCAGCAAGTTTTCTTAAAGCTTGTGACATTAATCTTGCCTGAAGTCCTATATGAGAATCTCCCATTTCCCCTTCAATTTCTGCTTTTGGTACTAATGCTGCAACTGAGTCAACTATTATAACATCTATAGCACCTGAACGAACTAATGCTTCCGCAATTTCTAATCCTTGTTCCCCTGTATCCGGTTGAGAAACAATAAGATTTTCTGTATCTACTCCTAAATTTCTTGCATAAGATGGATCTAAAGCATGCTCTGCATCTATAAATCCTACTGCTCCGCCTTTCTTTTGAGCTTCTGCTGCTATATGAAGAGCTATAGTAGTTTTACCAGAACTTTCTGGTCCATAAATTTCTATTATTCTTCCTTTAGGAACTCCACCAATTCCTAATGATATATCTAAATCTAAACATCCAGTAGAAATAGCATCAACATTTAAAACACTATGTTCTCCTAATTTCATTACTGAACCTTTACCAAATTGCTTTTCTATTTGTCCCATTGCACTTTCAATTGCTTTTAACTTATTAATATCTATATTAGCCATATTACTACCTTCCTCTCATCGAACTTATGTTCTGTATAATAATTATAATTTAACTATTCCTATTAGTCAACACTCTTTAAGAAAAATTCCCTCTTTAAAACTTTAAAGAAGGAATTTATTCTAATTATAACCATATTTTGTTATTTCTAAACTTTTTATTTATTTATAGCAATTGCTTCTTTGTTATTTTTAAAATACTCATATCCAGATATTATAGTAATTGCAACTGCTACTATCAGCATTACACCTGGAACATGATTAAAAAACTTTACCCCAAATTCACTGCTAATTAACAAATCACTTAAATATTTAGAATCTCCTATGTTTACCTTCAATAGCAACAATACTATTGCAACTATTTGTATTACTGTCTTTATTTTTCCCCACCAACTTGCTGCAATTACTTTTCCTTCAGCTGCTGCTATTGTTCTAAGACCTGATACAGCAAATTCACGTGCAATTATAATAATTGCTGCCCAACTAGGTACAATTTGCATTTCAACTAAACAAATTAATGCTGCTGTTACTAATAATTTATCAGCTAGCGGATCCATAAACTTTCCAAAGTTAGTTACTTGATTTCTACTTCTTGCAATATATCCATCAAGCTTATCTGTTAAAGCAGCTAAAATAAATATAAATGTAGCAATAAAGCTTCCATATGGTATCCCTTTAACCGCTATAAAGATTAAAAAAACTGGGACTAAAAATATTCTAATTAAGGTTAACTTATTTGCAAGGTTCATCTTCAACAACTCCTATTAAATCATAATCCATATTTTTAATTATTTTCACTTTCACAAATTCACCTATATTTATAGGTTTAGAAGATTCAAAAAAGACATTTCCATCTATCTCTGGTGCCATCTCAAAATTCCTTCCCTTATAATATTCTCCATTATATTCCTCCACTAGAATATCATACACTCTGCCAATTTTCAATTTATTTATGTTATTAGATATTTTTTCTTGAATAGTCATTAATTTTTCTTCTCTTTCAGCTTTAATCTCTTCTGATATTTGACCATCCATTCTTGCAGCAGGAGTATTTTCTTCTCTTGAATATTTAAAGACACCAACTTTATCAAGCTTGTATTCTTCTAAAAATTCTATAATTTCATTAAAATCTTCATTTGTTTCTTGTGGGAATCCAACAATAAAGGTTGTTCTAACTATCATATCTGATATATTTTTCCTAAGTTGATTTATTTTGTTTATTATATCATTTTTAGTAGTTCTTCTACCCATAAGTTTTAAAACATGATCACTTATGTGTTGTATAGGTAAATCCAAGTATTTAACTACTTTTTTATTATTAGCTATTTCATCTATTAATTCATCGTATATTTCTTCCGGATAACAATAAAGTACTCTAATCCACTTGATTTCTTCTATCTTTGCTAATTCTTTTAATAATAGATGTAAATTCTTTTGGCCATAAATATCACTACCATATCTTGTTGTATCTTGAGCTATTAAGATTATTTCTTTAACACCACTTGCTGCTAAATCCTTAGCTTCATTTATGATATTTTCCATTTTTCTACTTCTAAATTTTCCTCTTATTTTAGGAATAATACAATACGTACAGAAATTATTACATCCTTCTGCTATTCTTATATAAGCACTTTCTTTTTGAGTCGTAAGAATTCTATTCCCTTCATTTATATTTTCATCAGAATAGTTTAAAAATTCCTCTGCTAATTTATTTCCTTCAATAAATTCTGTTATAATTTCATTTATTTTATTATAATCATTTACGCCTAACATTATGTCTATTTCTGGAATAAGATTTTTTAATTCTTCTCCATATCTTTGTGTTAAACATCCTGTAGCTATAAGAAGCTTACATTTATAATTATTCTTATATTCAGCCATCTCTAAAATAGTATCTATAGACTCTTGTTTAGCACTTTCTATAAAACCACATGTATTTACTATAATAACATCAGCCTCTTTAGCATTATTTGTTATTTCATAGTCCTTATTCATTTTTCCAAGGATGATTTCAGAATCAACTCTATTCTTATCACATCCTAAGCTTACCAATCCTACTTTATATTTAGTCAAGTCATTGCCCTCCTGCATTTTAATGTTTTTAATTATATCAAATTAATTATAGTACTTACAACTAAAATAGTTAATTAAAACTATAATTATTATATAAATTAATCCTACTCTTCATCATCTTGGTCATTTATTAAATCTTCTTTAGTGATTAATATCTTTCTTGGTCTACTTCCATCTTTTTCTGAAATGATTCCTCTTTCCTCTAACTGATCCATAATTCTAGATGCTCTATTAAACCCTATTCTAAGTTTCCTTTGAAGAAAAGAAGTTGATGCCTGCTCATATTCAACTACTGCATTTATAGCATCTTGAAGTAATTCATCTACCTCTTCTCCTTCTATTACAGTTCCTTGAGATTCGTTATTAATATGTTCAATTATATCCTCCTCATAAGAATTATCTCCTTGTTTCATTTTTATAAACGATATTACTTGTTCTACTTCTTCTTCTGATATAAAACATCCTTGTATTCTAAGCGGTTTATTTTCTCCAACAGGACAATATAACATATCTCCCTTACCAAGAAGTTTTTCAGCTCCTGAGCTATCTAAAATTGTTCTAGAATCTATTTGAGAAGAAACTGCAAATGATATTCTAGATGGTATATTAGCCTTAATTACACCTGTAATTACATCTACAGAAGGTCTTTGAGTTGCTATAACTAAATGCATTCCTGCTGCTCTTGCCATCTGAGCTAATCTTCCTATATAATCTTCCACATCATTTGGACATACCATCATTAAATCTGCAAGTTCGTCTACTATAATAACTATATAAGGTAATTTTTCTTGAATTATCCCTTTATTAAATAATTCATTATAGGATTCCATGTTTCTGACTCCCTTATCAGCAAAAAGTTGATATCTTTTTTCCATTTCCCTTACTGCCCAATTAAGTGCGGCTGCAGCTTTTTTAGGTTCTGTAACAACTGGAATTAATAAATGTGGTATGCCATTATATACATTAAGTTCAACAACCTTAGGATCAACCATTAAAAGTTTTACCTCTTCAGGCGTATATTTATATAATAGACTTATTATAAGAGAATTTATACATACACTTTTACCTGAACCAGTTGCCCCTGCAATTAATGTGTGTGGCATCTTACTTAAATCTCCAACAACACAATCGCCTGAAATATCCTTACCAAGTGCAAATGCTAACTTTTTATTTGATTTTAAGAATTCTTCTGATTCTAATACTTCTCTCAAAAACACTGGTACTTGATGTGAGTTAGGAACTTCTATTCCAATAGCTGCTTTTCCTGGTATTGGTGCTTCTATTCTAATACCAGATGCTGCAAGTCCTAAAGCTATATCATCTGATAAGTTAACTATTTTACTCACCTTAACCCCAGGGCTTGGTTGTAATTCAAATCTTGTTACTGACGGTCCTTTGGTAACTTGTATAACCTTAGCTTCAACTCCAAAATTAGATAGTATTTCAACAAGTTTTCCCGCATCTTCTAACAATTCTTTTTTATCTGAATTTTTAAGTTTGGTATTACTATTTATTTTTAAAAGATCCAACTTTGGATGAACATACGGCATCTCTTCTTTTTCTTTAGAAATTGTTTCTTCAATTTCATTACTTATTACTTCTTTCTCTACAGTACCTAATTTTTCTTTTTTATTATGTTGTACAGGTTTTAATTCCTCTAAAAAATCTTCAGTTTCAATATCAGATGATATCTCAAGATTTCTATCTTCTTTTATATCTTCATTTATAGAATCATTTTTCATAAAGTCTAATATCTTTATTTTTTTATTTACACCTGATAGAAATTCTTCTTTTTCTTTGTCCTCCAATACAGGTGTTTCTGTTTTATCAACAATATTTATAAAATTGCTGTCTGAAGACTTTAAACTCTTTTTAGTATCAGATTTCAAACTTCTTTCATTTCGTAGTTTTTCAGTTTTACTTTTAGCTTCTAATCCTAAATCATATAAATTAACATCAAAAATCAATATAACAGAAATAACTGAAAAAGTGAAAAATAATATATATGAACCTATCCCTCCTATAAATTTATATAATGGATAACATAAAAAATATGAGATTAATCCTCCATGTAAACTTCCTTTGTTATCAATGATAAATTTAAGATTTTTTCCAAAATCATTAGGGTCGTCCATTGTTTGAATATTTATAATTCCACAAGTTAAAATTACTATAATTACTAAAATTGATATTCCAATAAATCTTTTACTAAATCTTAGATTTCCTCTTGTTTTAATATATTGGAATCCAAAATACATTAAATATACAGGTATGGTATAAGAGCCTACCCCTATTAATAAATAAGAAAGATTTTGTGCTAAAGAAGATAATAGTCCTGCAAAAGAAGTATATATCGCCACAGTGAGTATTAAACCTGATGCTATATATGTTATACCTAAAATGTCATTTTTTATAGCATTTTCTTTCTTCTTACTTTTAGTGCTTCTTTTAGCTGCTGTCTTACCCAAAATTAATCACCTCGCTTTATTATTTCTACACTAAATAAAATTTCTCCTTTAATAAGATACCATTAAAAACAAAAATCAGCTATAGTTTTTCTATAGCTGATTAAATAATTTATAAATTTTGAGTTAATTCTTTAAGTTTAGTTAAAGCTTCTTTTATTCCTCCAACTTCATCAATCAAACCACAATCAACTGCTTGCTTTCCAATTAATATTGTTCCAACATCATTTAGCAATTCATTTGTTTGTAACATAAATTCCTCTAATTTCTCTTCTTTTATATGTGATGTTCTTACAATAAATTCATTTATTCTTTCCTGCATCTTTTTGAAATACTCAAAAGTTTGAGCTACTCCTATTATAAAACCATTCATCCTAACTGGATGAACTATCATAGTTGCAGATGGAGTTATAAAAGAATAATCGGCAGATGTTGCTAGTGGCACCCCTATAGAATGACCTCCACCTGTTACTATTGAAACAGTGGGTTTTGACATACTGCTTATCATTTCTGCTATTGCGAGGCCTGCTTCTACATCACCACCTACTGTATTTAAAACTATTAATATACCTTTTACATTTTCATTTTGTTCCAATTCTATTAATTGTGGTATTATATGTTCATATCTTGTAGCTTTTGTTTGTGGTGGTAAAACCATATGACCTTCTATTTGTCCTATTATTGATAAAACCTGTATATTTTTATTTGGAGTAACAACCGCCGTATTTCCAAGTTGTTTTATAGACTCAATCTTATCTTCAGCTTCTGAATTTTTATTCTTCTCAGTATTTTCACTATTAAATATATTATTCATAAAAACATTCCTCCCATACAATTATTCTGCACGAAAGGAATTGTTTTATACTATACATTTAAATTAATATATAGATTCCAATAAAGTTTGTTTAACGCCTCTTTGATCTATTATTTTATTTCATGTGCCTTAAGCCAAATTAAATGTCTTATGTAAAACATTTATTGCTTCTTTTACATTTTTTTCATGAATTAAACACCAAATTGTCATATTTGAATCAGCCGTTTGTAAAACTTCTATATTATTACTAATAAGTGCTTTTATTATTTTAGCCATAACTCCTGGTCTACCATTCATTCTTGAACCAATAACAGCTATAGTACTGCAATCTTCCACTAAATGGTATTTTAGTTTAAAGCTATCTAAAATATTTTCTAAAATCTGCTTAACTTTAGCGCTGATAGTAAATACTTGTCTATCTGGGAATATATTTATTAAATCCAAACTGATTTTGTTTGCTGCTAGCAAATCTAATACATCTTGATATTTAAAATTCCCTTCATTTTCTGAAAGCTTAATTAAAACCTGTATTCTATCTTTTTGATGAGTAATACCAGTTATAATTCTCTCATTTTCTTTATCTCCAAGATTATTAATTAATGTTCCTTTTGAATTGCTCATAGTATTTTTAATTAATAATGGTATATTAGCTTTCATTGCAATCTCTACTGCTCTTGGATGTATAACACTAGCTCCTTGATCAGCTAATTGAAATACTTCATTATAACTTATTATATCAATCAACGTAGCATCTTCAACTAATCTTGGATCTGCAGTCATAATTCCATCAACATCGGTGTAAATTTCTATGCTTTCTGCTTGCAAAGCAGCCCCTAAAATAGATGCAGACGTGTCACTTCCCCCTCTACCAAGAGTAGTGAAATATCCCTCTTCTGTCATACCTTGGAATCCTGTAACTACTGGAACTCTTCCTTGAGAAACTAAATCTATAATTTTCTTAGGATTTACATCTTTACATTTAGCATCTGTATAATTACTATTAGTTGTAATTCCTGCTTGTCCACCTGTTAGCGGCACTGCATCTATTCCTGAATCATACATATCGTTACTCATTACAACAGAACTAATAAACTCACCACAACACATAAGTAAATCTTGTGCTAATTTATTAGAATTTTTAAATTTATCATCAACTAATGATAATAATGTATCTGTAGCATAAGGTTCTCCTTTTCTTCCCATTGCTGATACTACAACTACAGGATTATATCCTTCTTTAATTGCTTGTTTTACTTTTTCGATTACTTTTTGTCTTCTCTCTGGTGTAGAAACTGATGTTCCTCCAAATTTTTGAATAACTATTTTCACTTATAATTGTTTATCAAAATTTTATAAATTTAATTTATACTTTAAAAGTTAATTAGTATTTTTATAATTAAATTTTAAAATATAACTTTAAACTTATTTATTTTAATAAACGCCCTCCCTTCATTATTACAAAATCCAACTACTAAATAATATACCATGTTTATTATTATTCTTAAATAAAAATTATAATTTTACTTTTTTAACAACTTCATCATCAGCATCAATTATTATTGTTTTAGAACCTATCTTTTTTACACAATCCCATGGTATTTCTAAAAACTCTTTGCTACTAAACATGCTAAACTTGCTTGTATTTAAATTAATAATCAAAAATTTGAAATTTCCATCATCATCTATTATTAAATCATTATTCAATAAATAATCATATTTTTCCCCATCATTTATATTTATTAACTCATATCTTTCTATATCACTTAAATACTTAATATTACTTTCTTCACCCATAATAACTACCTCCTTTATTACTCATAAAATAATATGATAAAAAAAGGTAGTTTATTACAGTATAATTTTAGGCATATTTTTTTAAAATAATATACTAGTATACTCGTCTATTTTGCGTAATACCGAATCAGCAAATTTAGCTAATAGATTACTATTAACTGAATTTGCTTCCTTGTCTGACACTGAATATACAACACCTGTCATGTCAATTATTTTATTTAATATGCCTTATATCTCAAACTTATTAATATTTAAAGCATTATTATATGCTTTAGTGTCTTTGAAAATTACACTATTCAATGAATCACTGTCTATATCTTGACCAACATAACTAGCATTTAATATTCCCGGTTTAAAGCATCTATCTAATACATTTTGTATATTTTCATTATTTATATTATCAATCTTTTTTATTACTTCTTCTTGAGTAAATACTTTATTTCTAAAAAGATAATTTTTAGCATTTGCAAACATTCTTGAACTAGTACTCTCTAATCCTAAAATATAAGTTGCCTTTATCTTTTCCTTATTTATTTCTAATTGTCTTTTTGTTATACCTGTTTTAGAAAATTTAACAACTTCTCTATCTATTACTTCTAAAGCTTTTTGAGCATAATTTTTACTAAGCCCTGTATATATATTTAACATTCCTGTTCCTTGAAATGGTTGTAAATACGAATATACTGTATAGCAAAGTCCTAGCTCTTCTCTTACCTTTTGAAAAAGTATTGATGATGCTCCACCACCTAAAACATTATTTAGCAATACTAGTGAATAATTATCTATATCACCATAAGGTAAACCTTTTAATCCTAAAGAAATGTGCAATTGCTCTATCTCTTTATTTGTAAAACCTGAATTAGATTGTATTATAGGAGAAGTATACACTGGAATATAGCTTTTTTCACTTTTCCATTTTCCAAAATATTCTTCTATTAATTTTTTTAATTCATCTTCATCAAATTTTCCACATACAGAAATAACAGAATTATATGGAGTATACTTTTCTGAAATAAATTTCACTATTTTTTCTCTATTAAAAGACTTTATTTTAGGAATAGTACCAAGTATAGGATATGATAATGAATCACTTCCAAAACTAACCTTTGAATGTTCATCATCCAAAACGTCTTCCGGAGAATCTTGACTCATATTAATTTCTTCAGTTATTACGCCCTTCTCCTTTTCAATTTCTTCAGAATCAAATTTTGCATTTAATATCATATCAGAAAGTATATCTAAACTTAAATCTAAATGAGTATTTAATGCTTTTATATAATAACAAGTAGCTTCCTTACTTGTAAAAGCATTAATTTGACCTCCAACGTTTTCAACTTCTTCTACAATTTGTTTTGCAGTCCTTTTTTGAGTACCTTTGAAAAACATATGTTCAATAAAGTGAGATATTCCATTCAATTCTTCACTTTCATTTCTAGAACCATTTTGAATCATAACACCTACACTTACTGAATTTAAATGTTCAATATTTTCTGTTATAACTCTAAGACCATTGTCTAAAGTATATATATTATACATAAATATTTTTGTTCTCCTTCCTTTAGGCATTGTCTAAAAATAATAAAACAACATTAAAAACTATTTTGTTCTTAATGTCATCACATTTAAATACTTTAGCCTTTAGTTATAAAAATATTCTTCCCATAATAAGTTTCTTATATGAAAAAATTTTCTAAGTATATCTATTCTAATTAAGTTAATACATTTATAATTTTTATAAAAGTTCTATCTATGTATTAATAATAAGCACTTAGAATAATATATATAATAAATTTTCTATATAGATTTCTCAATATATTAGTTAGTTAATTAATGAATAAACTTTATTTTAACTTATATATTTAGTTTAATTATAATTAAGTAGTGCTATAAAAAAAAGGCAATTAAATTGCCCTTTTATTTATCTTCCTTATTTTCCTGATCTAATAGTGCATCTTTTCTTGAAAGATTTATTCTTCCTTGCGAATCAATTTCAGTAACCTTAACTAAAATTTCATCTCCAATAGAAACAACATCTTCTACCTTATTAACTCTTTCTTTATCTAATTTAGATATATGCACTAATCCTTCTTTGTTAGGAAGAATTTCTACAAAAGCTCCAAATGTAGTTATTTTAGTTACCTTACCTAAATAAACTTCTCCAGCCTTAACATCTTTAGTTAAACCTTCGATAATTTTTATTGCCTCAGCAACTCCTGCATGATCAGGTGAACTTACAAATACAGCTCCATCTTCTTTTATGTCTATCTTAACACCAGTATCTTGGATTATCTTATTAATAACCTTACCACCAGTTCCAATTACAGATCTTATCTTTTCTGGATCAATTTGAATTGTCTGAGTTTTTGGTGCATACATAGAAACATCTTTTCTTGGCTCTGAAATACATTCATTTATTTTATCGATTATAGTTAATCTAGCTTTTCTTGCATCATATATAGCATTTTTTACTACATTAAAACTAAAACCTTGAAGTTTTGTATCAACTTGAATTGATGTAATACCTTCAGTAGTACCTGCTACCTTAAAATCCATATCTCCAAAGAAATCTTCTATTCCTTGTATATCCGTTAATACTTGTTCTTCTGATAAATCTTCAGATGTAATTAGTCCCATTGCAATACCTGCTGCTGGTCTTTTTATTGGTACACCTGCATCTAATAATGCTAATGTTGATCCACAAACTGATGCTTGTGAAGTTGACCCATTTGAACTTAATACTTCTGATACTAATCTAATTGTATATGGGAATTCTTCTTCAGATGGGATTAGTGGTTCAAGTGCTCTTTCTGCTAAAGCACCATGACCAATTTCTCTTCTGCCTGGTCCTCTTAAAGGTTTTACCTCTCCAACACTATATCCTGGGAAGTTATAGTGATGCATATATCTTTTTGATTGTGCCTCATCTATTCCATCTAAGATTTGAATATCGCCTACTGCACCTAGAGTTGCAACAGTCATTACTTGAGTTAAACCTCTTGTAAATAATCCTGTTCCATGTGTTCTTGGAAGTAATCCTACTTCACAACCTAATGGTCTTACTTGATCAAAAGCTCTACCATCTGGTCTTCTTTTATCCTTTAAGAGCATATGTCTTACGACTTTCTTTTGCATATTATAAAGAATTTCTTTTATATCACCAAATTTATCTTCGTACTTTTCACCAAATTCTTCTTTAACTTTTTCATTTACTGCATCAATTGCTGCATTTCTCTCATCTTTATTAGTTATATACATAGCTTCTTTAATCATATCTGAAGCAAATGCTTTAACATCTTTTTCTACTTCTTTATCTACAGTAAATAATTCTGGTGTATCTTTAACTTTACCAAATTTAGCCATAGCTTCTTCTTGGAAAGCAATAATATGTTGACACTCATCAAATCCAAATTTTATAGCATCAATCATTGTATCTTCTGGGATTTCATTTCCACCAGCTTCTATCATCATTACTTTCTCTTTTGTTGCACATACAGTTAAATGAAGTATACTTTCTTCACGTTCTTTTGCATCTGGATTTACAATAAACTTACCATCAATTAATCCTACTTGCACAGCTGCAACTGGAATTGTAAATGGTATGCTTGATAAACATAACGCAGTTGAAGCTGCATTAATTGCTAAAATTTCAGGTAAATTATCTTTTTCTACTGAAACTACTGTACAAACTACTTGAACATCATTTCTATATCCTTTTGGAAATAACGGTCTTAAAGTTCTGTCAACTGCTCTTCCATTTAATATAGCTTTTTCTGATGGTCTTCCTTCTCTTTTTATAAATCCACCTGGTATTTTACCTACAGCATATAATCTTTCTTCATATTCAACACTTAACGGGAAAAAATCTATTCCTTCTCTTGGTTCTTCGGATGCATTAACATTAGTTAAAATAACGGTATCACCATAGCTCATAAAAGTAGCTGCATTTGATAACATCCCTATTTTTCCGAATTCAACTTTCATCTCTTTTCCAGCGATGTTAGTTTTTAAAACGTTATTCATCTTTTGAAACCCTCCCTTCAATTATTTTCTTAATTTTATAGTTTTTAAAACAATAGAGCGGAAGATCCGCTCTAAAAAAATTATCTTCTTAAACCTAATTGTTTTACTATAGTTCTATATCTTTCGATATCTTGATCAGCTAAGTAGTTTAAAAGACCTCTTCTGTGTCCAACCATCATTAAAAGACCTCTTCTTGAGTGATGGTCTTTTTTGTGAACTTTTAAATGTCCAGTTAATGAGTTGATTCTTTCAGTTAATAATGCGATTTGAACTTCTGGTGAACCAGTATCTCCTTCACTTCTTCCAAATTGCTTAATGATTTCTAATTTTCTTGCCTTATCCATAAGTGCACCTCCGTGTATTTTATCCCCTTATTTCCAAGTAAAAAGATGGCACCTTTAAACTTAGAAGTAGGTTCAATGTGTATTATATCAAAACGAAGTATTATTGTAAATAATAATATTATTTAATAACAATATTCTCGTTTTCTGCATAACTTTTATTTTTATGAAGCTCTTTTATTAATTCATCTACTCCATTAAACTTTTTTTGCTCTCTAATTTTTTTTATAAAGTAAACTTCTATATTTACTCCATATATATCTTCATTAAAATCCAATATATGAGTTTCTACAGTTAACATTTTCCCACTAACTGTTGGATTATTTCCTATTGAAGTCATCCCTTTATATATTCTATTATTTACCCTAACATTAGTATAATATACACCTATTTTAGGTAAAAGAATATTTTTGTTGTATTCTATATTTGCTGTAGGAAACCCAAGAACTGTTGTACCAATTTTTCTTCCATGTACAACGTTCCCATTAATAGAATATGGTCTATTAAGCATTACACCTGCTTCACAAACATTTCCATCTTCTAATTCTCTTCTAATTCTTGTACTGCTTACAATATCATCCTTATATGTACAAGGATCCATAATATATAATTCGTACCCATATTTATTTTGTAAGCTTTTTAAAACTTCGATATCTCCTGAGTTTTTATATCCAAATTTATAATTAAATCCTACAACTATACCTTTTATATTTAATTTTTTATATAAAAACTCTATAAATTTTTCAGGAGTTATTTTCATAAACTCTTCATTAAAATCTGCAAAATATAATATATCAATACCCTTGTCGTTTAAAATTTTTTCTTTTTCATCGTTTTCCATTAAAAGTTTAAGAGTATTTTTAGGATTTATAAATTTTCTTGGATGGTTTTTAAAGGTAAACACCATACTTTTACCTTCATTTTTTTTTGCAATTTCAGTAACCTTATCTATTAATGATAGATGACCAATATGTAACCCATCAAAACTACCTATAGCCACATAGTTGTTATAAGTTTGTACATCTCCAAAATTATTTTCTATTATAACCATACTTTTGCTCCTAAATTTAAACTAATAATTTTTCTATCTTAAATCCTTGGTTATCTTGTTTTCCAAGTCCTATAAACATATTTTCTTTATCATAAACTCTATATAAAATATTTTTTTCTATAACCTCATCACTTAATCTTCTATCATATACTTTCACACCATTTATTAATAATTTTGTAAAAGAGTTATTCACAGTTAATTTAGGATAAAATGATAATGCCTCTTCAATACTTATAATATAATCTTTTATATTTTCTGATGTCAAATATTCTATATTCACACTATCTTTTTCAGTAAATATTGAAGTTTCAGTTCTTTTCAACTCTACCATAGTTGCACCAACATTTAATTTTTCTCCAATATCATAACATAAACTTCTTATATATGTACCTTTTGAACAAGTAACTTTAATTGATACATATGGTAAATCATAAGTAACATCAGAAATATCATATATAGTAATACGTCTTGCTTCTCTTTCAACTTCAATTCCCTGTCTTGCAAGATCATAAAGTCTAACTCCATTTTGTTTTAATGCTGAATACATTGGTGGCACTTGATTATACTCTCCTAAAAAAGAAAATATAGCTTTTTTAACATCCTCTTCTTTAATATTAGAAGTGTCTCTTTGTCTTATAACTTCACCTTCTAAATCATAGGTTGTTGTATTTTTTCCTAATTCGAATTTTACTTCATATACTTTTTTAGAATTCATTATATAATCAATAATTTTAGTAGCTTTTCCTAAGCAAACTGGTAATACTCCAGTCGCTTCTGGATCTAATGTACCTGTATGACCAACTTTTTTTTGATTAGATACTTTTTTTATTTTTCTAACAACATCAAAAGAGGTCATCCCTTTATTTTTAAATACATTTAAAATTCCATTCATAATTTCATCTCTTCCTTAAGAGTTTTTAATAAGTTACTCTTTGCACCTTCTAAATCTACATCTTTTTGAAGAGCTCCTGCTGCTTTAGTGTGGCCACCACCACCATAACGTTCAGCTACTTTTCTTACATCAACATCATTTTTAGATCTTAGACTAATTTTAATGCCTTTTTCTGAATCTTTTAATAATAAAGCAACCTCTACTCCTTTAATTCCAAGGCCAATTGAAATTACGTCTGAAGTATCAGAATTAACTAAATCAAATTCTTCTAGTATATTTTTAGGTATTTGCATTACAGCTACTTTATTCCCTAATGCAAGTTCTAAATTAGACAAAACATAACCCATTAATTTTATTTTATTAAAATCTCTATTATCAAAAAGATTGCTATGAATTTTACTATTATCTATTCCTAATTCTATAAGTTCTGAAGCTATAGCATGAGTCCTTTTAGTCACGTTTGAATGCCTAAAAGATCCAGTATCTGTTACTAAAGATGTATAAATAGCTTTAGCTATATCTATTTCCAAAGGAGTTTTCTTATTAAAATCAATTCCTAACTCTTTTATTAACAAATATGATATTTCTGCGGTAGCTGCAGCAGTTGGATCAACATAATTTATAAATCCATATTCTTCATTAGACAAGTGATGATCTATATTAATTATTTTTCCAGAATACTTGTCTAAGTTTGCAGATATTCTTTCTACATTACCGCAATCCATTACAATCACTAAATCTGTATTGCTATCTGGTTCTAAAGTATTTCCATCAATTTCTTCAGATAAAGAAAGGAAAGAGAGGTTATCAGGGATAACATCTCTTGAAATAATATAAGCTTCTTTCCCTATGCTCCTAAGTGCTTTAAGAAGTGATAAAACACTTCCTATTGCATCACCATCAGGAGATGTATGAAAAGATAATCCAATCTTTTTTGATTTTAATATTTCTTCCTTTATATTCTTAATTGACATTATTTTTCTCTTACTTTATGAATTAATTCATCAATATGCATTGCATAATCTATTGAATCATCTAATTCCATTATTATTTCTGGGTTATATCTTAAATTTATTCTTTGGCCTAAAGTTTTTCTTATATATCCACTAGCACTTTTTAATGCACTAAAGTTATTCTTCTTTTCTTCTTCATTTTTAGAAAAAATACTTACATATACCTTAGCATATCTTAAATCTTTAGTAACTTTTACATCTGTTACTGAAATCATTGCTGTAAGTCTTGGATCTTTAATTTCATTTTGAAGAATATTGCTGATTTCTCTCTTAAATTCTTCGTTAATTCTGCCGCCTCTATAGTTTGGCATTTATATCACCTCTTTTATAGCTCTTTTCTCTTGATTGCCTCCATCATGAAACATTCAATGATATCGCCTTCTTTAATGTTATTAAACTTATCTACAGTTAAACCACATTCATATCCAGCATTTACTTCTTTTGCATCATCTTTAAATCTCTTTAATGATGATAAAGTAGATTCAAAAATAACTATACCATCTCTTATAACTCTTGTTTCAGCATTTCTTTGAAGCTTTCCGTTTAATACATAACAACCAGCAATTGTTCCAACATTTGAAATTTTATAAGTTTCTCTTACTTCTGCTGATCCTAAAACTACTTCTTTGTATTCTGGTTCAAGCATTCCTATCATAGCTGATTTAACATCATCAATTGCATCATAGATTATTCTATAAGTTTTTATATCTACGCCTTCTTTGTCAGCTTGAACTACTGCATTATTATCTGGTCTTACATTAAATCCAATAACTATAGCATTTGAAGCTGTTGCTAAAGTTATGTCTGTTTCTGTAATCGCACCAACTCCACCATGTATTACTCTAACCTTAACGTCATCAGTAGAAAGTTTTTCTAATGATTGATTAATAGCTTGAACAGACCCTTGAACATCTGCTTTTACTATTACTGCAAGTTCCTTAACTTTCCCTTCTTTGATTTGGCTATATAAATCTTCTAATGATACTCTGTGATTACTATTTAATGTTTCTGCTTTTTCTTTTTCTTTTCTTGCATCAGCCATTATTCTAGCAGTTTTTTCATCTTTTACTTGATTAAATCTATCTCCTGCTTCTGGAACTTCTGAAAGACCTAATACTTCTACTGGGATTGACGGTCCAGCTGATTTAATCTTTTTACCTCTATCATCAAACATTGCTCTTATTCTACCATATGTAGAACCAACCATAATTGAATCTCCAACATGTAGAGTTCCGTTTTGAACTAATAAACTCGCAACTGAACCTCTTCCTTTATCAAGTTTAGCTTCAATTACAGTTCCTTTTGCTTTTCTATTTGGATTAGCTTTAAGTTCAAGCATTTCAGCAGTAAGAAGAACCATTTCAAGTAACTTATCAATGTTTAAGTTTTGTTTTGCAGATACTTCTTCACATATAGTATCTCCACCCCATTCTTCTACTACTAATCCATGTTCTGTTAATTCTTGTTTAACTCTGTCAGCATTTGCACCTGGTTTATCTATTTTATTTATTGCAACAACTATTGGTACCCCTGCTGCTTTACAGTGATCGATTGCTTCTTTAGTTTGAGGCATAATTCCATCATCAGCTGCAACAACTAATATAACAACATCTGTTACTTGTGCTCCACGAGCTCTCATAGCTGTAAAAGCTTCATGTCCTGGAGTATCTAAAAATGTAATTTGTTCTCCATTTAAGTTTATAGTATATGCACCAATATGTTGAGTTATTCCACCTGCTTCTGAATCTGTAACTCTTGCTTTTCTAATAGCATCAAGTAATGATGTCTTACCATGGTCAACATGACCCATAACAGTTACTATTGGTGGTCTCTTTGAAAGATTTTCTTCTTCATCTTCATCTATTTCTACAACTTCAAGTTCTTCAGTTATTTCTTTTTTAGTTACTAATACTTCATAGCTTTCACATACCTTTTCAGCTGTAGCATAATCTATCTCTTGATTTATTGCTGCCATAACTCCTGAGAAGATTAATGTTTTTATAACATCATTTGAAGGTTTATTAAGCTTTTCAGCTAATTCCTTAACAGTAATAGTTTCTCCGATTTCAATCATAATTTGAGTTTCTTCCATAGTTTCTTTACCTTCACCCTTATCTTCTCTTTTTATTTTTTTCTTTTTCTTTTGTCCCTTATTAAGCTCATCTGATAAAATTTCTTCATACTCATCAACTAAGCTTTTTGCTTCTTCATTAGATGGAGATTTTGTAGCAATTAATTCCTTTATTAATTGAGCTTCTTCATCTTCAATAGCACTCATATGGTTTTTTACTTCGACACCAAATTCATCCATTAGTAATGTTATTAAGTCTTTTGAACTTACATCAAGTTCTTTTGCTAATTCATACACTCTTATTTTTGACATAAAGTCACCCCCGTTATTATTATCTACTCATATATTTCTTCTCCTCCTCATATAGTCCTAGCAATTTTTTTGCCATGTTATTATCTAGAATTCCTAAAATCATAATTTCATCACGACCAACTGGAATACCTAATTGTTCTTTGGAGAAATCCTCAATATATGGTATATTCTTTTCAGTACAATGCTTTTTAAATTTTTCTTTTGAAGACTCTGATAAATCATCAGATATTATAAACAAATAAATCTTTGTTTTATTTCTTAAGTCATCACACTTACTATAACCCTCAAGTAAATTTCCAGATTTCTTTACAATTCCTAAAAAGTTAAAAAACTTATTCATTTTTTATTTCATCCTTTAATCTTTCATAAATTTCTTCACTTATAGGGCTTTCTAAATTTCTGCTCAATCTCTTTGCTTTAAAAGCCTTTTCAAAGCATGTTATATCTTTACAAATATAAGCACCTCTTCCTGACTTTTTGCCAGTTAAATCAACAGAAATTTCCCCTTCTGGGCTTTTAACTATTCTTATTAATTCCTTTTTAGGTTTCATTTCCATGCAACCAGTACACATCCTTAGAGGAATCTTCTTAACCTTCATTAAAAACACCTCTCTATTCTTCTATGCTATTTTCACTTTCTGAATTATTAACTTCAGTAACAATATCATCTTCAGTAACTAACTCTTCATTTAAGTGTTTTTCTTCTTCTGCATCTAAAGCATCTTTTTGTGACTTACTTTTTATATCTATTTTCCAATTTGTAAGTTTTGCTGCTAATCTTACGTTTTGGCCTTCTTTACCTATAGCTAAAGAAAGTTGATTATCTTCTACTACTATTTTAGCTGATTTATTTTCTTCATCAACTTCAGCACTTAATACTTTTGCTGGACTTAAAGCATTAGATATAAATTCTGCTGGATCTTTACTCCATTTTATTATATCAATTTTTTCATTTTTAAGTTCATTAACTATATTTTGTACTCTAATTCCCTTAGGTCCTACACAAGCTCCCATTGCATCTACTTCTTCATTATTAGAGTAAACTGCTATTTTACTTCTTGAACCAGCTTCTCTTGAAATACTTTTTATTTCAACTGTTCCATTAAATATTTCAGGTACTTCTAATTCAAACAATCTTTTTACTAATCCTGGATGTGTTCTTGAAACATGTACTTGAGCACCCTTTGAAGTGTTTTTTACTTCAACTATATATAATTTTAATTTTTCATTAAATTTATATTCTTCATTTGGCATTTGTTCATTAGGACCTATTATACCTTCAATCTTGCCTAAACTAACGAAAACCATACCTTTATCTTTTCTTAATATAGTACCTGTTATTATATCAAATTCTTTTTCTTTGTATTCATCATATACTATATTTCTTTCAGCTTCCTTTATTCTTTGCGTAACTACTTGTTTAGCAAGTTGAGCTGCTACTCTTCCAAAGTTCTTAGGAGTAACTTCTAAATCCACTATATCATCCACTTCATTTTTAGGATTTAAAGCTTTTGCTTCTTCTAGTGAAATTTCAGTTACATCATCATATACCTCATCAACTACTACTTTTTGAGCATATACATGAATTTCTCCTGTTTCTCTATTTATACTTATTTTTACATTTTGTGCAGACGTATTTAAATTTGCATAATTTTTCTTATATGCTGCAACCATAGCGTCTTCAATAGTTGTAAAAAGTAAATCTTCACAAATCCCCTTTTCCTTTACTATTTCTTTAAGAGCGCCTATAAACTCTTGATTCATTTTTATACCCTCCTTGTTATATTTCCCCTTCTAAATTTGCACTTTTTATTTTTTCTACTGGAACTTTAATTTCTTCTTTATCTTGAACTACTATAAAATCTTTATTTATATCTTTTAATATACCTTTTATATTTTTCATTCCATTAAAAGAACCATTAAATCTTACTAACACTTCTCTTCCAATAAACATTTTAAAATGTTCTTCTTTATAAAGGCCTCTATTAAGTCCTGGTGAAGATACTTCTAAATAATATGAGCCTTCAATTGGATCTTCCACATCTAACATTTCACTAACTCTTCTTGAAACAGTTTCACAATCATTTAGTGATATACTTCCTTCTGGTTTATCGATATAGATTCTTAAATAGAATTCTCCATTTTCTTTTACATATTCTACATAATATAAATTATAAGATAATTCTAAAACAATCGGTTTTACTAATGCTTCTATTTTTTCAATTAAGATATCTTTTTTCAATTCTCTAAACCTCCCTTTCAATATTCAATTTTAATTATTTATTTTGTTTTTAATTATAAATTTGTAATCAAAAACGCAACTATTTTAAAGTAGTTGCGTTACAAATAGAAAGAGCGGGTAAACCTTCCCACTCCATTTTTTTAATCTATTGTCATTAAAAACTACTTACATCATATCATAAACAATAGATAAATACAAGAGTTATAAGAAGAAGTGTCTTTATTTTCTAAAATAAAGACAATTGATTTGTTTCTGATAAACCTTCTAAACATCCATGATTAGTCAAACTTTCTATTACTGTTTTAGAAACTCCTGCCCTTATTCTTAAATCCTCTTTTGAAATAAACTCTCCATTAACCCTAGCTTCTACGATATTTTTAGCTGCATTTTCTGCTACTCCTGGTAATGCATTTAATGGTGGACGAAGTGCTCCATCTTCAATTTTAAATTTAACTGCTTCTGATTTATATAAATCAACTCTCAAAAATTTTATTCCTCTTTTATATGCTTCAAAACATAGTTCTAGTACGGTAATAAGTCCTTTATCTTTCACACTTGCATTATTACCAAGCTCATATAATTCTTGAAGTTTAGCATTAATTGCAGCCTCTCCAAGACATATTAGATTTGCATCAAAATCATCTGCCCTTACTGTAAAATATGTTGCATAATAAGCTTCCGGATAATAAACTTTGTAATATGCTATTCTAACAGCCATCATAACATAAGCAACAGCATGACCTTTAGGGAACATATACTTTATTTTTTTACAAGACCCTATATACCATTCTGGAACCTCATGTTCTTTCATTAATTTTTCATCTTCCTCTGAAAGACCCTTACCTTTTCTTACCTTTTCCATTATTGTAAATGCGCTTTTAGGTGGTAAATTTTTATACATTAAATAAACCATGATATCATCTCTTGTTGCTATACAGTCTCTTAATGTAGTGAAACCTTCTTTTATATAATACTGAGCATTATTAAGCCAAACATCAGTCCCATGAGAAAGTCCAGATATTCTGACTAAGTCTGCAAAAGTTTTAGGCTGAGTATCCACAAGCATACCCCTAACAAATTTTGTACCAAACTCAGGAAGTCCATAACTTCCAACCTCGCATCCCAACTCTTCTTTTGTAACTCCTAATGCATCTGGAGATGTAAATAAACTCAATACTTTGTCATCATTTAAAGGTATTGTTTTTGGATCAAGTCCAGTTAAATCTTGCAACATTCTAAGTACAGTAGGATCATCATGTCCTAGTATATCTAATTTTAATAGTCTACCACTTATTGAATGATAATCAAAATGTGTTGTTACAACATCAGTATCATTATCATCTGCCGGATGCTGAATAGGACAAAAATTATAAATCTCATTATCTGAAGGCACAACCATGATTCCTCCTGGATGCTGTCCTGTAGTTCTTTTAATTCCTGTACAACCAATTGTAAGTCTTTCTATTTCTGCTTGTGATGCTCTAATTCCTCTTTCATCTAAATATTTTTTAACATACCCATATGCGGTTTTCTCAGCAACTGTTCCAATTGTACCTGCTTTAAATGTATGACCTTTACCAAATAGAACTTCTGTATATCTATGAACAACCCCTTGATATTCTCCTGAAAAGTTAAGATCTATATCAGGCTCCTTATCCCCTTCAAATCCTAAGAATGTTTCAAAAGGTATATCATGACCATCTTTTTTGTAAGGAATTCTACAATCTGGACAATCTTTATTAGGCAAATCCGCTCCTGAACTTACTGAACCATCTAAAAAGAATTCAGATTTTTTACAATTAGGACATACATAGTGCGGAGGTAAGCCATTAACTTCAGTAATATCCGACATTGTAGCTACAAACGATGATCCAACAGACCCTCTTGATCCAACTAAATATCCATCTTCTGTAGATTTTGCAACAAGTTTTTGCGCTATAAGATAAAGTACGGCATATCCATTATTAATTATAGAATTTAATTCTTTATCTAATCTTTTTTGTACTACTTCAGGAAGATTATCTCCATATATATCATGTACTTTTTTTAACGTCATATTTTTAATGTCTTCTTCTGCACCTTCAATTTTAGGAGGGTATGTTTCATCCGGAATAGGTTTTATTACATCAATGCTATCAGCAATTTTTTTAGGATTATCTATAACAACCTCTTTTGATATATCCTGACCTAAGTAAGAAAATTCTTTTAACATTTCTTCTGTTGTTTTTAAATACAACGGAGGTTGATTATCAGCATCTGAAAAGCCTTGTCCTGCCATAATTATTCTTCTAAAAGCTTCATCATTAGGATTTAAAAAATGTACATCTCCCGTTGCAACTGTAGGTTTATTGCATTCTTTTCCAAGTCTGTATATTTTTCTATTAATCTCTCTTAATTCTTCTTCATCTTTTACCGAACCTTTTTGAATAAGAAAGTTATTATTTGCAATAGGTTGAATTTCTACATAATCATAAAATTCAATAATCTCTTTTAGTTCTTCATCACTTCTTCCATCTAAGACTGCTCTATATAATTCACCAGCTTCACAAGCTGAACCTATAATAAGTCCTTCACGCATTTCAGAAAGCAATGTTTTAGGAGTTCTTGGTCTTCTAAAGAAATTATTTATATGTGCTTCTGATACTAACTTATAAAGATTTTTTAATCCTTGCTGTGTTTTAGCTAAAATAATTATATGATATGTTGGTTGTTTTTTTATATCCACCTTTGATAAAAATAAATCATTTAATGATTTTAAATCATTCATCTCATAATCTTCTTTTATCTTTTCAAATGATTTCAAAAGTATATCTGCTGTTGCTTTAGCATCATCTACTGCTCTATGATGATTTTCAAGAGAAATTCCTAAATGCTTAGCAACTATATTTAGTTTAACCTTTTTTAATTCAGGATATAAAAACCTACATAATGTAACTGTATCCAATATTGGAAGATCAAATCTTATATTTAAATCTCTACAATTTTTTTTAATAAAACCAGTATCAAATGAAGCATTATGTGCAACTATAACACTATTTTCACAAAACTTCATAAACTTTGGAAGTATGCTTGCAATATTTTCTGCATCTTTTACCATATCATTATTTATAGTTGTTAACTCTGTAATTTTATATGGAATATCTCTTTCAGGGTTAACAAAACAACTAAATCTATCTACAATTTCACTATTTTTAATTTTAACTGCACCAATTTCTATTATCTTATCATTAACTGGAGAAAATCCTGTTGTTTCAATATCAAAAACTACAAAAGTATCATCTAATGAATTTCCTTTTTCATTTATTACAAGTGGAACTCCATTGTCAACTAAGTAGCCCTCAACCCCATAAAGTATCTTTATTTTATTTTTCTTTGCTGCAATTTGAGCTTCTGGATAAGCTTGAACTACACCATGATCTGTTATAGCAATAGCCTCATGTCCCCATTTAGCAGCTGTTTCAACAATCTTAGATGCAGAGGTTATTCCATCCATACTGCTCATATTAGTGTGTAAGTGTAATTCAATTCTCTTTTCTGTTGCTCCATCAGTTCTCTCTATTTTTTTCATTCTAGCTATATCTCTACCCATTATTACAACTTCTCTTGCATAGGTATCATATACAGCTTCTCCTCTTACTTTACAATAAAGTCCCTTTTTAACTTCATCTAATACAGCCTCTTTTTCTTGTGCCTTTAAGAAACATTTAACTGTAATTGAACTAGTATAATCAGTAACATAAAATGTTAAAATTGTTTTTCCTGTTTTTGTTTCAATGATATCAGTTTTAAAAACTTCTCCAATTATAGCAACATATCCTGTTGTTTCATCTATATCTTTTATAAGAGTAGGTTCTGTCTTTATTCCTCTTCCAAGAATAGTATTCTCATCCTTAGGTTCTCTTTTATATGAATTATATTCTCGCTTATTTTCATTGTTTTTATAATTTTTCTCATTTGATTGTTGAGAAGTTTTAGGTTTGCTTTGGTTAGTTACTACTCTATTGTTCATAACTTCTTTTATTATTTTAAGATTTTCCTCTTTCTTCTTAACTTCATATTCTTCAGTAGTTAAAAGTGTTGAGTCAAATTTAAAATTAACTTTTGTTGAAACATTAAATATGTCTTTTATATTATTTTGTAATAATATATTTAATTTTTTATTTAAAACATGTTTTATAAGAGTTTCATTTCCAGAATATATATTTATAGATTTATTTTCAATTTTTCTATGTTTTGAATATAAAATAGGACGACATAGAGGAAATTTCTTTGCTAATTCTTCTGCAACATTAACCCATTGCTTTTCATTAATTTCTTCTAATGATAAATTGCTTACATCCTTATAACATAAAAATTCTATATTTACATCAAAACCTAGATTTTTTATAATTATTTTTTTTAATTCTTCTTCTTCTTGATTATTAAGTGATTCTATAGATTTTAATGTAACTTTAAGAACATCGCTTTTCTTATAAAATTGAAATCTTAGTAGCCTTATTTCTTTATTTTCTAATGATTCATTATTAGTTATTTCTTTTGTTAACTTTTGTATAAACTCTCTACTTATAAGAATCACTCTCCTTTCCACAAATAAATAGAGGGATTTTCATCCCTCTAAAAATTCTCATCTTATATTATAATGCTTTAATAAAAAATATAAAACATTATTTTAATATATTATCGTATTAAAGATTATTTATTTCTTCCATAAGAGCATCTATAAGTTCTTCTTCTTTAACTTTCTTTATAACCTGCCCTTTTTTAAATATAATCCCTTCACCTTTTCCTCCTGCTATACCAATGTCAGCTTCTCTAGCTTCTCCTGGACCATTCACAACACATCCCATAACAGCAACTTTAATATCCTTATTACAAGACTCTAATCTCTTTTCAACTTCATTCGCAATATTAATAAGATTAATTTGTGTTCTTCCACATGTAGGACAAGAAACAAAGTTAACTCCACCTTTTTTAAGTCCTAAAGCTTTAAGTATTTCAATTGCAACTTTTATTTCTTCAACTGGATCACTAGTTAGAGATACTCTTATGGTATCACCTATCCCCTCAGCAAGAAGAGTTCCTATACCTATACTTGATTTTATAGTACCCTTATTAACAGTGCCTGATTCTGTAACTCCTAAATGAAGAGGATAATTGCATTTTTCTCCTATTAATCTATAGCAATCTATCATCATTCTAACATCTGATGATTTTATAGAAACAACTATATCATAAAAATCCATATCTTCTAAAATTTTTATATGTCTTAATGCACTTTCAACTAATCCTTCTGGTGTAGGACTTCCATACTTCTCTAATATGTCCTTTTCTAAAGAACCTGAATTAACACCTATTCTTATAGGTATGTTTTTTTCTTTGCAAGCCTGTGCAACTAATCTAACTCTTTCAACACTTCCTATATTTCCAGGGTTAATTCTTAAAGCTGATACTCCATTTTCAATTGATTTAAGAGCTAATTTATAATCAAAATGTATATCTGCAACTACTGGTATTGGTGATTTTTCAGTTATTTCTTTTAATGCCTCTGCTGCTTCCATATCTAAGACAGCACATCTTACGATTTCACAGCCTGCATTATATAATAAATTTATTTGATTTAATGTCTTCTCTACATCTCTTGTATCTGTGTTAGTCATTGATTGAATTGTTATAGGAGCATCTCCTCCAACATAAACTTCTCCAACCTTAACTTTCCTTGAAATTCTTCTTTCCACTTTTTTCATCTCCTAAAACTTAACTGGGAATACAAGATCCTTTATCGTCACTAATATCATAAGCCCTATAAGCAACATAAATCCTACATAATTTAATGCTCCAACTATCTTATCAGGAACTTTTCTTCTTGTTATTAATTCAATTAATAAAATTACAGTCCAACCACCATCTAGTGCTGGGAATGGTAGCATATTAAATACAGCCAAACTAACACTAATAAAACCTACAAAGTATACTAAATTCCAAAGTCCACTTTTTGCTGTTGCTGCAGACATCTTAATTATTGTAACAGGACCACCAACATCAGTTTTAACATTAAGTTTTCCTGTAAATAACATCTTAAATGATTTAAATGTTTGAGAAACTAACGATATTGTTTGATTAAAACTTTGCTTAATACTTCCTCCTAAAGTTGGATTAGTTTCTCTTCCTAAAGAAAACCCAACTTGATATTGTCCTTGTTCATTTTGCACAGGAGTAATTGCAATATTTTTAATTTCTTCTCCACTCTTTATAGTAAAATTTACTGGTTCTCCCTTTGACATTAGTATTCCAGTTAAAACATCATCAGCTGTAAATACTTTTGAATTATTTACTTTTAAGAATTTATCTCCTTCTTGTAAACCTGCTTCATAAGCAGGAGATGCTTCTTTGATAGTTGCTATTTCAGATAAATTATAACCAAATTTTCCGAAAATAGTTGCAAATAATAATATAGCTAATATGTAATTCATAGCTGCTCCAGCAATTATTATACTAATTCTTCTTAAAGGTGATTTTGCAGAAAAACTTCTTTCATCCTCTACATCTTCTTCTTCCCCCATCATCTTTACATATCCGCCTATTGGAAATATCCCTAATGAATACTTAGTTTCCTTTCCTTGCTTTGAAAATATCTTTGGTCCCATTCCTATTGCGAATTCATCAACTTTTACTCCATTTAATTTAGCTAATGCAAAATGTCCAAATTCATGAACTATTATTAGTATACCAAAAGCTAATATTGCCCAAATAATATACATCCTACTCCATCCTCTCCTATATACTAGATACTACATATTCTTTAACTTTTTTATCTAAATCAATTATGTTTTCTAATGTTAAATATTTTTTAACTTCATCTTTAAAAACATCCATACATTTTTCTATGATTTCTGATATCTCTAAAAACTTTATTTTCTTATTTAAAAATAATTCTACAGCAGCTTCATTTGCCCCATTTAATATTGTTGGCATAAGTCCACCTATTTTTCCAGCTTTAAATGCAAGCTTTAATGCTTTAAAAGTTTCTAAATCAGGTTTTTCAAATGTCAACTTAGAAACTTCATAAAAATCTAATGTATTAGCAATAAGATTTTTTCTTTCTGTATAATTAAGTGCATATTGTATTGGTAACCTCATATCGGGTGCACCTAACTGTGCAATTATACTTCCATCAGTATATTCAACCATTGAATGTACTACACTTTGAGGATGAACTACTACTTGTATATCTTCATATGCACATTCAAAAAGCCAATGAGCTTCTATTACTTCAAGACCTTTGTTCATTAAAGTAGCAGAATCAATCGAAATCTTTCTTCCCATATTCCATTTAGGATGTTTTAATGCATCTTCTACTTCTATAGATTTTAACTCATCTAATTTTTTACCTCTAAAAGGTCCTCCAGAAGCAGTTAAGATTATTTTCTTTAAAGTTTTTAAATTATTTCCCCTTAATGATTGGTATATTGCACTATGTTCTGAATCCACTGGTAATATTTTTACACCATATTTTTTAGCTTCATTCATAACAAGTTCTCCAGCAACAACTAAAGTTTCTTTATTAGCTAAAGCTATGTCTTTTTTAGCTCTTATCGCTTTTATAGTAGGTTCCAATCCTATCATACCAACTAAAGATGTCAATACTATGTCAACCTCTTCTAACGAAGCTATTTTATTAATTCCATCCATTCCTGAAAATACTTTTGTGCATTTATTATTATTCTTACAATATTTTTCTATTTCTTCTGCACACTCTATATTCATCATTCCCACATATAAAGGATCAAATTCATTTATTATTTTAATCATCTTCTCAACTGATGAATTAGCTGTAGCACCAATTAGTTTTAATTCTCCTTTAGATTTTTTAATTACATCTAGAGTTTGAGTTCCAATAGAACCTGTAACCCCTAATATAGAAAGTTTCTTCATTAATTTATCCTCCTAAAAGTATATTATGGATATTATAAAAATAATATTTGTGTATTAATTTTACATTTTAAAATACATCTAACTATAAATTATTTCTTTAGCTAAAATACTATACATAGGCCCAACTAATATTCCAAGTATACCAAAAATTTGTACACCAATATATATAGAAATTAGTACTAATAAAGGATGTATATCTAGTTTATCACTTAAAAATTTAGCCTCTAAAATTTCTCTTATCACTTGAACTAATATATATAAGCACATAAGACCAAAGGCATGTATAAAATCTTTCATTATAATATTGTATATTATAATTGGAATAAATACAATTATAGTCCCAACATATGGCAATATATCTAATGCACCACAAAGGGTTCCTAGAATAAATGAATTCGGTATTCTAAGTATCAAAAAACCAACCATAATCTCAAGAGTAGAAATTAATACTAAAATTATTTCTATAGTAAACATTTTACCAAAATTCTCTTTTTGTTTTTTTATTTTTATCATCATTTCTTGAGGAAATAATATTAAAATTATATTTTGAAGTTTTTCCATATCCACCAATATAAAAAAAGCTGATATATTACCTATAAAATATGCTATTATTCCTTCCCCAGTAGTTAAAGCACCTTTTCTTATAGTTTCCTGATTTATAATAGAAATTACACTTTTCCCAAACTCCAACTTTTCAAATTTAAAGTTAATTGCAGAGCATATATCCTGTATAATTCTATTTATAGTTTCCATATTTTTTATATATATCTTTTGAACAATATCAAAAATTCCACTCCCCAAATATAATATCAAGAGAATCATTAAAATATTTATTATAACAATACTTAAAGCCCCTGCTATTTTATCAGGAATATCTAATTTAATAAGCACTTTATATAAAGGACTCGCTATTAAGAATATTATAATCATAGATAAAAATGGCTTAAAATAATATTTAATAACATATGTAATTATAAGCATTATTAAGAGTAATATAACTAACGAAATAATTTTTTTATATTTTTGAAAAATACTATCCACCACCCATAAATTACTTTTTATAATATATGCTTTAAGTTACATTTAAATTATTATTTTATAGTAAAAAAATAGCCAAAATAATTATAGAACTGTCGTTTTTTATTTTTTTAAAGGTTTATAAAAAACAAAAAACTATCCCAAAACATAAAAATGTTTTTGAGATAGTTTTTTATATAACAATAATTATATATTAACTATAAAAGTTAAATAATAAAATAACACTGTAGCTGAAAATAGTATACTATCAAATCTATCAAGTATTCCTCCATGTCCCGGAATAAGATTACTATAATCCTTAATTCCAACATACCTTTTAATTGATGAAGCAACTAAATCACCAAATTGACTAAATACTCCACATAAAGCACCTATAATTAAATAATGGTATAACGGCATAATAAATTGATAATTGTTAACTATAAATCCAAAAATACCACAAAATAAAATAGAACCTAAAAGTCCTCCTATAGACCCTTCTATTGTTTTCTTTGGTGAAACCTTAGGACACAGTTTATTCTTTCCAAAAAATCTTCCTGCATAATACGCACTTGTATCAGTCATCCAAGAACCTATAAATATAAGCCACACTAAAAATTCCCCATTAGGTTTTGTATTAACTAAATATACAAAGCTAAAAAGAATTCCTGCATAAATAAAACCTAATAGTGTTAAAGAGACATCTATAAAAGTATACTTTAAATTTATAACAGGTATTATCAATAATATAAACATAGCAAATATAATAACATACATCATAATATTAAAATCATTATTCAAAAAATAATATGCTATTAGTAATAAATATCCTATTAATGATACTGGTTTAAATTTTGCATTTTTTAAAGCCTCATAAAATTCCCAAAGTCCCATAGCTGATAATAAAATTACAAAAGTTTTAAGATAAATTCCTCCAAGAAAAATAAATATTATAAATGGAGCAATCATAAGCGCGCCTAAGTATCTGTTATTAGATTTCAAAAAACAATCACTCCTTTTTTTACTTTATTCCACCAAATCTTCTATCTCTATTTTGGTAATCTAATATAGCTTTTTGTAAATCATCTTCGTTAAAGTCAGGCCAAGCTATATCAGAATACCAGAATTCTGAATAAGCACATTGCCATAATAAAAAATTACTAAGCCTTTGTTCCCCTGAAGGTCTAATAATCAAATCTGGATCTGGCATTCCTTTAGTATATATGTAATTTGATATTAACTCTTCATTAATATTATCAGTTTTTATTTTTGCTTCTTCCAAATCTTTTATTATAAGTTTTACAGCTCTAACTAATTCATCTCTTCCACCATAATTTAATGCAAGATTTAAATTTATATCAACATTTTTGCTTGTTATTTCCATGGCTCTTTCTAAACTTACTTTGCATTCTGTAGGAAATTTTTCTATATCACCCAGAACATTTATTTTAACTCCATTTTTATTAAGTTCATCTACTTCTTTTTTTAAATACAAAACTAAAAGTTTCATTAATGCATTTACTTCTTCTTTAGGTCTTTTCCAATTCTCAGTAGAAAATGCATATAAAGTTAAATATTTAACTCCTAATCTTTTAGCTTCTTTAACTATTTTTCTTATAGTTTCAACTCCAGCTTTATGTCCAATACTTCTAGGTAAATTTCTTTTTTTAGCCCAACGTCCATTCCCATCCATTATTATAGCTATATGTTTAGGTACGTTATTCATATCTAAAATAAGTTCTTCTTTATAACGCTTTTTTGCCTTAAATATTTCTAACATGTTCATCCCCCTTTTGATCTGTGCTTTTATCTTTTCCTTATATAAGGATTTTAGACATATGAATGAAAATAACGAGTCCAAAATACCATGATTATTTTTCATTAGACAAGAAAGTAAATTGGTCTCATAGCCATCATGTTAGGCAAATCTATTGACTCAGTATAATGAAAAATAAGCTTGGCAGATGGACTTGTTATTTTTTTGATTATGCCTTAAAACACAAATTTAAGATTTAGCCATATTAAAGAAAACAATAGTTTAAAGATACTTCTTATATCTTGTTTCAAACAAGGAAATAAAATCAAGATAATAGTAAGATTATTATCTAAATTTACTAACAAAGCATGAAATAAAATATAAAAGCATAGTAATCTATTATTTTTTTGAATATTACATTATTAATTAAGGAAAAAACCTGCTAAATAGCAGGTTTTTAAGATTTATATTGACAGAATCTCTTTTTCTTTTGCAACTATTATATTATCTATTTCTTTTATAATAGCATCAGTCTTCTTCTGAACATCATCTTCACCTTTTTTGATTTCGTCCTCAGATATTTCACCGTCTTTTTTTAATCCTTTAATTTTTTCATTAGCATCTCTTCTTATCGATCTTACTGCTACTTTAGACTCTTCTCCTGTTTTCTTTACTTTCTTAACAAGATCTTTTCTAGTTTCTTCAGTTAATTCAGGTATAATTAATCTGATTACTGAACCATCATTTGAAGGATTTAAACCTAAATCTGATTTTAGTATAGATTTTTCTATATCTTTTAATAGTGTTTTTTCCCATGGTGTTATCATTAATACTCTAGGTTCTGGAGCAGAAATATTTGCCACTTGTGATAATGGACACATGCTTCCATAATAATCTACCTGAATTCTATCAAGCATACTTGGATTCGCTCTTCCTGCCTTCATAGTGCTTAAATCTGTTTCTAAAACAGATATAGTTTTTTTCATTTTGGTTTCTGCATTTTTAATGATATCCTTGATCATGATTATCCTCCTATTTCTTTTTTACCAAGGTTCCGATGTTTTCACCAGTTATTGCTCTTTTAATATTTCCTGGTTCATCCAATCCAAATACAAGTATTGGAATTTCATTATCCATACATAATGAAGTTGCAGTTGAATCCATTACTTGTAATCCTTGATCTAAAACTTCTATATATGATAGTGTATCATATTTTTTAGCATCTGGATACTTTACTGGATCTTTATCGTATACTCCATCAACTTTTTTTGCTAGAAGGATTACTTCTGCTTCAATTTCAGCTGCTCTTAAAGCTGCAGTAGTATCAGTTGAGAAATAAGGATTTCCAGTTCCCGCTGCGAAAATAACAACTCTTCCCTTTTCTAAATGTCTCATCGCTCTTCTTCTGATAAAAGGTTCAGCAACTTCTTTCATCTCTATAGCAGTTTGGACTCTTGTTTTAACTCCAACTTGTTCTAAAGAATCTTGTAATGCTAATGCATTTATACAAGTTGCCATCATACCCATGTAATCTGCAGTAGTTCTATCCATACCTTCTCCGCTTCTACCTCTCCAGATATTTCCTCCTCCAACTACAGCTCCTACTTCTACACCCATATCAATCAATTCTTTGATTTCTAAAGCTATTCTTTTAGCTACATTAAAATCAAGACCAAATCCACTAACTCCTGCTAGCGCTTCTCCTGAAAGTTTTAAAATTACTCTCTTGTATTTACAATTTGTCATTAAAAAATCCCTCCCGAATATTAGGTGTTATAAAAATGTATGAAATTCAAGTTATTCTCTTTAAAAAAAGAGAACACAGAGTGTCCTCTTTAGTTTTATATATTTTACTATTTTCCGATTTGTTTAGCAACTTCTTCAGCGAAGTTTTCTTCAACTTTTTCGATTCCTTCTCCTCTTTCGAATCTTACATATCTATTAACTGTAATTGGAGAACCTACTTCTTTAGATTTTTCTTCAATAAACTTAGTTATTGTTTTATCTCCGTCTTTAACCCAAAGTTGTTCAAGAAGACAAACTTCTTTATAGTACTTTTGAATTCTTCCCATAACCATTTTATCAACGATTTTTTCTGGTTTTCCTTCATTTAGAGCTTGAACTCTGTAGATTTCTTTTTCTTTTTCAATAGCGTCTTGATCCACTTGATCTTTTGATAAGAATAATGGATTTGCAGCAGCTATTTGCATACAAAGTTCTTTTGCTACTTCTTCAACTACTGGTGATTCTGTATCACAAGCAACTTCTACTAAAACTCCGATTCTTCCGCCACCATGGATATAGCTCTTAACTACACCATTATCTAATGAGAATTTAACAAATCTTCTTACAGTCATGTTTTCGCCAAGTTTAGCGATCAATCCTGTTAAAGCTTCAGTAACTGTAGCTTCTCCATCAAATTTTCCATTAACAAACTCTTCTACTGTTGTAGCTGATGTTGTAACAGCTATTTTAGCTAAAGTATCAGCGAATGCTATAAATTCATCATTTGCAGCAACGAAATCTGTTTCACAGTTAAGTTCAACAATTGCTCCGCTCTTTTTATCTTCAGAAATATATGTTTTAACTAGACCTTCAGCAGCAACTCTTCCTGATTTCTTAGCAGCAGCCGCAAGTCCTTTTTCTCTTAATACTTCGATAGCTTTTTCGATATCACCATCTGTTTCTGTTAATGCTTTTTTGCAGTCCATCATTCCTGCGCCAGTTCTTTCTCTTAATTCTTTAACTGATTTTGCAGTTATCATTATTAAATTCCTCCTTAAATATCTATTAATCCTTATATTTAGTTTAATAATTTATCAAACTAAATTTTAGAAGAACTTATCTAAGAGTATACGTTTATATTAGACTTTATAAAAGTTAATTTTCTATATTCTTAGATAAAGGTAACCCTTGCAATTTAGGGTAGAAGACAAAACATATATGTTTTGCCTTCTATTATCTAAACTATTCAGCTAATTCTTCGCCTTGTCTTCCTTCCATGATAGCATCAGCCATTTTAGCAGTTATTAACTTAACAGCTCTTATAGCATCATCATTACCAGGAATCACATAGTCAACTTCTTCTGGATCACAGTTAGTATCTACAATAGCAACTACAGGTATTCCAAGAATTTTTGCTTCTGATATAGCATTCTTTTCTTTTCTTGGATCAACTACGAACATAGCACCTATGTTACCTGCATCTAAGTTTTTGATACCGCCAAGATTCTTTTCTAGTTTTTCCATTTCTCCCTTTAATTTTATAACTTCTTTCTTAGGAAGAACTTCGAATGTTCCATCTTCTTGCATTGTTTCTATTTCAGCTAATCTCTTAATTCTTGCTTTAATAGTACTGAAGTTTGTTAACATTCCACCTAACCATCTATTGTTTACAAAGTGCATGTTGCTTCTGATAGCTTCATCTTTGATAGCTTCTTGTGCTTGCTTCTTTGTTCCAACGAAAAGTACATCTTTACCTTCAGTAGCTACTTCTTTAATAAAGTTGTAAGCTTCTTCAGCCTTTTTAACTGTTTTTTGAAGGTCTATGATATAAATACCATTTCTTTCTGTGAAAATATATGGAGCCATTTTAGGGTTCCATCTTCTTGTTTGGTGTCCGAAGTGTACACCTGCTTCTAATAATTGTTTCATTGATATTACTGACATTTTGTTACCTCCTTGGTTTTTACCTCCATCATCTTCTACTCACAATTCTTCCCTAAAAGGGCACCAAAATTATGAATTGGATAATGTGTGTATTTGTTACCTTAAACAGTATAACATAAGGTATTTAAGGTATCAACAAAAAAAAATCTTTTTTTTATTTATTTCAATAAATAATTTAATAAAATAAAAGAAACTAAGTTTTGCTTAGTTTCTTTTATTTATAGCTCGTCTAATTTTAATATAGAATATACCAATAATTCAAAATATTATTTTATTTTTTTAAGTTCTTCTAATAATTTTTCATTTAATACTCTAATATAAGTACCCTTCATTCCTAAAGATCTAGATTCAATTACTCCTGCACTTTCAAATTTTCTTAATGCATTAACAATAACACTTCTAGTTATTCCTACTTTATCAGCAATTTTTGAAGCAACCAAAAGACCTTCATTTCCATTTAGTTCTTCAAATATATGTTCTACTGCTTCTAGTTCTGAATATGAAAGAGTACCTATAGCTAATTGAACAACAGCTTTTTTTCTTGTTTGCTCACTAATTTCTTCTTGCATTGCTCTAAGCATTTCCATTCCTACTATAGTAGCACTATACTCTACTAATACTAAATCATCATCAGTAAATTCTGTACCAAATCTTGCCAATATAAGTGTACCTAATCTTTCTCTACTTCCCATAATAGGAACTATTGTAGATACCTTATCTTTTGCTTTGCAATCTCCGATTTCAGCAAATACACATCTACCTTGATTATAAAGATTAGCTAAAGTTTCATTACTTTCTAAAAGTGTAAGGTTATAATCTTCTGGAAATTGTTTATCTTCTATAACTTTTTTCTTCATTGCTTCACATTCAAAGCCTTTAGAAAAAGTATATCCTAGAACTTTACCTTTTTTGCTTACTATATATGCATTACATTCTAAAACTTCACTTAAAAGTGAACATATATCTTGAAATGCTAAAGGATCAGTTCCTGATTTTTGTAAAATTTTATTTAATCTTCTTGTCTTATTTAATAGAGACGACATCTTTTATCCTCCTTGTTAACCTCACAATAATATTTGATTATACAAACAGAATATAATCTTTTTGAAAATTCTTAATTTAATGAATTTTCTTGTAAGTCCTAATAGTTTTAGTCTATCACATAAAATATAGGTTTACAACAGTATTTTTTTAAATTCGACATAATAATATAAGTATTTTTTATATTTAGGCTATTCATTTTTTTCTTCAGGTAATTCTTTGGTATAATCACATTCTTGATTAGAACATTTAACATAATTTCCTTTATTTTTTGAGTATTTAAGAACCATATAGGAATTACACTTAGGACATTTTTCCTCAACTGGTTCATACCAAGTTACAAATGTACATTCAGGATATCCTGAACATCCAAAAAATTTCTTTCCTTTTTTGCTCTTTTTGACAACTATTTTCTTTCCACATTCAGGACATGGAACATCTAATTCTTCAACTATAGGTTTAGCATTCTTACATTCTGGATAACCCGGACAAGCTAAAAATTCCCCATACCTTCCTCTTTTTATTACCATCATACGTCCACATTTATCACATTTAACATCACTTACTTTATCTTCTATAACTACTTTAGATATTTCCTTTTCTGCTTTTTCAATAGCTTCTTTTAACGGAATAAAGAATTCTTCAACTATTTTAGTCCAATTTTCTTTTCCTTCTTCAACATTATCAAGCTTTTTCTCCATATCTGCAGTAAAATCCACATCTACAATTTGTTTAAAATATTCACTCACTATATTATTTACTATAAATCCTAGTTCTGTAGGAATTAAATTTTTCTTTTCACGAACTACATAAGCTCTTCCAAGCAATGTTGAAATAGTTGGAACATAAGTACTAGGTCTTCCAATACCTTTTTCTTCTAATAGCTTAACAAAAGAAGCTTCTGTATACCTTGGAGATGGTTGAGTAAAATGTTGTTTTCCTTCAATAGAAGAACTGCTTAATTCTTCTCCTTCTTCTAATATAGGTAAAGTAACTGATTTTTCATCATCTTCATTTAAATATTCATATAATTTCATAAAACCGTCGAATTCTATTGTTGAACCAGATGCCTTCAATTTATATTCTCCATTTAATATATCAATTGAATTTGTATTTAAATTGCATGATGCCATTTGGCTAGCAACAAATCTATTCCATATTAAAGAATATAATTTATATTGTTCAGGTGTTAAATTTTTCTTTGCAACTTCTGGAGTAATATCAACATACGTAGGTCTAATAGCTTCATGCGCATCTTGTATATTTTTCTTTCCTTTATATACTCTTGGTGAAGCTGGTAAATACTCTTTTCCATATTCGTTTTCTATAAACGTCTTAGTGCTTGCTTGTGCTTCATCTGAAATTCTTACAGAATCTGTTCTCATATAAGTAATTAAACCAACAGTGCCATATCCTTTTACTTCTACTCCTTCATAAAGAACTTGTGCAATTGACATAGTTCTTTTAGTCATAAAATTTAATTTTTTACTTGCATCTTGTTGAAGAGTACTTGTTGTAAATGGTGGTAAAGGATTTTTAATTTTTTTTCCTTTTTTTATTGATTTTACTATAAATTTATCTGCATTTAATTCTTCTATTATTTTATTAGCTTCTTCTTCAGTATTAATTTCAAATTTTTTACCTTTATATGTTGAAAGTCTTACCGGGAATTTTTTTCGTTCTTTTTTTAATATACAATCAACTGACCAATATTCTTTTGGAACAAAAGCCTTAATTTCCTCTTCTCTATCACATATTAATTTTAATGCTGCTGATTGCACTCTTCCTGCACTAAGTCCCCATTTAACATTTTTCCATAAAATCGGACTTATTTCATAACCTACAAGTCTGTCTAATATTCTTCTGGCTTGTTGTGCATCAACTAAATCTAAATCTACTGTTCTCGCTTGTTTTATAGCCTCTTTAACCGCTGTTTTAGTAACCTCATTAAAAACTATTCTGCAATTTTCTTCTTCAGATATTTTTAAAATATTAGCTAAATGCCATGAAATTGCTTCTCCTTCACGGTCGGGGTCAGTTGCCAAATATACTTTATCAGCTTTTTTAGCAGCTTTTCTAAGCTTATCTATTAATTCTCCCTTACCTCTAATAGTTATATACTTAGGTGTATAATTATTTTCTATATCTACACCTAATTTACTTTTGGGCAAATCTCTAACATGCCCCATAGAGGCTTCCACGATATAATTTTTTCCTAAATATTTGCCGATTGTTTTTGCTTTTGCCGGCGACTCTACAATTACAAGTTTTTGACCCATAGCTACCACTTCATAAAAATTTTATGAAGTACTCACCCCCTAAATTCTTTAGATTATTTTTATATAGTAATTACCAGGAAGGCAAATTATTTCATTCTTTATTTGCATTTCAAATAATAACGCATATAAAGCCCCTCTGTCAACACAGGTATTTTTAAATATCTCATCAATATGAACCGGCGAATCCGTAATAATGTCTAAAATTTCACTTTTTTCTGGCCTAATTGGCATAGGTCTTATATTTATATTATTTCCTTCAAAAAACCTATACAAATCTTCCACCTCTGTTAAAATTTCACATCCATCTCTTATCAGTTTATTAGATCCAGCTGATCCTTTATATAAGATAGAACCTGGTACAACTAAAACTGGCTTACTTTGTTCTTGTGCTTTTCTAGCTGTAATCAAAGAACCACTTTTTTCTGTTGCTTCTATAACGATTACGCCATCACTTAATCCACTAATTATTCTATTTCTTAATGGAAAATTGCACTTTAACGGTGGCATTCCAAATGGAAACTCTGAAAGAATTAATCCATTTTGAATAATTTTAGAAAATAAAACTTTATTTTCTGGAGGATAAACAATATCTATACCGCATCCTAGCACTACTATTGTTTCACCATTATTTTCTAATGAAGTTTTATGAGCAATAGAATCTATTCCTCTTGCTCCACCGCTTATAATCGCTATATTATTAGTAATAATCTCCTTTGTCAAGAGCTTTGTTACAGCCAAACCATAATTAGAGCATTTTCTTGCACCTACAATGGCTAAAGATTTTTTATTTATTAAGTCAATATTTCCTTTATAAAATAAATAATAAGGTGGATTATCCATTTGCCTTAACTTCTCTTTATATAAAGGATTAGAGTAGGTTATATATCCTACTCCACTCTTATTTAATAGTTTATTTAAATTTATTACTTGATATAACAAATTATTCTTTTCAAAATTTTTTAATTTTTTTGATAAACTCTTGTTTTGTTTTAAAATGTCCTCAAAATTATTATATATATTTTCTTCATTTTCATACTTATCTATTAATTTAATTTTTTGATTATTACTTATATCTAATAACATTAACCATAATTCATAATTAATCATATAAATTCTCCTTTTACTATTTATATAACTTCTCCATTTATATTTTTTCTATAACTAAAAGCCTCTAATATATGGCCTTCTAAAATTTCTTCACTTTTTTCTATATCTGCTATTGTTCTTGCTAACTTAATTACCTTTCCATATCCTCTTAGGGATACACTAGAAGTATTATAATAATGTTTTAATATTTGTTCACATTTCTTACCTATTTTACATATATCAAATATATCTTTTCCTTTTATATCAGAATTATATTTATACTTAGTATTTTTAAATCTTTCTTTTTGAACTTCTCTTGCTTTCATTACATTTTCTTTCATTGCTTCAGAATCATAGGAATCTTCCCTCTTTTCAATATCTTCATAATTTAATCTAGGCACAAAATTTAATATATCAATTCTATCTAACAAAGCACTTGAAAATTTTTTAAAATACTTTTTAGTATGATATCCTGAATATAGTCCACCATCTAAAACCTCATCTTGTCTTTCTTCTGTCGGATTAAAGGCACCCACTAATAAAAAATTAGCTGGCATTGTATAACTTCCACTAATTCTAGTTATATTAATATGTTTTTCTTCTAATGGTTCTCTTAATGCTTCTAAAACATCTTTTTTAAATTCTAATACTTCATCTAAAAATAATATTCCATTATGTGCTAGTGTTATTTCTCCAGCCTTAACTTCTCTTCCTCCGCCAGTTAAAGCCGTTTTTGTTGTTGTATGATGTGGCGCTCTAAAAGGACGTCTTAAAACTGAATTTTTTATCATAAGACCTGATGCACTATATATCTTAGCAACCTCTATTAATTCTTCTTTAGATAATGGTGGTAATATTGATGTTAATGCTTTTGCAAGCATTGTTTTTCCTGATCCTGGTTCCCCGTACAGTAGTATATTATGATTACCAGCAGCAGCAATTTCTAATGCTCTTTTAGAGGAATATTGCCCTATAACTTCTCCATAATCTAATATTCCTATATCATTGTCTCTAACTATTAAATTAGCATTCTCATAAGGAAGTAAGTCATTATATGTAATATAAGAAATAACTTCTTTTAAATTCTTAAATGGATAATACTTTCCTTCTTCAAAATAATAACTTTCTTCTAGATTTTCATAAGGAAAAATGAATTTATTTATGTCTTTCTTTATGCCTTCTATTATTATTGGTATTGTTCCTTTAACACTTTTTAATTCTCCAGATAAAGATAATTCTCCAAATACTATATGTTCATTTGTTAAATTATTTTTTATCTGCCCAGATGCAATAAGTATTCCTATTGCAATAGGTAAATCTAAAAGCGAACCTATTTTCCTTACATCGGCTGGCGCCAAATTAATAGTTATCCTCCCTAAAGGAAAATCAAAACCACTATTTAAAATAGCTGCCCGTACTCTTTCTTTTGATTCTTTAACAGATGTATCTGCAAGACCTACTATTGAAAACATGGGTAGACCCTTTGATATATCAACTTCTACTTCTATTAAAAATCCTTCTAAACCGTTATTTGTTGCACTTATTATTTTTACAGACATATATATCACCCCTTTAAGATTATAGACATAGATTACCAAATTAATCATATTAACATTTTTTTCGAATGATTTGCTTTTTGAAACATGTGTCGAAAAAAATTATAGGGAAATATATCTTATTTTTTTATATCCTTTGTAAATATTTTTATAAATTACATTTTTATATAAGTTATTATTAGATTTGAATTTATTATAAATCACTAAAAGAATCTTTTTGATAATATTCTTATAAGATATGTATAAAGTTTATTTAAGTAGTTAATTAATAAAATAACGATTTTTAAGCTTTATCTAACAATTAGAACTTAATAATATGTTTTAGGAGAATTTATTAATGAAAAAATTAAACAAAGATATTGGTGATTATTGTGAATTATTAGCAAAAAATTATTTAATTAAAAATAAATATAAAATTTTGGATTGTAATTTTAGAAATTTTTTAGGTGAGATAGATATTATCTGTTTAAAGAATGATATATTAATAATATTAGAAGTAAAAGGAAGATATAATTATGATTATGGAATGCCAAAAGAAGCTGTATCTATTTCTAAACAAAATTCTATAATAAAAGTTACCAAATCATATATGGTCTATAAAAATATTCAATATATAAATGTAAGATTTGATGTTATTGAAGTATATTTAAATCTATATAATCAATTATTTAAAATAAATCATATAAAAGATGCTTTTAGATTATATTAAAAATCGTCCTACAAATGTTTTTCTTTACATTTATAGGACGATTTTTTTAATTGTGCCTTATTAAATATTATCAGATAAAATTTTAGTTAAAAAACTATCTCTATGTATATCACACTTTCCATATTTTTTTAATCCATCTATATGTTTTTGTGTTCCATATCCCATATTATTTTCAAAATCGTAATAAGGATATTTTAAAGCATATTCAGTCATAAGCTTATCTCTATAAACTTTAGCAAGTATCGATGCTGCTGCAATACTTGCACTTTTAGTGTCTCCTTTTATTACAGATTTATTATCTATTTTTACATTCTTAATTAAATATCCATCTGATAAAACTAAGTCTGGTTTTATTTCTAAAGAATTGCATGCATCTAGAAAAACTTTATTATTTGAAAAAGCTATTCCTTTCTCATCTATTTCATAACTTGATGAAATTCCTATATGATATGCCAACGCTTTTTCTTTAATAATCTCTGCAAGTTCCTCTCTCTTACTAGGTTTTAACTTTTTTGAATCATTTAAATATAAAATTAAATTTTCTTCTAATACATCTAAATCCAAAATAACAGCACAAGCAACAATTGGTCCTGCTAAAGGTCCTCTTCCAACTTCATCAACCCCTGCAATAATCTTGTAATCTCCAAAAGATTTATCAAAATTATACATTGTTTTTACTCTTTTAATTTCATTTAAATATAAATTTAATTCTTTCTTTATATGATTTCCTAGTGAAGATACATTCTTTCTTTTATCATTTAATAAAACTTCAATTAAATCTATTAGTTGTTTATTTTTATAATTTTCTTGAATCGAAATACAATTTATCTCTTCTTTTATGTTTTTATATGATAATTTACTTATGTCAAGATTAAGAAAGTTCTTCATTTTTAACACCTGGACGTTCTAATGATATTTTTCCGATTTTTCCACCTCTAAATTCATCTAATAAAATAACTGCTATTCTATTATAGTCAATTTGACCACCTGAAATTAATGTACCTCTTTTTCTTGCTATAGCGTTTAAAGTTTCTAATGGATCTTCAAAAGTTTCTAATATCTTATATCTCTCTTTTAGTTTATCAGCATAGTACATTTGTAATCTTTCAACAAGCTTATAAGAAAGCTCTTCGATATCCATTATTTCATCCTTTATAGCACCTGTAAAAGCTAAGTTTAAAGCTGTTTCATCATCCTCAAATTTAGGCCATAATACGCCTGGAGTATCTAAAAGTTCTATACCTATAGAAGTTTTTATCCATTGTTTACTCTTAGTAACCCCTGGTCTATCTCCTGTCTTAGCTATACTATTTCTAGCCATTTTATTAATAAAAGTTGATTTACCTACATTAGGAATACCTACTACCATAACTCTAGTGGTTATATTAACCATTCCCTTTGCTTTTAACCTATCGTGTTTTTCTTTTAGTAATGATAATAACAGTGGTTTAATAGCCTTTAATCCATCACCTTTTAAACAATTTACTTCTAATACCTTAACCTCTTCTTTTATTAAATCTTTAATCCATTGTTTAGTAACCTTATCTTCTGTTAAATCACTTTTATTTAAAAGTATTATTCTTGGTTTACCTTTTAATAAATTATCAATATCTGGATTAGCCGAACTTCTTGGTATTCTAGCATCTCTTATTTCTATGACAGCATCAACTAACTTTAAATTTTCTTTTATCTCTCTTTGGGTTTTTTTCATATGCCCTGGGAACCAATTAATTGCCATTTGTTATTCCTCCTTAAATGTATATGTTCTAATTAAGTTAATACATTTATAATTTTTATTTAATTTTTATAAAAATTAATATCTATATTAACATTATCCTCTTTAGAATCATATATAATAATTTTTTTATATAAGTTCTTTACTATAATAGTTAAATTATAGAATTTATAAATATCGTAAAAGTTATATTAATAAATAAATTTTATTAGAACTTATATACTTTTAATTAACTATTTATTTTTATAAACTTAATTTTTATTCTTTAGATTATCTAGCCTTATTTTCTCTAAACTTCGTTTAATAAAATTATCTTAAATTCTAATTTTTATATCTGTTACAAGTTTACATCTACAGTAAAATCATAAAAAGTAATATTAAATAAAGATGGATAATTGCAACATCTTTATAGTATTCTAGAGAATAAAAAGGGGCTTAAAGCCCCCCAATCAGCATACTTTTTATTTAATATAGAAAAAAAGAGGACTGAAACAGTCCACCTTTTAATCTAACTATCTAGTTAATAATTCTTTAACTTTTGCAGCCTTACCAACTCTATCTCTTAAGTAGTAAAGTTTAGCTCTTCTTACTTTACCTCTTCTTGAGATTTCGATCTTTTCGATTATTGGTGCATGCATTGGGAATGTTCTTTCAACACCACATCCATAAGCAACTCTTCTTACAGTGAAAGTTTCTCTTAATCCACCGTTTTGTTTCTTAATTACAGTACCTTCGAACATTTGTACTCTTTCTCTTGTACCTTCTTTAACCTTAACATAAACTTTTACGTTATCACCAATCTTAAAGTTTGGTAGGTCAGTTCTTAATTGTTCAGCTTCAATAGCTCTTATTATTTCGTTCATTGTGCATTCCCTCCTTAAAAGATAATTTGACGTTCTTAACAGAATTTCTACGTGACAGAGGAACGCCCGTACTAGCACAGAGTCAATAATAACATATTTTTTTATATGTTTCAATATAATTTATTTATTTTTTATTCCTAAAAGTTTTTTATCTTCTTTTGTTAAATTAATATTTTTATATAAATCTGGCCTTTTTTGTTTTGTTATATTTAATGATTGTAGTCTTCGCCATTTTCTTATATTTTCATGATGACCTGATAAAAGTATTCCCGGTACACTCTCACCTTCAAATTCATATGGTCTTGTATACTGAGGATATTCTAACAACCCATCTGAAAATGATTCTTCCATAAAACTTTCTTCTTTTCCTAAAACTCCCGGTATAAGCCTAAGTATAGAATCAATAACTGGAATTGCAGCCATTTCACCACCTGTTAAAATAAAATCACCTAAAGAAAATTCCATATCAATATATTTATATACACGTTCATCTATTCCCTCATAATGTCCACACAAAAATATTAATCCATCTTCTTTTGATAATTCTTTTGCAACTTCTTGATTAAATGTTTTTCCTCTAGGACCTAAAAAAATCACCTTAGCATTATTAGTTTCTTTAGCAACTTTTATTGTATCTACAATAGGTTGAGGAGCCATAACCATCCCAGCACCTCCACCATATGGATAATCATCTACTTTTTTATGCTTGCTTAAAGTATAATCACGTATATTAAATATATCAAAATTTATTATATTATTTTCTTGTGCTCTTCCTATAATGCTATGATTAAAAATTGAAAACATTTCTGGAAATAATGTAAGTATACTAATCTTCATCTTGCCACTGCCCAACTGGTTTAATTACTATTTTCTTTTCTGTTATATCAATACTTAAAACTATATCTTTTAAAACAGGAATTAATAATTCTTTAGGCTCCTTTATCCAGTATACATCATTATTAGGAGTATTTATTACATCAAATATTTTTCCTAGTTCTACTCCTTCAGTATCATATACGTTGCAACCTATTAGATCTACAATATAATATGTATCTTCTTCAAGTGGCTGTTGCTCATTTCTAGGTGTCTCAATATATTTTTGTTTATAAGTTTCAGCATCATTCATAGAGTCTATACCTTCTATTTTTAAAATAACTCTATCTTTTTGAAATTTAACACTTTGTATTTCTCGTTCTTCACCATTAATTAAAACAGTTTTTAACTTTTTAAACTTTTTAACATCATCAGTTAATGGATATACCTTAACTTCCCCTTTAATTCCATGAGTATTTATTATTTGTCCAATCTTAAATAACTCCGCCAATATTTTCACTTCCTTCAGCTTTTTGTTTAATTCATATATATTTTACTATATTATAATCAATGTTGATATTTTATTATAATATTAAAACAAGTTTTTATACTAAAATATCAACACTGATTTTAAAATATAATCTTTATTTTAAATGCTTAAAAAGAGTTAGGACTAACCCTAACTCTTTATTTTTAAATAATTTCTACTATAACTCGTTTATTTTGTTTAATGGCTACGGATTTTATAACGGTTCTTATGGCTTTTGCTATTCTTCCTTGCTTACCAATAACCCTGCCCATATCTTCTGGGGCTACTTTCAACTCTAAAATTATTGATTGCTCTCCAATTATTTCATTAACAGTAACTTCATCTGGATTATCAACAAGTGATTTAGCTATAAACTCAACTAATTCCTTCATAAACCTCTATAATTAGTAATACTAATTATAGACTTCACCTCCACAAAATTACTTGCTAATACCTGCTTGAGCAAAAAGCTTTTTAACTACATCTGTTGGTTGTGCACCATCTTGTAACCATTTGTTAGCTTTTTCTTCGTTAATCTTAACTTCAGCTGGTTCAGTTATTGGATTGTAGTAACCAATTTCTTCGATGAATCTACCATCTCTTGGGCTTCTTGAATCTGCAACAACTACTCTGTAGAAAGGTGCTTTTTTAGCTCCCATTCTTCTTAATCTAATTTTAACTGCCATTTTAATTTCACCTCCTTCAAAAAATAACTATCTATAATTCTACTCTAGAAAGGCATCTTTCCAAACAAACCTTTTTTAGCTTGTTTTTGTAATGATTTCATTTGTTTCATGTTCTTTTTCATCATATCATAGCTTTTCATGAGTTTATTAACTTCTTGTACTGTTGTACCTGCTCCTTTTGCTATTCTCTTCTTTCTAGAACCTGCTGTAGATCCTGAAGTAAGCAAACTAGGATTTCTTCTTTCTTTAGCTGTCATTGATTGAATTACAGCCTTTGTTTTATTCATAGCTTCTTCACCTTTAGCTAAATCAACACCTTGAAGTTCTTTTGAATTCATTCCAGGTATCATTTCTAAGATTTTGTTTAAAGGTCCAAGCTTTTTCATTTGTTCCATAGCCATTAGGTAATCATCAAAATTAAATTCTTGATTTAACATCCTTTTACCTAAATCAGCTGCTTCTTTTTCATCTATTGCTGATTGTGCTTTTTCTATAAGAGACAATACATCTCCCATACCTAAAATTCTTGAAGACATTCTATCTGGATGGAACACTTCAAAATCATTCATCTTTTCACCAGTACCAATATATTTTATTGGTCTATCAGTAATTGTTCTGATAGAAAGTGCAGCTCCACCTCTAGTATCACCATCTAACTTAGTTAATACAACTCCAGTTATATCTAAATCATTATTAAAACTTTCTGCAACATTTACTGCATCTTGACCTGTCATCGAGTCAACAACTAAAAGTATTTCTGACGGCTTAACATTTTCCTTAATATCTTGTAATTCCTTCATAAGACCTTCATCTATATGAAGTCTACCAGCTGTATCTATAATAACAACATTATTACCATTATCTTTAGCATGAGCTATACCAGCTTTTGCAATATCAACTGGATTAACTTTATCCCCCATAGAGAATACTGGAATTTCAATTTGCTTTCCAACTACCTCTAATTGTTTTATAGCTGCTGGTCTATAAATATCACATGCAACTAATAATGGTTTTTTATTGTTTTTTCTAAGTTGTAATGCAAGTTTACCACACATTGTAGTTTTACCTGCCCCTTGTAAACCAACTAACATAATAACTGTAGTGCCTGAACTAGAGTAATTAAGTTTACTCTCACTTCCACCCATAAGATTAGTAAGTTCTTCGTTAACTATTTTAATAACTTGTTGCCCTGGTGTTAAGCTTTCAAGTACTTCACTTCCAACACATTTAGAGCTAACATTTGAAATAAATCCTCTAACAACTTTATAGTTAACATCTGCTTCTAATAATGCAAGCTTTACTTCTCTCATGGCTTCTTTTATATCTTTTTCAGTTAGCTTTCCTTTACCCTTTAACTTTCTAAAAGTTTCCTGTAATTTTTCGCCTAAACCTTCAAAAGCCATGTTTACCTCCTCCTTATAAATTTTCTAGTCTTTCTTTTAATATTAAATATTCATCGTTATTTATAGAATACTTTTCTTTTATATCTTCTAAAAAATTCATAATATCTTTTTCTCTTTTTATACTCTTTTGAAGTAAGTTAAGCTTACTTTCATATAACAGAAGTTGTTTATAGCATCTTTTAATTAAATCATGAATTGCTTGACGACTTGTTTTGTTTAATTCAGCTATTTCTGCTAAAGATAAATCGTCATTATAGTACAATTCCATAATGCTACGTTGTTTTTCAGTTAATAACGGACCATATAAATCCATAAATAATGAAATTTCAACTCGATCTTCCATAAAATCACCTTACCCACAAAAGAGATTTTAACAGGATTTATTATAGCTGTCAAGTATTTTTACTTAACAGCAGATTTTTTAATACCATTCAAAAGTAATATACCAGTATATTTATATATTTTCCTACTTACTTTGTCAGACAAATAATCTAATAACCGATTTTTAACTTATTTTTCTTCTTACATTTGAAACAAAATTTACAGTATATCTTTAAGATATTGTTTTTATTTAATATATATATGTTCTAATTAAGTTATTATCTTTATAAATATTCTAAGATTTATATTAACGGACAAATTTTATCAGAACTTATATACTTAAATTAATGCTTCTGCAAAACTTTCTGCATCAAATTCTTGTAAATCATCTATTCCTTCTCCTACCCCTATATATCTAACAGGAATATTTAAACTTTGTTTTATAGAAAGTACTACCCCTCCTTTTGCAGTTCCATCTAATTTAGTTAAAATTATACCATCAATCGGGCATACTTCCATAAATTGTTTTGCTTGAATAACTGCATTTTGACCTGTTGTTGCATCTAGTACTAATAAAGTTTCTTTTTTTACACCAACCAATTCTCTATCAATTATTCTATTTATCTTTTCTAATTCATTCATTAAATTCTTTTTATTATGAAGTCTTCCTGCAGTATCACATATCAACACTTCAGTATTTCTAGCTTTTGATGCTTCAATAGCATCAAATACTACTGCTGCTGGATCTGCTCCTTCTGTATGTTTTATTAAATCAACCTCTGCTCTTTTACTCCACACTTCTAGTTGGTCTATTGCAGCTGCTCTAAATGTGTCTGCTGCAACAAGTAAAACTTTTTTTCCATTTCTTCTATTTTTAGCTGCTAACTTTCCTATTGATGTAGTTTTTCCTACGCCATTAACTCCAATTACTAGCATCACTTTCTTTTCATCATTATTATCTTCATAGTTACCTTCTAAAAGCATTTCTTTTATTACTTCTTTTAATGCTGGTTTAACTTCTTGTGGATCATTGATTTTTTCTTTACGTATTTTACTTCTTAATCTTTCTATTATATCTATAGTTGTATCCATACCTATATCAGATGTTATTAATATTTCTTCTAATTCTTCATATAAATCTTCATCTATAGATATAGCTATATTTAAAGCTTCATTTATTTTATCAGTTAAGTTATCCCTAGTTTTAGTTAATCCATCTTTTAATTTATTAAACAAATTTCCAAACAAGTCTAATTCCTCCTAAATTTTAAGTATATTTATACTATAATACAAATGTTATTTCAAAACATAACTTTATAGTAATATCTATTATTTTAATTATTTGATAAATCTACAGATACAACTTTGGAAATTCCTTTTTCCTCCATAGTAATTCCATATATAACATCACTTACTTCCATAGTTCCTTTTCTGTGAGTTATAACTATAAATTGTGTGTTCTTTGAAAACTTAGTTAAAAACTCAGCATATCTATAAACATTAGCATCATCTAACGCTGCTTCTATTTCATCTAATATACAAAATGGTGTTGGTTTCATTTTTAATATTGAAAATAATAATGCTATAGCAGATAAAACTTTCTCTCCACCAGACATTAGATTTATATTTTGTAATTTTTTTCCTGGTGGCTGTACATTTATTTCTATATTAGCTGTAAGTTCATCACCGTCAGATAAAATAAGTTCAGCACTTCCACCTTTAAATAATTCTTTAAAAGTTTGATTAAAATTATAATTTAACACCTTAAAATTTTCTTTAAACAACTCTTTCATCTTAATTGTCATTTCTTCAATTACAGACTGCAATTCTTTTTTAGCATTTTCTAAATCATTTTCTTGAGATGACATAAATTCAAACTTTTCTTTAACTTCTTCATATTCTTGAATAGATGCTAAATTCACTATACCTAATGCTGTTATCTGAGACTTTAATTTAAAAATTATTTCTTTTACTTTTTCTTCATCTTCGACTTCTGCTGCGATATCTAAAGCTTCTACATATGTTAATTCCAATTCTTCATTTAATTTTTTATAATAATTTTCTTTTTCTATTTCTTTTTTAGCCTTACTAAGTTCACTCTTATTAAGATCTTTTTCTTCAAGAGTAATCATTTGAAAAATATTATTTATTAAATTATCCTTTTCTGTGAACTTTTCTTTTAGTTTTTCCTTCAATAATTCTTTATCTTTAAATATTTTTTCTAAACCTTGAATTTTATTATTATTTTCTTTAATTTTAACTAATTTATTCTCTATATCATCTTCATTTTTTTTCAGATTATAGATATTATTTTGATTTTCATTTTTAAATTCTTTTTCTTTTATAAATAAACTTTGTAAATCTTTTTCTAGCCTTAAAAACTCATTTTTTTTATTTTGAATTGTTTCATCTAGTGTTGCTTTATATATTTTAGCTTCAGTGATTTTTTCATTATTCTCATTTATTTCTTTAGATTTATTTTTTATAAGTTCATCTAATTGTAAACTTCTATCCTTATTAAATGTATTTTTATTTTCAATAGACTTAATTTCTATTTTTTTATTTTCGAGTTTATTATTAAAGTTAATTATTTCATTAGCTATTCGTAAAATTTCATTATTAGTAATCTCTAAGTTATCTTTAAATTTCTTTGTATCGGTTTGTAGCCTTTGAACTTCACTTTGTTTTTTAGTTATTTCAATATTTTTATCATGAATTTCATCTTTTTTATTTAATATCTCTTCATCTAAAACTTTAATCTTCTCTTTTAAATCAACTATTTCTTTTTGGTATTCAATATACTTTAGTTTACTTTTTTCTATTTGTAATGAGATTTCTTCAATTTCTCTTTTTCTACCAAGTACATTAGTATGTTTTGAATATATACTTCCTCCTGTCAATGCTCCACCAGGACTTATTATTTCTCCACCCAAAGTAACAATTTTATATTTATAGCTACCTAATTTTGATATTTGTAACGCTGAGTCCATGTCTTTACATATTATTATTCTTCCTAATGCATAATCTAAGACATCTTTATATTCTGGTGCACATGAAATTATTTCACTTCCCAAACCAATATAGCCATTAACACTTGCGATTTTGTTATCTAAAATTAATCTTTTACCTTTTATTATATTTAAAGGTAAAAATGTAGCTCTTCCTAAATGATTATCCTTTAAATATTTAATTAATCTCTTAGCATTTTCTTCATTTTCGGTAATTACATTAGAAATTGATGCTCCTAGCGCTATCTCTATAGCAACTTCATATTCCTTAGATACACTAAAAATATCGCCTAATACTTTAGTATTTTTTACATTCGATATTTTTTCTTTTTCAATAGCTTCCATTAGTCTTTTAACTGACTTATTATATCCTTCGTACTGCTTTTCTAGATTCTCTAACATGTTTTTATTCGCATCTAGCTTGGCCAAATTATTGTTTAAATTTCTAAGTTCATTTTCTGTATTCGATAATTTTCTAACTAATGCAGTCATAGAACTCTTTTCTTCTAATATAGCTTTTTCAAGAGAATTTATTTTATCTTTTTCATTGTTTATAATATCTAATAATTTTTCATAAGTCGCTGCATTGATAGATATATTATGACTTATAAACTCACATGACTTCTCTAATTCAAGTTTCTTTTCTTCTTTTAATGAAATATCTCTGCTTATTAATGTTATTTCATTTTTTATATCTGAATTACTTCTTAAAAGTTCAAATTCATTTTCCTTTAATTCATTAAATTCTTCTTCCATTTTCTTAAATTCATTTGAAGAATTTAATTGTGATTTTTCTAATTCATCTATAAACAACTTCTTTTGTTCTTGTTCACATAATTTAGAATCTAAAGATACATTTAGTTTATCTTTTTCTTCAGTCAACTGCTTAATCTTAGATTCTATATTCTTAATTTCTTCCTCATTCTTTTCTATTTTCTCTTGAAGATTTTTTATTCTCTCTCTAGCTAATTCTATATTTTTAGAATCTTCATTAATTATATCTTTAATTTCATAATATAAATCCTTATCTTTATTAGTTTCTTCTTCTAAATTTTCTATATCTTTTTCAATTAATTTAAGTTCTTGTTTTTGAATATTTAACTTATTTCTTTTTTCTTCTATAATATAATTCTTTTTATTCAATTCATCATTGAAGTATTTTAATTCTTCCTCTTTTGTTTTTATATGTTTAACTAAAAGAGAAACCTCATTTTTTCTTAAATCACAAGAAATCTCATTAAATTTAATCGCTTTTTCTCTTTCAAGTTTTAATGGTTCTATTCTCTCTTCATAAGTGGATATTATGTCTCTTATTCTAATTAAATTATTATCAGTATTAGATAATTTTTTTTCTGCTTCTTCTTTTCTAGTTTTAAACTTAACTATTCCTGCTGCTTCTTCTAAGAGTGCTCTTCGTTCTTCAGGTTTCCCACTTAAAATAGATTCTATTTTCCCTTGTCCAATTAGTGAATAACCTTCTTTACCTATACCAGTATCCATAAAAAGATTGGTTACATCTTTTAATCTACATTTCTTATTGTTGATTAAATATTCAGATTCTCCTGATCTAAATATTCTTCTAGATACAGTAACTTCATTATATTCCGTTGAAAGCTTCTGATCACTATTATCTAAAGTTAAAGAAACTTGTGCTAATCCTACTGGTTTTCTGTATTGAGTTCCAGCAAAGATTACATCTTCCATCTTCCCCCCTCTTAGAATCTTAATGCTTTGTTCTCCTAAAACCCATCTTACCGCATCTGAAATATTACTTTTACCACTACCATTGGGTCCTACTACTGCAGTTACTCCATTGTTAAACTTTAATTCTGTCTTATCTGCAAAGGATTTAAATCCTCTTATATCTAGTGATTTTAAAAACACTCATCCCACTCCTTATAGTAAAAATAATGCTGGTAAAAATCCTATAATGAAACTTAAAATAATAAAAACAATCATTACTATTTTCAATTTTTCTCTAGTCTTTCTTTTCATAAACAACACTCCTTATTTCTATTAATTTTATCTTAAAGACACTAAAATATCAATAAATTCTGATATACACTTAAAAAGCGAGAGTCCCCTCTCGCTAATATTTTATAATTAAATTTTTACCTTTAACTGATAATTCTATACTACCCCTATCAATTTTAGGATTTTGTATTACCGAAATATCTTTATTTTTTATCATATTAAAATATTTCTTCTTATTTGAATAAAGTTTACTTATATCTTTAGGATTTATATTAATTATCAATTTATCTGATTCTTTTATATTTTTAATAATTAAATTTGAAATTAAACTTCCTTCAACTAGTTCTCTAAATGCTGGATGAAATGGTCCTGCAACTATATCTCCACCTTCATTTATGCTTTCTGTAGGCTGTAATCCAATTCTAATTACAGTTATATTATTCTCCCTATATAACTCATACATAGTTCCACTTATTTCAACAGCCTGATCTAATGAATAAGGAGTATACTCTCCTCTATAATACATTTCTTCCATAGGTGTATCTTTTATAACTAAAGATGGATATATTCTACAAATATCTGGTTTCATCTGAATTGATAATTTAGTTGTTTTAATATCTGTTTCAAATGTATCTCCAGGTAATCCCGGCATGATTTGATGCCCTAAAATAAACCCATATTTTTTAATTAACTCCGAGGCATTCTTAACATCTAAAACACTATGTCCTCTTCCAGCTCTCCTTAAAATTTCATCATCCAAAGATTGAACACCAAGTTCTATTATATCAACACTGTATTCTTTTAAATATGTTAATATATAATCATTAATTGCATCTGGTCTTGTAGATAACCTTATTTTATTTATAAGCTTTTTATCTTTATACTCTTTTGCAATTTCTAAAAATTCTCGCTGCTTTTTTTCTTTGATAGCTGTAAATGTTCCTCCAAAGAATGAAACTTCTATAGTTGCTTCTTTATTTTTTATAGTTTCTAAATATTCATCTATAGTTTTTCTTACAATCTCTGTAGTTACAGTATCCTTAAGACCTGTTATTCTATCCTGATTACAAAATACACAATTATGTGGACAACCTTCATGTGGCACAAATATAGGTATTATATAATAATTTTTACTCATTAATACTTTCCAATCTTCTTAATGCTTCTTTTGCTGAATTTTGTTCTGCTTCTTTTTTACTATATCCAGATCCTTCTCCCATAACCTCACCATCTATAATTACATTTGTAAAAAACTTTCTTCTATGTGGCGGACCCTCATATTTAACTAATTCATATTGTATTAAAATTTCTCCATCTTTTTGTAGTAATTCTTGAAGCTTAGTTTTAAAATCTAAAACTATTTCATTGTTTATTGCTTTTTTTATTATTTCTTCAAAATGAAGTAATATAAAATCTTGAGCAAACCCACTACCTTTATCTAAGTAAACAGCAGCTATTACTGCTTCTACTGCATCTGCTTGTATTGATATTCTATCTCTACCACCAGTAAGTTCTTCACCTTTACTCATACGTATATATTCACCAAGATTTAATTTCTTTGCAATTTCATAAAGCGAATTTTCACAAACTATTAAGCTTCTAATTTTAGTTAATTCACCTTCTGATTTAGTTTTAAAATTATTAAACAGATACTCTGTAATACAAAGTTGTAATACAGCATCTCCTAAAAATTCTAATCTTTCATTATATTTAGCATCTTTAAATTGATTTCCAAATGAACTATGAGTTAATGCCGTCTTTAATAATGAAGGATTGTTAAAATAAACTCCTAAGTTATTTTCTATATCACCAATTTTATATTTATTCATTTTATACACTCCTTGAAGTTTATTCTTCAACTTGCTAGAGAGTTTTAAATAAATAATATTTACCATTTATTTTTCTAACATAACAAATTCAAGAATAAACTAGTTATAAATAAAATCCCGCTTATAGGCGGGATTATTTTATTCTTCGTGATGAGCTTTTACATAGTTAACGACATCTCCAACTGTCTTAAAGCCTTCAACATCTTCGTCTGGTATTTCCATATCTAATTCATCTTCTAACGCCATTATAAGTTCAACTATATCTAATGAATCAGCATTTAAATCTTCAATAAATGATGAGTCCATAGTAATACTTTCTAAATCTATGCTTAGCTTATCAGCTACAATATTTTGAATCTTTTCAAACATTTATTTCACCTCCCAAACTCTACATTTAGATAATAGTATATATTATCTTGCTCGTCAATATGAATTTTATAGTTTATTAAGAAGATTTATATTTCACTTGAAAATTCTTTTTTTATTTCTTCTAATACACCACTATCATAAAAAGTTTTTGTTTGTCTAATAGCATTCTTAAAAGCCCTTCCATCTGAACTTCCATGCGCTTTTATACAAATACCATTGACACCAAGAAAAGGTGCTCCACCATATTCTTTATAATCAAACTTTTTCATTATACCTTTTAAAAATGGTTTTAAAAGTAAAACTCCTAGTTTGCTTTTAATGTCCGTCTTAATTACTTCATCTTTTATCATACCCAAAAGATTACTAGCTGATCCTTCATACATTTTTAATGCTGTATTTCCTGAAAAACCATCACTTACTAAGATATTAGTATCACCTGTTGGTATATCCCTTGGTTCTATATTTCCTATAAATTTAATAGAATTTTCTTCTTTTAAAAGTTTATATGTTGCTTTTGTAAGCTCATTTCCCTTTTCTTCTTCAACCCCAATATTTAAAAGTCCAACGCTAGGTTCATTTACATTAAAAATATTTTTATAATATATACTACCCATTTTTCCAAACTGAACTAAATATTCTGGTTTACAATCTACATTTGCTCCAACATCAACAATCATAAAGCTTCCTCTTCTACCTGGCATTATAGGAGCTAGAGCTGGTCTTTCAACACCTTTTATTCTTCCTACAATCAACGTACATCCAGCTAAGAATGCACCTGTGCTTCCTGCTGATATTATCCCATCACATGTTCCTTCTTTCACTAAATTTAAAGCCTTAACTATACTAGAATCTTTCTTTTTTCTTAAAGCCATAACTGGATGCTCATTAGTTGATATTACTTCTTTTGCATCAATTAATATTACTCTTTCTTTTGGATAATCATATTTAGAAAGTTCTGATAAAATTTTTTCTTCTGGCCCTGTAATGTAAAATGTAATTTCTTTATATTCATTTATCGCCTTTATAACTCCATCTATAACAGCGCTTGGTGCATTATCGCCACCCATTCCATCAATAGCTATCTTCATAAATTTAACCTCTCTCTTTAGAAATTTTAAAGAAAATACTAATTGTAGTATTTTCTTTAAAATTTCTAAATATATAAATAAAAGAAAGTCAAAAGACTTTCTTTTATTTTTCTGAAGATACAACTTCTTTACCTTTGTAGAATCCACAGTTTTTACATACTCTATGAGCAAGCTTCATTTCGTGGCATTGAGGACACTCAATTATGCCAGGTAAGCTAGCTTTAAAAGTTTGAGCTCTTCTAGAATCTCTTCTTGCGCTACAACACTTTCTTGCAGGATTTCCCATAATTACACCTCCTTATTGTTGAACAGACTTTTTAGGACATCAAATCGAATATCTACATCACCTTTAATACAAGAACAAGATTCTTTATTAAGGTTAGCACCACATTCTTGACATAGTCCTTTACAGTCGTCCTTACAAAGTCTTTTAATAGGTAAGGTTGAAATTATATTATTTTCAACAATTTCTGTGATGTCTAAAACGTCATCAAGTACAATAATAATCTCTTCTGATTGAAGCTCATTATTATTTGTAAACCTCTCCTCTATATCAATATCTATTGGATAGATAAAGGTATCTAAACATCTTGAACAAATCATTTCTAAAGTAACTATTGCTTTAGCTTCCATTATTAAAATGTCTTTATCTGATTTGATCACTCCTACTACTTCACAATCGCTTATAGGAGTAATTATATCGCCTTCAAACTCAAATTTAGGCATTTGAAATTTGTAGTCAATTTTTTTACTTCTTTCTTTTCTTGAAATAAGATCTGAAACTCGTATTTTCATAATCACGGAATCTCATTACACAATATAAATAATTTTTATTATGTAACAAACTCTTCCTTCACTCCTTAGCTTCTATATTTGTTAAACAAACACAATTTATTATATAAAGTGTGTCGATAAAAGTCAAGAATTTTATTATTTAAATTGCTTTTAATATTACACTAATGCCAAAGTTTCTTTAGCTATCATTAATTCTTCATTTGTAGGAATAACATAAACTTTAACTCTAGAGTCTTCAGTAGAAATTATCATTCCATCTCCAACATCATGGCTATCATTCTTAGTTACATCTAATTTTATTCCTATAAATTCAAGGCCAGTTAATGCTCTTATTCTAACTTCAGGTGCATGTTCTCCAATTCCTGCTGTAAATACAATAGCATCAACCCCACCCATAGCAGCTGCATATGCTCCTATTTGTTTCTTTATTTGATATCCAAATATATCTGTTGCAAGAATTGCTCTTTTATTATTTTCTCCAATAGCACTTCTTATATCTCTGAAATCTGTTCCAACACCTGAAACACCTAAAATCCCAGATTTCTTATTTAAAATTTCATTTACTTCATCAATATTATGACCCTTTTCTTTAACTAAATACATAACTATTGCAGGATCTATATCTCCACATCTTGATCCCATTATAGTTCCAGCAAGCGGAGTGAATCCCATTGTAGTATCTACTGATTTTCCACCATCAACAGCTGTAACACTAACTCCATTTCCTAAATGACATGTTATAATTTTTAAATCTTTAATATCTTTTTCCATAGTTTCTGCAACCTTGTTAGCTACATATTTATGAGATGTTCCATGGAATCCATATCTTCTAATATGATCATTTTCATAGTATTCATAAGATAATGGATATACATATGCCTTTTCTGGCATTGTTTGATGAAATGCTGTATCAAATACACAAACCATAGGAGTATTTGGCATAAGTTTTTGACATGCCTTTATTCCTATTATATTTGGTGGATTATGAAGAGGTGCTAACTTAATAAACTCTTCTATATTTTTCATAACTTCTTCATCAACTAATACTGATTGAGAATATTTTTCTCCTCCATGGACTACTCTATGACCAACAGCACTTATTTCATCCATTGATTTTATAACTCCAAATTTTTCATGAACTAAACTATTTAATACAAGTTCAATCGCATCTTGGTGATCCTTTAAAGGATTTTCTACTATATATTTATCTCTTCCTTTAACCTTTTGAGTTAATATAGAACCTTCAATTCCTATTCTTTCAACAAGACCTTCAGCTAAAGCTTCCTCAGTACTCATATCTATAAGTTGATATTTTAATGAAGAACTTCCACAGTTTATAACTAGTACTTTCATTTTTCCATCTCCTTGTAAAACTTATTTAATATTTTGTGCTTGAACAGCAGTTAATGCAACAACATTAACTATATCATCTGCACTACATCCTCTTGATAAATCATTTATAGGCTTTGCAAACCCTTGACAAACTGGTCCAATAGCGTCTGCATTAGCAAATCTTTGAACTAATTTATAACCTATATTTCCTGATTGTAAATCAGGGAATACTAAAACATTGGCCTTTCCTGCCACTTTACTATTTGGTGCTTTTTGATCAGCTACTTTTTTTACTATTGCAGCATCTAATTGTAATTCACCATCTATCATTAAATCCGGTCTTAAAGCCTTTGCTTTTTCTGTTGCATTTCTAACTTTATCTACCATTTCATTATCTGCACTTCCCATTGTAGAGAATGATAACATTGCTACTCTTGGTTCCATATTACAAAGTCTTTTAGCTGTTTCAGCTGTAGTAATAGCAATTTCAGCTAATTGATCTTCATTTGGATTTGGATTAACTGCACAATCTGCAAATATTAAAGTACCATCAACTCCATAATTTGAATTTGGCACATTCATTATAAAAAAGCTTGAAACAACTGATGCACCTGGTGCAGTTTTTATGATTTGTAATCCTGGTCTAAGTAAATCTCCTGTAGTGTGTACAGCTCCTGAAACCATTCCATCTGCATCATCTAATTTTACCATCATTGTAGCAAAGTAAAGTGGATCTCTTACAATCTTTTCAGCCTTTGCCATAGTCATCCCTTTATTTTTTCTAAGTTCATAGAAAGCTTCTATATATTTTCCCAAGTTTTCTGAGTCATTAGGATCTATTATTTTTACTTGAGATATATCTATATCAATTTCATTTGCTTTATTTAATATTTCTTCTCTATTTCCAATTAGAATTGGATTTGCTAAACCTAGTTCAACTATTTTTTGAGCTGCTGTAATATTTCTTTCCTCATTACCTTCAGGTAATACTATATTTTTTTTATCAGCCTTAGCTCTATCCCACATTTTTTCCATAAGTTGCATATAAAATTCTCCTTTCAACTTTATCGCTCTTTTCTAATATACTCCTATATGACTAACTTTTTCAACTAGTTTTCATCATAAAAATAGAAGTTTATACATTTCAAATACTCAAAATTATCTGACAATTTTTTTTACTTTTTATTTATTTTTACCCTGTCTAAATAATAAATTCAATTTTATACATACTTTTTTTTATTATATTGATATTTTTTTAACGATAAACAGCTATCTTTTTAATATGTTATAATAACATAATATTATACTTAATTAAGGAGTGTTTTTATTATGATAACAGGAATAATTACAGAATATAATCCATTTCATAAAGGTCATGAATATCACTTGAATAATTGCAAATCAGATACAAATTCAGAATACATAGTTTGTGTTATGAGTGGTAACTTTATGCAAAGAGGAATTCCTGCTTTAATAGATAAATGGAAAAGAACTGAAATGGCTCTTAAAAATGGTATTGATTTAGTAATTGAACTACCATTAGTATATTCATTATCATCTGCTGAACATTTTGCTTTTGGCTCAGTATCATTATTAAATTCATTAAATATAATTGACAATTTGTATTTTGGAAGTGAAGAAGGAAATGTTAAAACATTAGAAAATATAGCTTCTGTATTAATATCTGAGCCAGAAAAGTTCAAGAGTATGTTAAAAAATTATTTAAGTTTAGGGCTCCCTTTTCATTTAAGTAGAGCGAAATCTCTTAATGATTTTTTTAAATTAGATAACATTTCTGATGTAATTTCAAACTCAAATAATATTTTAGGCATTGAATATATTAAGGCTTTAAAATTACTTAACAGTTCTATAACACCTATGACTATAAAAAGAACAGGTTCTAAATATAATGAAAAAAGCTTAAACAATAATTTTTCATCAGCAACTTCTATAAGAAATCATTTAAAAAATGGTTCCTTAGAAGATTTAAAAAATTATTTACCTACAGAAAGTTATGATATTTTATACAAATTATCATGCGAAAACTACCCTTTTATATTTGAGGAAGACATGTTTAAATATATTAAATATAAATTATTAATAGGTGATGATTCACTAAAAAATTTACCTGATATTTCAGAAGGCTTAGATAATAAGATACTAAACGAATTATCAACATCCTTTTCTTTAGATGACTTGATACTAAATTCAAAAAGTAAAAGATATACTTATACTAGAATAAATAGAATTTTAGCTCAATCATTCTTAAACCTTGAAAAATATGATTTATTAAATTTATCTAAACAACCTACCCCTTATTGTAGAGTACTCGGGTTCACTTCTAAAGGAAAAGAGATTTTAAAAAACATAAAAAAGAATAGTGATATTGATATCATTACAAAAGTCCCTAAAAAAAATCTTAACGATCATATGAAAATTGATATTATGGGTACTAAAGCATATTCCATATTAAATCCTAAAGTAAACCCTATGCAGGATTATTTAACTAGTCCTATCATAATATAATAATATTTAACATAACCATAAAATATATATACTAAAGGTGGGAGTGATTTTATGAATTATATTTTTATTTTATGGTTAATGATTATATTATTAATTATTCTGCTTATAAAACAATTAAACATAAATAAAAATTTTATTTTATGTATACTTTTCTCTATATTTATAGTACTTTTTGTAATCAATATACAAAAATGTACTTCAGCAGCTATTGATGGATGTAAACTTTGGTATAAAGCTGTTATTCCAGTCACTTTTCCATTTTTAGTGATTTGTAATTTATTAATTTCTTATGATGGTATATCACTTTATTCTAAAATTCTTGGACCATTAATTTGTAAACCATTAGGCTTATCAAAAAATTGCTCTTTTCCTATGGTTGCTAGCTTCTTATGTGGTTATCCATTAGGAGCTAAATATTCTATTGATTTATGGAATTTAGGCTATATTGATGATTCTGAATGTCAAAGATTATTAAATATAGCCTCTAACGCAGGACCATTATTTTTAATAGGATCTGTAGGTTCAGCTCTTTTAGGAAACCCCAAATTAGGCTATTTATTACTTGTAGGTAATTATATATCATCAATTTTAATTGGAATTATAACAAAAAAAAATAGAATCATAAGTAAAATTTCTCATTATGATTCTACAAATCAGAAAAAAATTAATTTTGGACAAGCAATAAAAGATGCAGTTAGTAACGGAATAAATACAACTTTGTCTATAGGCGGGTTTATTGTTATTTTTTCCGTTATAATATCCTTTATTAAAGATAGTACTTATATAAAACATATGTTTATGTGTATTGAAAATTTATTAAATATAACAGATGGAACTTTATTTCCATTATTTTTAGGAAGTATAGAAATGACTAACGGTTGCAATCTTATTTCTAATTTAAGCATATCACTCCCTATGAAATTAGGAATTATAAGTTTTTTATGTTCTTTTTCTGGTCTTTCTGTAATTGCACAAATTAGTTCATTTATGAACAATTTTAAAATATGTTATTCAAAATATATTTTTCTTAAGCTTGTCCAAGGCACTTTTAGTTTTATAATAACGTATTTTTTAATTAACATTCTACCTACAACTGTTACTACATCTACTTTAAATTTAAGTTATAATATAAAACCATATGTTAATATTTTACCTATAATACTACTTATAATATTAACATTATTACTTAAGATATTTTATAATTTATTTTTTCATTCCTCTTAGCTCTTTAATATTTTCTCTAATTGTTGTACATGCACTTGCTAAAGTTTCATCAACATCTTTAGCTACAGTTTCAAAACTATTTTGAAGACCTTTAATTAATAATGCTTTTTGTGCTTCTATCTCTCTATCAAGTTCAGATAAAATTTCATCTGAATAATCTCTTGATCCTAATCTTATGGCCTTAGCATCTCTTTGTGCTGAGGCTATAATCTCTTGTGCTCTAATTTTAGCTTCTTTAACAACATCATGATTTTCAACGTTTTGTCTCATTATAATCATTGTTTCTTGCTTAACAGAATCATACTCTTTTTTAGCTTCTCCGAGTATTCGTTCTCTTTCATTCATAACCCATTGTGCTTTTTTAAATTGATCTGGTAAGTAATTTATTATCTGATCTATTACTTCAAGAATTTCTTTTTTATCCACCATTACCTTTCCACTGATAGGTACTTTAGGTGAAGTATCAACTAAATCCTGTAAATATTCTAATAATTCCATAATATTTACATCCACTTTATCCATAATATCACTCCTTAAACTTTGATCCTATTCATAACATCAGGAATAATCTCTTTTGGTACAAGACCCTCAATACATCCCCCAAATTTAGCTACTTGTTTAACTGATGAAGAACTTAAATATGAATATTGTGCAGATGTCATCATGAAAACAGTTTCTATATTAGGATCTAATTTATTATTCATAAGAGCCATTTTAAATTCATATTCAAAGTCAGATACTGCTCTAAGACCTTTTAAAATAACTTGCGCTTCTCTTTCTCTTAAAAAATCTATTAAAAGTCCATTAAAACTAACAACTTCTACATTTTTTAAATGTTTAGTTACTCTTTTTATCAATTCTACTCTTTCCTCAATCTCAAAAAGTCCTTTTTTATCAACATTAACCAAAACGCCTATGATAAGTTTATCAAAAACCTTAGCTCCTCTTTCTATTATATCAATGTGCCCATTTGTTACTGGATCAAAACTTCCTGGATAAACAGCAACTTTCACGTTTAGTCCTCCTTATATGCATAAAAACATACAGTAGTATTTCCATACTTCCTGCTTTTTGTTAAAATTATATCTTCATAACCATCATAAATTTCTTCTATACTATCGATTTTAGTTACAATTATTCCATTTCTATTTAAAATATTTTCTTTTTTAATAATTTCAATAGCCTTTGGAATCATTTCTTTACAATATGGTGGATCAATAAAAATCAAGTCAAAAACCTTTCCCTTTTTAGATAAACTTTTTAACACTTCATAAGAATCCATATTTAAAGGGAAACAAAAATCTTGAAATTTTAAATTTTCCACATTTTGTTTAAGCAAAGGAAAAGTAACTGCACTTTTATCTACTAAATAAACTTCTTTTGCTCCTCTACTTGCTGATTCTAATCCCAGACTTCCAGTTCCTGCAAAAACATCAATAACAACAGCATCAGGTATATAACCTTGAATCATACTAAACATAGCTTCTTTTACTCTATCAAGTGTTGGTCTAGTTTCCATTGTTGCAGGAGGTATTAATTTACGTCCTCTAGCTTTTCCTGATATTATTCTCAAAATTATTCCTCCTTAACAGCATATATTAAATATATTAACATATTTATATATATTAATTCAAATTAATTGAAACAAATGTATCTGCTGCTTTTCTCTAAGTTTTTTTGCATTTGATCTATTAGTTGAAAACCCTCTTCATAATTATTATGTATCACATTATAAGCTTCAGCTTTTGCTGCTCTTAATATATTAACATCTTCATATAAATTAGCTAAAACAAATCCCTCATCTCCGCTTTGTTTTCTTCCAAACATCTCTCCTGCTCCTCTTAATTTCAAATCTTCTTCTGAAATAAAAAAACCATCAGAAGATTCAGTCATTATCATCATTCTTTTCTTAGTTATATTACTTTTAGCTTTAGCTATTAGAATACAATATGAAGCATATTTTCCTCTTCCAACTCTACCCCTTAACTGATGAAGCTGCGCTAATCCAAATCTTTCAGCATTTTCAATAATCATAACAGAAGCATTAGGTACATTAACCCCTACTTCTATTACTGTTGTAGCTATCAATACCTTAAATTCATCATTTTTAAATCTAGTTATAATATCTTGTTTTTCACTAGCTTTCATCTTTCCATGAAGTATTTCAACACCTATATCTTTAAATTCACCATTTACTAACTTATTATGTAAAGTTTCAACTGAATTTAATTGTTCTTTTTCATCTTCTTCAATTAAAGGACATACAATATATACTTGCCTTCCTTTTTTTATTTCTTCAAGTGCTAATTCATAAGCAAGATTTTTATTATTATCTTGATAAAATCTAGTATCTATTTTTTTTCTACCAGGTGGCAACTCATCAATTATTGAAACATCTAAATCTGAATATAAATAAAGAGCTAATGTTCTTGGAATAGGTGTAGCTGTCATAACAAGACAGTCTGCTTGTTTTCCTTTATTTATTAATTTACTTCTTTGTTCAACGCCAAATCTATGTTGTTCATCAGTAATTATTAAACCCAACCTTTTAAATTCAACATCTTCTTGAAAAAGGGCATGTGTACCTATTATTAATATAGGTTGTTCTTTTTTTATTCTTTCTTTAATACGTCTTTTTTCTTTTAACGATGTACTACCAGTCAATAATTCAATTTCTATATCAAAACCATCAAAGAGCCTTTTTGCTTCTTCATAATGTTGAGTAGCTAAAATTTCAGTTGGTGCCATAAATGCACATTGATAGCCATTTTTTATAGCATTAAATATAGCAATCAAAGCAACTACTGTTTTTCCACTTCCAACATCTCCTTGAACTAACCTATTCATTGGATGCGAAGATTTTTGATCTCTTAGAATTTCTCTAACGACCTTTGTCTGTGCATTAGTAAGTTGATATGGTATTTTATTTTTTAAGTCTCTAAGTTCATCAACCCACTCAAATATTATTCCATTTCTATTTTCTTTAAGTTTATATTTTATTAATAGTAATTTTAGAGAATAAGTAAATAATTCTTGAAATTTTAATCTAATAGTAGCCTTTTCTAAACTAATTTTATCATCTGGAAAATGTATGCTTTTTATCGCATTATTTAATGATATAAGAGAATATCTATTTAATATATCAATTGGTAAATTCTCTTGTATTTCTATAGATGAAATTATATTATTTATTAATTTTTCAATTGTTTTGTTACTTATATCACCTTTTAAAGGGTATTTAGGTAAAATATTATTTTTTAATGCTTCTTCACAAACAATAACAGGATTAATTACTTCTAGTGTTTTTCCTATCCTTTTAAATTTGCCCATTAAATTATATGTCTTATTTATATAAATAGTATTTCTTATATAACGCTGATTAAACCATTTTGCAACCACTTTATGATTGCAATAATCAAATTCTATTGTTGTTAAAATCTTACCTGTTTTAGTTTTAAAATCACTTTTTACCTTTATCGTTTTGCACATTAGAATCTGCTTTTCATCATCAATTATTTCATCGAATTCTAAATTTCCACTTACAAATTCATAATCTCTAGGAAAATATAATAAAAGATCTAAGATATTAAAAATTCCACATTTATTTAATTTTTCTGTTAGTTTTGGGCCTACCCCTTTTAATGAAGAAATATTACTATATATATCCATTAAATTTATCCTCCAAAAAAAGCACCAATTAAGGTGCTTTTTTAATTCTTTAACATCTATAAATTTATTTTCATTGATAAAGAATTACTTTTCATTAGGCATATGAAGGAAAACAACAAGTCTAAAATGCCCTAATTATTTTTCATTAGACAAATCTACTGACGCAGTATAATGAAAAATAGATTTGGCATATGAACTTATTATTTTTTGATTATGCCTTATTCTACTGACATTAAGAAATAGTATAAAGGTTGATTTCCTTTGTAAGCTTGAATATCTAAATCACCATATTCATCTTCTAATTCACTTATAAACTCATTAACCTTATCTTCTTCCATTTCTTCACCATAGTAAATACTAACTAATTCACTTTCGTCATCTAACATATCTTGTAAAACTTTTTTAGCAACAGATATTGAATCTTCTCCTACTTCTTTAATTTTACCTTCTATTAGACCTAGCATGTTTCCTTCTTTAATTTCTATTCCATCAATTTCAGTATCTCTAACAGCATAAGTTACAGAACCTGTTTTTACTGATTTTATAATTTCATTTAATTCTTCAACATTTTCATCAACTTCATGTTCTGGATTAAACATAGTTATACATGCAATACCTTGTGGAATAGTTGTTGTAGGTATTACTATTATATTTTTATCAGAGATTTCTGCTGCTTGATTAGCTGCCATAATTATATTTTTATTATTTGGCATTATAAAAATATTATCAGCACTTAATTTATCAATACAGTCTAATATATCTTGAGTAGATGGATTCATTGTTTGACCACCCTCTATAACATAATCAACACCTGAATCTTTAAATATCTTTACAAGCCCATCTCCCATTGCCACAGTTATAAATGCATACTTTTTATGTTCAGCCTTATCTACAGCTATATCATCTACCAATTTTTCATTAGATTCTTCAGTTTCAGATAACAATTCTCTATGCTCTTCTCTCATATTATCAATTTTAATTTTTGATAATTCACCTATTTTTACAGCATGAGATAAAACTAATCCTGGATCATTAGTATGAATATGCACCTTAATTACATCTTCATATCCAACAACAATCATAGAATCTCCTAGAGACTCTATCTTATCTTGAAATTCTTTTGCTCTCTTTGCATCTCCAAGTATTATAAACTCAGTGCAATATCCAAATTTAATATCTATGTCTTCTATTGACTGCGCCCCAACTTTTTGACCTTCTGAACTAATATTTATGTCTTTGATTTCCGCTTCAATTCCTTCTGTTAATGCTTCAAGCATACCTTCAAGTATAATATAAAGTCCCATACCACCGGAATCTACTACTTTTGCTTTCTTTAAAGCTGGTAATAATTCTGGTGTTTTATCAAGCATTATTTTAGCTTCTTTATTTACTTCTTTCATTAAAGTTACAATATCACCAGCATTAGAAGCCACTGCTGCCTCTGACGCTGCTCTTATTACTGAAAGTATAGTTCCCTCTGTTGGTCTCATAACTGCTTTATAAGCTGCATTACACCCTTCAAAAAAGCCAATTGCAAATTCAGTTGGGTCTACTTCACCTTTACCATCTAAACCTTTAGAAAATCCTCTTAGTATTTGAGATAAAATAACTCCAGAGTTTCCTCTTGCACCCATAAGTGCACCTTTTGCTAACTTTTTAGATATTTCTCCAATTGAACTAGAATTTATATTTTCTATTTCTTTAACTGCCGCTTTAAAAGTCATTGACATATTTGTTCCTGTGTCACCATCGGGTACAGGAAATACATTTAAAGCATTTACGAAATCACTTTGTTCTAATAATCTATTGCTAGCATTTACAACCATGTTATAAAAATCATGGCCATTTATTTTTTTAAATTCCATCTAATTTAACCTCCTAGACTCTTACCGCTTGAACATTTACTGTTATTGATGAAACCTTTAACCCTGTGTAATTCTCAACACTATAACGAACTTTTTGAATTATATTATTAGCTATAACAGATATTTTCGTTCCATATTCAACCATAACAAATAACTCTACTTGTAATCTATTTTCTTCTATTAATTTTAATTTTACACCTTTGCTCAAGTTTTCTATACGCATAAGCTCCCAAAATCCATCAGTAGCATTTTTAGAAACCATGCCAACTACACCATAACATTCCATTGTTGATAATCCAACAATTTTAGCTAAGACTTCTTCTGAATAACTTATATTACCATTTTCGTTTGAAAATCCAACCATTGCTATTCCTCCTAAATATTATATCCTTATTGTATATTCTATATTAGAACGGTATTTTATTCAAGAAATATCTCTTTAAATAATAATATTATTGCCTTTTCTTTTAAAAATTAACTTGCATCCTTTATACTTTATGTGATATAATTCATTCTGTCCTATTGAAGATAATTATCTTTACAATATAAGGAGGTGTTTTCTAGTGGCAAGAAGATGCGAAATTTGTGATAAAGGTGTTGTATCTGGTGTACAATTCAGCCATTCACATCGTCAATCAAAGAGAACTTGGGCTCCTAACATAAAGAAAGTAAAGGCTTTAGTTAACGGAACACCAAAAACTGTTCATGTATGTACAAGATGCCTTAGATCTGGTAAGGTTCAAAGAGCAATATAGTTCAAATAAAAAATGCAATTGTTATCCCAATTGCATTTTTTATTTTTCTTATTTTTAGAGTTATATGTATACTCTATTTATTTTTTCTAAAGAATTTTATTATACTTGAAAAAAATCTAGGTAATTTAAATGCTACAATCTTCATTCTAGTCCTCCTGAAAATTAATATATAAATACTCTTAATATATTAATATTCATAAATGATAAAAATGTTCCTGTTTTTATCATTTTATATAAAAATAAATTCAATAAATACAGATTGAAATACTATTTCTATTATTATCTTAAAGTAAAAAAAGTATACTTAAGACATCTCTAAATAAATAACTAATTTAAATTACAAAATTATTTTTTCTTTTATAAAAATTTAATCAAAAGAATGTAATATTAATAATTCTCCTTCTTTATACTCAACCTCAATTGGAGTATCTATAAATTCATTACATATTGCCCTTGGCGCGAGCAATGGTACATCACATTCTAACAAGTTATACTTAGCGCCTTTTATTTTTAAAGACTTCACTTCATCAGATAAAGCATGAAAAGATATGTTTTCTCCATATTTTCCAAACAGCGTTATCTTTTTATCACCTAAATACATTCTGTTATTATTGTCTATAATTTCAAGATATACACCTTTCTTTTTTGCATTTAAAAGTAATCCTATATTCCCTAGTGTATGATCTAACCTCGTACCTGTTGCTCCAAATAAATATATTTTATCTCCACCTCTTTTTATTGACTCTAAAAGTGCAATTTCTGTATCAGTAAAGTCTTTTTCTGGTGGATATTGTATAACTTCATTTACTTTATTTTCAAGTTCTTTTAAAACTTCTTTTTTCATTGAATCAAAATCTCCAAGAAGCACATTCGGAGTAATTCCATAATTTAAAAGACACTCTCCACCTTTATCTGCTGCTATAATAAAATCTTTATCTTTAATATAATTCTCTAAAAGCTCTTTAGATGGGGGATTGCCTCCACTTACAATTATTACTCTCATTTTGTTAGTTACCCCCTTAAGGCATTTATGTTCTCTTCTATATTACCACTATTGAATACTGCTGAACCAGCTACTATTACATTGGCTCCTGCTTCAATTACTGATTTTACATTAGAAGAATCAACTCCTCCATCTACCTGTATTAATAATGATGGATTTAATGTCTTACTTAATTCCTTTACTTCTTTAATTTTTTCTAAAGCATATGGAATAAACTTTTGACCCCCAAATCCAGGATTTACAGACATTATTAAAACCATATCTAATTGAGGTATTAAATCTTTTAATACTATTGTTGGTGTTCCAGGATTTAATGAAACAGCCGCTTTTTTTCCTTTTGATTTAATATATTGAATTGTTCTATCAATGTGTTTATCTGCCTCATAATGCACAGTTATAATGTCTGCTCCTGCTGCTATAAATTCATCTATATATTTTGATGGATTTTCTATCATTAAATGCACATCAAAAACTTTTTTAGTTTTATTTCTTATAGCTTTTATAACTGGAAAACCAAACGATATATTAGGTACAAAAGACCCATCCATAACATCTATATGAATAAAATCTGCTCCTGCTTTATCTATTCTTGCTATATCCTCTCCTAATTTTGAAAAATCTGCTGATAATATTGATGGTGCTACTTTTACCATTTATTTTTTTCCCCCTCTATTATTTCTTCTAATGTTCTTATATAAAATTCATACCTGTATTTATTGATTTTACCTTCTTCTACATCTTTTTTTATTGCACATTGAGGTTCTTTATTATGCAAACAACCCCTATATTTACAACTTTCATTATGTTCTTCAAATTCTGGGAAACAGTATTTCAACTCCTCTTTACTCATAAGTTCCTTTACCTCTAAAGTTGAAAAACCTGGTGTATCAACAATATACCCATCTGCAACCTCTATTAATTCGCTGTGCCTTGTTGTATGCTTACCTCTTCCTATTTTTTCACTAACAGTTCCTGTTTGCATATGTTCTTTAGATGTAAGTTTATTAATTAAAGTAGATTTTCCTGCACCTGATGGACCACATAAAACTGTTATATTTCCATTAATTCTATCTTTAAGAAGCTCTATACCTAGTCCTTCTTTAGCATTTATGTATAACACTTCATATCCTATATCATTAATTTTATTCTTAATTTCTTCTCTTTCTTCTTCTGATACTAAATCCACCTTATTTAAACAAACTATAGCTTCAATATTATTATACTCACATAAAACCAAAAACCTATTTAATAAGTCGAAATTTATATCAGGATTTTTAATTGCAAATACCACAAATGCTAATGATATGTTAGCAACAGCTGGTCTAACTAATTTAGAAGTTCTTTCACTAATCTCTTCAATAACACCTTTACCATTTTCAAGTTTTATAATAACGTTATCTCCAACCATTGGTTTAATATCTTTATGTCTAAATTTCCCTCTTGCTTTACATTCTATTAATTTATCACCAACTTTTACATAGTAAAATCCAGCTATTCCTTTTATTATTTTTCCCTTCATACATTCCTCCATAATTAAATTTTTCTTATTACTATAATAAACAAAATTTTATAAATAATTCAACTTTTATAAAAAAGAGAGGTTGGTTTTACCCCTTGCCTCTCTATTATTATTAATGTGGTTTATTGTTAGTCATTTTTCCTGGACCTTGAGTTGGTACATCTTGGTTTTCTGCTTGATCTTCAGATATTGGAGGGGTAGTACCTGGTTTATTATTATTGTTATTATTACCAGGTGTTGTTCCTCCAGGTGTATTTGTTCCAGGTGTATTTGTTCCAGGTGTCTCTTGTGGTGGAGTAATTGGTTCTGGTTTAGGTTCTGGTTTTACATATTTACCAACAGTAATTGTAACTGTACTCCATTGTTTTACATTACCACCTTCATTAGATTGTGATAATACTTTACCATTATTAGACTCATCATCTGTTTCTTTTTCTACAATTGAAACTTTTAATTTTGCATTTTCAAGTTTAACTTTTGCTTCATCCAAAGTTAATCCTGTAACACTAGGAACAGTTGAATATTTCACCTCTGATCCCTTACTTATAACTACCGAAACCTTTGTAGATGTAGTTATCTCTGTATCTTTACTTGGATTTTGACTTATTATTTGTCCTTTTGGAATATCATTACTATATTCTTCTGTAGTATTATCTATCTTTAAGCCAAGTGATTCTAAAATCTTTTTAGCTGTATCTAAATCATCTTCTCTTAAATCAGGCATTTTAACCTTAGTTTCACCCGAACTTACAATAACTCTAACTTTACTTTTCACCTTTACTTTAGTTCCTTCTTTAGGATCTATTTTTATGATTGTTCCTTCTGGTTGATCACTTTTTTCAGTTCCAGCATCTACTAAAACTAAATCCATACCTTCAAGTTTAGTTTTTGCTTCATCTAATGTACTACCTACAATATTAGGAACTTCTACCTCTTTATTCGCACCTGCTGAACTAAATAATGTAAATAATCCCATACACAATAATATTAGAAGTACTACGCCTCCTATTGCCATTCCAATTTTCATAATATTTTTCTTATTAATTTTTTTTGATTTTGGTTCATCATCATCTTCATAATCATCATCATAATAGTAATCATCATCTTCTTCATAATCACTATTATTTAAATTAGATTGTTTTGACATTTCTTCTGTTACTGCTGACATTATTATTGTATGTTCGTTATCTGCAACACTATCTATTATAGCATTAGGATTTTCTTTTATCTTTTCAAGATCTAATATTACTTCTTTAGCAGTTTGATACCTTTTATTAGGATCTTTTTCCATACATTTTAATATTAACTTATTTAAACTGTCTGGTATTTTTGAATTAAGATTTTTAGGTGGTATAACACTTTCTTGTAAATGCTTTAATGCAATAGTTACAGCAGTATCTGCTTGGAATGGTAGAACACCTGTAACCATTTCATATAATACAACTCCTAGTGAATATAAATCCGTTCTATAATCTATAAAGCTTCCTTTGGCTTGTTCTGGAGAAAGATAATGAGCTGATCCCATTATAGTGCTAGTATTAGTAATAGTTGATGAGGAGGTTGATTTAGCTATTCCAAAATCAGTTACTTTAATTGTACCATTTTCAGCAACTAAAATATTTTGTGGTTTAACATCCCTATGAATTATTTTGTTCCTATGCGCACAATCTAATGCTTTCGCTATTTGTATAGCTGTTACTATAGCTTTTTCATAATTCATTTTACCAAATTTATTTATGATATCTTTTAATGTTTTACCATCAACTAACTCCATAACTATATAATTTAAATCATCTTGTGTTCCTACATCTAATATATTTACAATATTGTTATCGGATAAAGTAGCAATTGCAGTAGCTTCTCCTTTAAACTTTTCAACAATATCAGCATTATTACAAAACTCTTTTTTAAGAATTTTAACTGCTACAAATCTATTTAATTTGTTACATCTTGCTTTAAAAACTTCAGACATTCCACCTTCGCCTATTTTTTCAAGCAATTCATATCTATTACCTAATATAATACCCTTCATGTTACATCTCTCCTCCAAACAACAATACGGTTATGTTATCTCTCCCACCTTTTTCTTTCGCCAAATTTACCAATCTATTAGCTGCATTAGTATAATCATTTTCCTCATTAATTATAGACAATATTTCTTCATTTGTTAATTCATTTGTAAGTCCATCTGAACATAAAATATATAAATCATATTCATTGTTTTTTAATGGGAAAATATCTACGTCTACTTTTCTACTAGTTCCTAATGCTCTTGTTATTATATTTTTTTTAGGATGATTTATTGCATCTTCTTCTGTTATACTTCCACTATCTATCAATTCTTGTACTAAAGAATGATCTTTTGTTATCTTTGTGATTTTTCTATCTTTTACTGCTAAGCACGAACTATCTCCTACATTTGCAATATGAATAAAATCTTTAGTTATTAAACAAGCAGTAACTGTAGTCCCCATTCCATTTAGAGTTTCATTAGTCTTTGAGTATTCAAAAATTAATTCATTTGATTTTTGAATTGCCGATTCAATTAATTCTTCTTTAGTTATAGAAAAAAACTTTTCCTCTACATATTTTACAATTTGTTCTGCTGCCATTTTGCTAGCCACTTCACCAGCATTATGTCCACCCATCCCATCTGCAACTACGTATATTTTAAAATCTTCTTTTTCTAAATAAATAGTAAAATCTTCATTTAAAGTTCTTTTTAATCCTACATCACTAACTAAGCCAACCAATTTATTCTCCCCCTATCTTTTGGGTATTTATATAACTACGTCTAAGTTGTCCACAAGCTGCATTAATATCGCTTCCCATTTCTCGCCTTACAGTTACCTCTACTCCTAGGTTTTTTAATACATTTGAAAAATTTTGTATAGATTCTTTAGAAGATCTTTTAAAGAAGCTTTCCTTTATTTCATTAACTGGTATTAAATTAACATGACAAAGTAATCCCTTTAATAATTTACCTAAAGCTTTGGCATCTTCTTTAGTATCATTAATTCCTCTTACTAAGGCATATTCAAAAGTAACTCTTCTATTTGTCTTATTAATAAAATATCTACAAGCTTCTAAAATTTCTTCTATACTATATTTATTAGCTATAGGCATAATTTCTTTTCTTTTTTCATCACTGAATGCATGAAGTGATATTGCTAAAGTAATACTTAAGTTTTTATCTGCAAGTTCATATATTTTAGGAACTATACCACAAGTAGATAATGTTATATGCCTTTGACCTATATTTAATCCATAATCTGCACAAACTAAATCTAAAAATTTCGTAACATTATCATAGTTGTCCAACGGTTCTCCACTTCCCATTAAAACAACATTTGATATTCTTTCTCCAATATAATCCTGTACTACAATTATCTCAGATAAAATTTCCCCAGCTGTTAAATTCCTAACTCTTCCATCAATTGTTGATGCACAGAATTTACATCCCATTCTACAACCTACTTGAGTTGATATACATATAGAATTTCCATGTTTATATCTCATAAGTACACTCTCTATTAAATTTCCATCTGAAAATTTTAATAGAAATTTTTCAGTGCCATCAATATTAGATTTATAGACTTCCTCTATTTTAGGAAAACTAATTTCAAAATTTTCTTCAAGTTTATTAATTAAAGATTTAGATATGTTTTTCATATCCTTAAAATCTTTAATTCCTTTATATATCCATGAAATTATTTGCTTTGCTCTAAAAGAACTTTCATTATTTTCTTTCATCCATAACATAAGTTCTTCTAGAGTGTAATCTAATAAATTTCTCATTTATTCACCTACTATGTTATTGCTTTTCTAATTTTGCAACAAAGAATCCATCCATATTTTCATTAGGCATTATAGTTAATGAACCATCCCTATTATAAACTAAATTATCTTGCTTACCTATGAAAATTTTCTTTATTTTGCAATCTTTATTAGCATTTAAAAACCACTCTATATTTTCCTCATTTTCTTCTTTATTAAGAGTACAAGTTGAATATATCATGATTCCACCTGTTTTTAAATATTCCCATGCATTTTTCATTATCTCTCTTTGAATAGGAATAATTTCTCTTAAATCAGTTCTTTTTTTATTCCATTTTATTTCAGGTTTTTTTCTTATTATACCTATTCCAGAACATGGAACATCTATTAATACTCTATCTGCAGAAGATATAAGTTTAGGATCTAACTTAGTTGCATCCCCTAATTGGACTTTTACATTAGTAACTCCTAGTCTTTCGCAATTTTCTTCTATTAAAGCTAACTTAGAATCATGAACATCAAAAGCTAATACTTCTCCTGTATTCTCCATTATTTCTGATATATGAGTTGTTTTTCCTCCTGGTGCACTACATAAATCTAAAACTCTCATATTTTGTTCTAATTCAAGTAATGGTGCAACTAACATAGCACTTTCATCTTGTACTGTAATTTTACCATCTTTAAATAAAGGATTTTCTTGAATTGAACTTCCACCCTTAATAGAAATAGCTTCAGGACAAACAAAACCTTCCTCAATACAATATCCCATTTCATCTAATTCATCATAAACATCATCATAATTACATTTAATGTCATTCACTCTAACACTAATTTTAGGCGTTTGATTCAGTCCTGCTAATATTCTTTTTCCTACTTCTTCTCCATATTGTTTAATTAAAAGTCTTATCATCCAAGGTTCAAATGAAAATTTATATGCATATTCATCAATTTTATTACCTTCAACTTTAATATCATCTGGATTTTTAGTATAGTTTCTAAGTATACCATTTACAAGTTTAGATGCATCTTCAGATATATTTTTCGCATCATCAACAGCTTCATTACAAGCTGCATAACTTGGTATCTTATCTAAGAATGCCATTTGATATATTGCTACTCTTAATATATTTAAAACATCATTATCCATTATTTTAATATCTTTTACAAAATTGGAAATAATTATATCAAGTGTTTTCTTTCTTCTTAAAACTCCATATACTATTTCTGTTAATAATGCTTTATCCTTTTCAGATAAATCTGAATTACTTAATTCTTTTGAAATAACTATATTTGAATACGCTCCTTCATTTATAACTCTTTTTAATATTTTTACTGCTAAATTTCTACAATTCATATACTACCTCTTTTACTTAATCTCTATTACTAATTGCAATAAGTCTAATTAATTGTGATATTGACATTAATGCGGCTGCAACATAAGTCATAGCTGCTGCATCCAAAACTTTTGTTGCTCCATTAACTTCATCATTATATAAAATATTTCTGGATTTTAATATATTTAACGCTCTACTTGATGCATTAAATTCAACAGGTAATGTAATTAATTGAAAAATTACAGCTCCTGAAAATAATACTATTCCTAAAGTCACTAAACCTTTAAATCCCATTAATATCCCTATAAAAAATAAAATCCATGAAGCACTTGAACTAATATTAACAACTGGTACAATTGAATTTCTTACTACTAAAGGCTTATATGCCTCTTTATGTTGCATCGCATGCCCTACTTCATGTGCTGCAATACCAGCTGACGCTATTGTTTGACCTGAATAAACTTCTGGTGATAATCTTAAAACTCTACTTGAAGGATCATAATGATCTCCTAATTTAGAATTTATAACTTCTATTGAAATATCCCAAAGACCTGCTTCATCTAACATCATCCTGGCTACCTGTTGACCAGTATAACCATTCATTGTTCTTACTTTACTATACTTGTTATAGGCAGAATTAACCTTATTTTGTGCCCAAAAAGCAATTATTATTGCAGGAAGTAATATTATCATTGTAGGATCAAAATAAAACATAATTTTTCCCTCCTATATTCCTAAAATAATACCCTTTTCTATACTATTACCATTTATGTATTGTGCTATAGTAAGTGGCTTACCATTAGGGAATTGTACTTTTTCTATAAGAATTACTTTTTCTTTACAAGCAACCTTTATTCCATCTTTTGTTACATCAACTATAGTTCCTGGAACTTTGGCTGTTTGCTCTTCTAAAACCTTTGTTTTATATATTTTCATTCTTTCACCCTTATATTGTGTATAAGCAATTGGCCAAGGGCTTAAACCTCTTACAAGATTATGAATATCTTTTGCACTTTCTGACCAATTTATATTGGCTAATTCCTTATCAAGCATCTTTGCATAAAAAGTTTTATCATTTTGCTTTATAGGATTTATTTCACCTTTATAAAGTCCTTCCATAGTTTTAATTAAAAGATTTGCTCCTCTTATCATTAAAATATCATGTAATTCTCCACTTGTCATGTCATTACTTATTTCAACTTCATCTTTAAGAAGCATATCTCCTGTATCTAAACCTACATCCATCAGCATAGTAGTATTTCCTGACATTTTTTCACCTTTTATTATAGCCCAATTTAGTGGTGCTGCACCCCTATACATAGGAAGAAGTGATGCATGTAGATTTATGCAACCATATTTCGGTATATCCAATACCTCTTTTGTTAAAATTTGTCCAAATGCAACTACAATGATAAAGTCTGGATTTATTTCTTTTAATTTATTAATTAATTCTCTATCTTCTTTAAGCTTTATAGGCTGATAGATTGGAATATCATATTTTAATGCTTCTTCCTTTACAGCCGAATAAGCCATTTTCTTACCTCTACCTTTTGGCTTATCTGGTTGAGTTATTACAGCTTTAACATCATATGTTTCTATTATCTTTTTCAACGATGGAACTGCAAAATCTGGTGTTCCCATAAATACTACTTTCATTTATTATGGCCTCCTATTTTCTTTTGGCTCTATCTACAAATAGAGTTCCATTTAAATGATCATACTCATGACATATAGCTCTTGCTAAAAGGTCTTCAGCTTCTATTTCGAACTCTTCGCCTTTTTCATTTAATGCTCTAGCTCTAACAAATTTAGGTCTTTTTACTGGTGCTGTTTCACCTGGTAAACTTAAACAGCCTTCTTCATCTACTTGTATTCCTTCTGTTTCTAATATTTCAGGATTTACAAATACCAAAGGACCTTCTCCAATATCTATAACAAATAATCTTTTTAGTATTCCTACTTGTGGTGCAGCTAAACCAACACCATCTGCATCATACATTGTTTCAAACATATCTTTAATTAAAGTTACTAGTCTATCATCAATATTTTCAACTTCTCTACATTTCTTTCTTAAGATTGGATCTCCAAATTTTCTTACATTTCTTAATGCCATTTTAATTGTTCCCCCTAAGTCATATTATTTGGGTTTATATCGATACTAACCCTTATTTCATTATATACACTCTTATTTAATAGATAAAGTGTCTCTTTTACTTTTTTGTTAAAATTATCAGTTAAATTTCCTTTTATAAGTATTTGCCAACGATATTTTTCCTTTAATTTGGTAATTACGCATGGTACTGGGCCTAATAACGTTAAATCTTTCTCGTTTATTAATTTTTCCAATTCTTCTCCTAAATTATACATAAAGTTCTTTAATTTTTCTTCAAACCTACTAGAAGCATTAATTAAAAGTATTTTTCCAAAAGGTGGATTATTCATAACTTTTCGCAAAGTTAACTCTTCTTTAAATAAAGATTCATAATCTTCTTCTTTCGCATATTTTATACTATAATGCTCTGGATTATAAGTTTGAACTATAACTTTCCCTTCTTTTTCTCCTCTTCCTGCTCTTCCTGCAACTTGAGTAATTATTTGAAATGTTCTTTCTCCAGATCTATAATCAGGAATGTTTATTGAAATGTCAGCCGCTAATACTCCAACCAAAGTAACATTAGGGAAATCTAAACCTTTAGCAATCATTTGAGTCCCTACTAAAATATCACCCTCACCTTTTTTAAATGAGTTATAAATAGATTCATGTGAATTTTTATGTCTTGTTGTATCCACATCCATTCTCAACACCTTAGCTTTAGGAAAATATTTTTTAACTTCTAATTCAACTCTTTCAGTTCCAGCTCCAAAAAATTTGACATATTTACTTTTACATTTAGGACACACCTTAGCAACCTTTTCCGCTCTACCACAATAATGACATATTAAATATCCATTTTTGTGGTAAGTCATAGAAACATCACATTCTGGACATTTAAACACATAACCACAACTTCTGCATGAAACAAAAGTAGATAATCCTCTTCTATTTAAAAATAAGATTATTTGATTCTTATCCTTTAAATTCATATCAATAGCATTGTAAAGTTTTCTACTAAATAAAGAAAGATTGTTAGCCTTTAATTCTTCTCTCATATCTATTATATCAAATTTAGGCATTTTTCTCATATTAACTCTTTTAGTCATCTCTATTAATGTATATTCACCTTTTAATGCTTTATAATAACTTTCAACACTTGGAGTAGCTGAACCTAAGACTAATTTACACTTTTTCATTTGACTTATAAACTCTGCTACTTCAATTGTATGATATTTAGGATTTTGTTCAGACTTATAACTTGATTCATGTTCTTCATCTATTATTATTAATCCTAAATCATTCATTGGTAAGAAAAGTGCACTTCTTGCACCAATAACAAGCTTAGCTTTTCCTTGCTTAATTCTATACCATTCATCAAACCTTTCCCCATCAGAAAGTCTACTATGGAAAAGTGCAATATTACTACCAAATCGACCTTTAAACCTTTCAATCATTTGAGGTGTTAAAGATATTTCTGGAACTAAAACTATACAACTTTTGCCTTTTTTTAAAGTTTCATTTACTAAGTTCATATAAACTTCCGTTTTTCCAGAACCTGTAACTCCCTTTATTAAATATTTTAAATTATCTCCATTCAAAATTGTATTTAATGCATGTGTTTGTTCATCATTTAATACTTTTGATATATCTTTATCATAATTACGGACATTATATCTAAATACTACTTTTTCTTCACATTTTAAGAAACCATTCTTTATTAAATTATTTAAAGAATAAAGTGAAAACCCTTTTTCTTTAGTTAATTCAGTTTTGGTAAAGATACCTTCATTTAAAGATATAAAATTATAAAGATTTATATAATTTTCTTTTTTAAATTTTTCTTCATTTAACGGTTTTTCTGTAAATATCACTATCTTTTTCTTATTTTTAGATCCCTTCATAATTCCAACTGGAATTAATAATCTTATAGCATCAATAAATTTACAAAGATATTTTTCTCTTAAAAACTTAATAAGTTCAATATCGCTATTAGTTAAAATAGCTTTATCATCAGAACAACTTATAATATTTTTAACTCTATATTTTAAATCTACTTCTTCTGTTAAAATTGAAAATACAAAACCATCAATGATCCTATTACCTCTTCCAAATGGTACCTTAACTCTAAATCCAATATTAACTTTATCAAAAAGTTCATCAGGAATTTTATAGGTAAAAGGTCTATCAACCTCGTTTGCATCACTATTTATAATTATTTCAGCATAAATGCCCATATAAATTCACCCTTTTTCAAGATGCATTTGATTTAAGCCACACAAAATAAAATAATAGCACTAGGATAAGTTGTATATTCTATGTCAGACAAGAAAACAAGTTCATGTTAATAGCCAATCTTTTAGCTAAATTTGCTGATACAGTATGACATAAAATATACGAACATACTGGTCCATTATTTTTTGAATGTGCCTAATATAAGAAGAAAGCGCAAATTTAGCGCTTTCCAACAATAATATCAAATAAATTTCTAGCAACTTCAGTCTTACTCATCTTATCTAATTTAATTTCTTTACCTTCTTTAGATAAAATAACAACTTTATTATCCTCTGAGCCAAAGCCAGTATCATTGCTTGTTATATCATTTGCCACAATATAATCTAAATTTTTCTTTAAAAGTTTCTTTTGTGCATTTTCTTTTAAATTTTGACTTTCTGCTGCAAAACCAATTAAAATTTGCTTACTTTTTTTATTTCCTAATTCCATTAAAATATCACTATCTCTAGTGAAAGTTAACTCTAGGTCTCCTTCAGCTTTCTTTATCTTTTGTGTGCTATATTTTTTAATTTTATAATCAGCTACTGCTGCTGATTTTATTATGATATCGGAATCTCCAAAATATTTATTTATCTCGTCTTTCATTTCACTATTAGTTGAAATTTTAACAAGATTAATATTTTGAGGTATGTCTAATGTTGTAGGTCCAGATATTAATGTAACATCAGCACCTCTATCTCTAGCTTCTTTAGCTATTGCATATCCCATTTTACCAGTAGATTTATTAGTAATAAACCTAACTGGATCTATTGGTGATACAGTAGGCCCCGCTGTAACTAACACTTTTTTTCCTAGTAAATCTTTATTTACAAACTCTGACATTACTTTGTCAACTATTATTTCTGGACTTTCAAGTTTACCTTTACCAATATCACCACAAGCAAGTCTTCCAGATGCTGGTTCTATAAACTCATATCCTAAACTCTTAAGTTTTTCTATATTTTCTTGAAGTATAGGATTATTGTACATATTTGTATTCATAGCAGGTGCAAAAATAACCTTTGCTTTAGTAGCCATTATAGTTGTAGAGAGCATATCATCAGCTATACCATTCGCTACTTTTCCAATTATATTTGCAGTAGCTGGTGCTACTAAAAAAATATCTGCTTTTTCTGCTAAACTTATATGCTGAATTTCCCAAGCTTTCGGTTCAGAAAACATATCATAAGTTACCATATTTTGACTAAGTGATTGAAAAGAAAGCGGTGTAACAAATTCAGTAGCTGATTTTGTCATTATTACTCTAACTTCAACGTCTTTTTTTCTAAGCAAACTTACTATCTCAAGAGCTTTATAAACCGCAATTCCTCCACTTACTCCTAATACAACACATTTTTTCATTTTTCTTAAATTCCTTCTTCCGAATTTGCATATTTAACTGCATCTTCATTTACTTCATTTATTGCGATTGTTAAAGGTTTATTGGAATCAACATTAACTAAAGGTTCTGCACCTTCAATTATTTCTCTAGCTCTCTTTGAAGTTAAAATAACTAAAGAATATCTGTCCTCCACCTTTGTTAATAAGTCTACTATTGATGGATTAATCATAGAGTTGTTCATGTATTAAGTCCTCCTTTGAATCTAATATACTGTGTTTTAATCTATCTACTCTACATTTTTCAGCTAATATTATAGCTTCTAATTTTGAAACTGCAACATCAACTTCATCATTTACTACTGCATAATTATACTTAGAAACAAAATTTATTTCTTTATATGCAGATTTAAATCTCTTCATAAGAGATTCTGGAGTTTCACTTCCTCTTTTTATAATTCTTTGCTTTAATTCTTCCATAGATGGAGGAAGAATAAATACAAATACTCCTTCTTCAGTGTTTTCTTTTACTTTTAGTGCTCCTTGTATATCTATTTCTAAAATAACATCCTTACCACTTTCTAATATTTCTTCAACATTAGATTTAGGAGTTCCATAGTAATTTCCATAGACTTCTGCACTTTCTAAAAAATCATTTTCTTCAATTCTTCTTAAGAATTCTTCTTTAGATAAAAAATGATAATTAATACCATCTATTTCTCCATTTCTTGGAGATCGTGTAGTTGCAGAAACAGATAAAGATAAATTATCATTATTTTTAATTAATTCCTTACATATTGTACCTTTTCCCGCACCTGATGGTCCTGATATAACAATCAATAAGCCTCTCTTTTTTTTATTCATTATTCATCAACCTCATCAACAACATCTTCTTTAGTAGCTAATCTATGTGCTACAGTTTCTGGTTGAACTGCTGATAAAATAACATGATCACTATCTGTTATTATTACTGCTCTTGTTCTTCTTCCATAGGTCGCATCTATTAACATTCCTCTGTCTCTTGCTTCTTGTATTATTCTTTTAATTGGTGCTGATTCTGGGCTTACAATAGCAACTAATCTATTAGCAGAAACTATATTACCAAAACCTATGTTTATTAATTTTATTCCCATTTTTTTCCTCCTAATTACTCTATATTTTGAACCTGTTCTCTTATTTTTTCAATTATGTTTTTTATATTTATAACTTTATTAGTCATATCTATATCTGTAGATTTTGATCCTATTGTATTAACTTCTCTATTCATTTCTTGAATTATAAAATCTAATTTTCTACCAACTGGTTCCTCTAAATTTAAAGTTTGTCTAACTTGGCTTAAATGACTTCTAAGTCTTACAATTTCTTCATCAACCGCTGCTTTATCAGATAAAATTGCTACTTCTTGTGCTATTCTAGATTCATCTACCTCTACACCTATCAACATATCTTTTAATCTTTCTTCAAGCTTTTGTTTATAAGTCTTAGGAATCTGATCTGCTATCTCTTCAATTTCTTCAACATATACTTCTATAATATTTAATTTTTTTAAAATATCACCTTTTAATTTTTCTCCTTCTTTTAATCTCATTTCTTCCATTAAATCAAGTGAATTTTCTATTAAAGGTCTTATTTCATTTAAAATATCATCTAAATTTTCTTCTTTTTCAACTAAAGTAATAACTTCAGGTAATGACGTTATTTTAGTAGTAGTTATATCATCAACCAAATTTAATTCTTGTTGTACTTTTCTTAAACAATCATAATACTTTTGAGCTAACTCACTATTTAAGATTGGTTCAGCATTTCCTTTAGAATAGTTTTTATAATTAATAAAAACATCTACTTTACCTCTATTTAATCTCTCATTAATTACACTTCTAATTTTCTCTTCTAGTGCTAACATAGATTTAGGCATTCTAATATTTATGTCCAAATATCTATGATTAACACTTTTCATTTCAACTGAAAAACATAATTCTTTACCCTCTTGGCTTTGAGCCCTTCCAAAACTGGTCATACTCCTTGTCATATATCACACCTCCTCTTAGAATTTCATTACATAACTAGCATATGTAAAATTCTATAATTCATAAATAACTATTGAGCGTTCATGAATAGTTCTTTCTAGATTCCATATAAGAATTAAATATCAAGCAATATTTAACGAAGTTTACTTCTTAATCGAATACAATCTCCAATTAATACTAAGAATTCTGCTTATATCCTGTAAATATAATAATTAATTATATATTTTTAGTCAATTATTTATTCACATTTTGTTCATATTTATTTTATAAAATTATAAAAGGTACAGAATTTAGCAATAAACTAAATTCTGTACCTTATTTTATCATTATTTCTTTATAAGAAAAATAATTTTAATAAAAATATTATTGCTAAAATTACCATAACTAAAGATACTTTTTTCTTCTCTTCTTTATTTTTAGCAAAGAATATATTATAAATTACATTTATAAACACATATGATAATACTCCCATAATCAATCCATCACCAATACTATATGTAAGCGGCATTAAAGCAATTGTTATAAAAGCTGGAAGACCTTCTGTTATTTCATTAAAATCTATATTTTTAACTGAGCCAAGCATTAAATATCCAACATAAATCAAAGCAGGCGCAGTTGCACATGATGGAATTGCTATAAATATTGGTGAAAAGAACATCGCAATTAAAAATAATATTCCAACCGTAATTGCTGTCCAACCTGTTCTACCACCTTCTTCAACACCTGTTGAACTTTCAACATAAACTGTTATAGCTGAAACACCAAGACAAGCTCCTACTGTAGTACCAACTGCATCTGCAAGTAGTGCTCTACCTGCGTTAGGTACATTTCCTTCTTTATCTAACATTCCAGCTCTTGAACTAACTCCAACTAGTGTTCCAACACTATCAAAAAAATCTACAAATAGAAAAGTAAATACTACAGTACCAAAAACCATTATATTATCCGGATTTAATAAATAGTTAAAGTTTATCTTCCCTGCAACTGGCGCAATATTTTCAAATTTAAATATCCCACTTGGTAAATATATACCAAGTTCTGCTGCTGTAGTTGGATTTATCAGTGCATATCCCCATGCTAATAAAGTACTAACTAAAATACCAATTAACATAGAACCTTTTATTCCTTTTTTATCAAAAACTGCAATAATTATTATACCAATACAAGTAATCAAAACTGTTGGAAGAGTAAAATTTCCTAAAGTTAAAAAAGTAGCATCACTTTTTATTACTAGCTTACTTCCTGTAAAACCTATAAATGCAATAAATAACCCAATTCCTGCTGTAACTGCATATTTCATATTCATTGGAATGGCATTTACAACCCATTCACGTATTTTACATAATGACATTAAAATAAATAAAATACCTTCTACAAATACTGCTGTTAAAGCTATTTCCCATGGAATACCTTTTCCTAAAACTACCGAAAAAGCGAAATATGCATTTAATCCCATACCTGATGCTAATGCAAAAGGTAAATTAGCGAACATCCCCATAAGTATTGTTGTAAATGCTGCTGATAAACACGTTGCTGTTACAAGAGCACCTCTATCCATTCCAGTTTGTCCTAATATATTAGGATTTACAGCTATTATGTACGACATTGTTAAAAATGTTGTAATACCTGCTATTATCTCTCTTTTAAAATCAACTTTTTCATTTGAAAATATCTCCAATATTCTTTTTGGTTTTTTTTCTTGTTGCATTTTTCTTCCTCCTAATTCATAGAACTAAAAAAGTCACCAGGATTTCTATAACAGATAACCCATAGCGACTTAAATTTAATAAAAATTAATACAGCCATACTCATAGTCAGATTATTTACGGCATCTGGTAGATACTTGTGAACCATATTATCACAATTATATGAGCTATCTCATCACGAATATTATTATATATTTTAATCCGAACGTTGTCAATTAATTTTCATATATTCTATGCATTTTTGCTTATTTTTACGAATATTACCTTTCTATTTCAAGAGTTTTATTCAGCTTTTCAATTTCATAAACACCATATTCGAACATTTTTCTTATTTGTTGTATATTAAATCCGTAATTTATAGCTATCAATAACTTAATCCTAGCTTTTTGACCAGTTAATACATCTCCAAATATAGCACCATATCCTCTTATGTTTTTTCCGCCACCTTCATATCCATATGATTCAAACACTCTTCCTTCAAAACATCTAGATACAATTATCACCGGAATATTTTTTTCTATTGCTCTTTTAATTCCTAACGCCATTAAAGGTGGTACATTACCTCTTCCTAATGCTTCTATAACTATACCAGAATATCCACTATCTATTGCAAAATCTATAAAATCAGACTTCATTCCAGCAACACATTTAATTAATGCAACATCTTTTTTAACATTATTAATTTTAATATGTATAGATTCTGGACTATTTCTATAAAAAATAACTTTATTATTGTCTACAATTCCTATTGGTCCAAAATTAGGTGTACTAAAAGCATTTAAAGCCATAGAATTTTCTTTTGTAACTTCTTTCGCACTATGTAATTCTCCATTAAAACAAACCAGCACTCCTCTATTTTTTGCTGCTTCTGAAATAGCAGTACATATAGATGTAGCTAAATTAAACGGTCCATCATATCCTAATTCATCACTACTTCTCATAGCACCTGTAACCACAACTGGTTTATCAGTTTTTAAAGTTAAATCTAAAAAATAAGCTGTTTCCTCTAAAGTATCAGTTCCATGTGTTAAAACAACTCCATTTATATCTTCTCTATCTAATAAATCCTGTACTAGTTTTGATAATTTCAACATTAATTCTGGTGTCATATGAGGTGATGGTAAATTAGAAAAAGTATAATTTTCTATTTGAGCATATTCGGGAATCCCCGTAACCATTGCCATTATATCCTCTCCACTCAAACTTGGAACTGCTGCTTTAATTTTTTCATCTACCTTCATTGAAATAGTTCCACCGTTAAATACCACTGCTACTTTCTTCATTATTATTCCTCCAAATTTAATTTATATTCCAATATTTTATAATTCCTTTTAAAAAAATCATCAAGACAACTATAACCTCATATTTTTTATTCATTTGCCTATTTATTCATATATAGGAAATTTATTACAAGTAAATATATTTTATTTTTTAGGTTATATATACACTTTTCTAAACTATATTTTTGTATAACTTGTCTACAGATTTAATTTTTATATAACTTATCTAAAGAATAAAAATACTCTTGGTAATCCAAGAGTATAAAAATTATTTTTGGCAGGTCGGCGTATCCTGCATCTCTGTTTACTAAATAATATAGCGTATGAGGAGCCTTTTCTCACCTCAAAAATTAATTTTATTTATAAATTTTAATAGTCTATTTTAATACATCATTACAACTTATCAAACGTCCACTATTTAATCTAGCATTTATTTTTGATTGTGTGATAGGATACATAGTTGCTACGTATATATATTGTTCTTCTTCATCAACTTCTAAACCTAAAAGAAGACTATTGTCAACTTTTTTTATTAATTCTAAAGATCCACTTTCTCCTCTTAATTTATCTAAACCAATATAATCAGGATTTTTAATTATTTCTTCCATAGTTTCTATTATATTGTGTTTAACCTTTTTTGTGAGTTGTTTTCCATGTTTTTTTATTATATGATTTATAACTCCTGGAGAGGCATAAACAGTGGATGGAAATTCAAATTTCACAAGTTTAGTTATTGAGAGTTTTAATTTCCCAACTTTTCTGTAGGCTTTATATACTCTTCTCATGATATCCCTCATTTATATCCTTTCTTTTATTATATAATATTAAAACATTATTTACTATGTATTTATTAAAAATATTTCTTATCTTAACTGTTTAATTTATGTATATATTTATTTTTTAAAATTATTATTTAAAATTAAAATGGAGTTTAAAAGTATACTCTTAAACTCCACTAATTATTACCTATTATTTATTAAAGTATTATACAAATTAATCCACCATTACCTTCATTAATAATCTTTTGAAGTGTTTTTTGAATTTTAACTTGTACATCTTCAGGCATTTTATATAATTTATTTTGGAGTCCTTCTTTAACAAGAACTTCTAATGATTTACCAAACATATTACTTTGCCACAATAATGCTGGATCAGTTTCAAATTGTTCAAGCAATCCTTTAACAAGTTCTTCAGATTCTTTTTCTGAACCCATTATAGGACTTATCTCTGTTTTTATATCACATTTTATAAAGTGCAAACTTGGTGCACTAGCTTTAAGTTTTACCCCATACTTATTTCCTTGTTTTACTATTTCTGGTTCTTCAAATTTCATTTCAGCTAGTTGTGGTGCTACTAATCCATATCCTGTTTCTTTAACATCTTCTAATGCATCTTTAACTTTATCATACTCCATTTTTGCATGAGTCAAATCTTTAATTATACCTAGAAGGTCACTTTCTGAATTAACTTCTAAATCACAGATTTCACTAAGTACTTTATAGAATATTCCATCTTTAGGCTTCATAAGTATATCAGCTGTTCCGTCTCCTAAATCAATCTCTTTTATTGAAGCTACTCCAATAAATTCTTTTTCTCCAAAACTATCTAGTATAAACTTAATGTCTCTTACTTTTGAAACATCATTACTCATATCCATAATTATGTTGAAAAAGTCTTTTTTTAACCAATGATTCCCATCTAATTTTTCTAACCATTCCGGAATATTTATATTAATTTCTTTTATTGGGAATTCTTTAAGTACATGCTCAAATAAATTTTCAATATCTTCTTCATTCATGTTGTATATATCCATAATTTTAACTGAAACATTATATTTTTCTTCTAATTCTTTTTTTAAAACTTTAGTTTCTTGAGAATTTGGTCTATTTGTATTAAGAACAACAACAAATGGTTTATTTAATGATTGAAGTTCATGAATAACCCTTTCTTCTGCTTCTACATAATCTTCTCTAGGTATTCCTGTAATGCTACCATCTGTTGTAATTACTAGGCCTATGGTTGAATGATCACTTATAACCTTTCTTGTACCAATTTCAGCTGCATCTTCAAAAGGAATTTCATACTCATACCATGGTGTATGTACCATTTTACTTTCTTCCCCTTCCAAGTATCCTAATGCACTCTTTACAATATATCCTACACAATCCACCATTCTTATTTTAAATTTAGTTTCATCTCCCAAATTGATTTCAACTGCTTCATTTGGAACAAATTTAGGTTCTGTTGTATGAATACTTTTCCCTGATCCACTTTGTGGTAATTCATCTTTTGCTCTCTCTTTTTTATAAGTATTATCAATCTTTGGTATAACCATAAGGTCCATAAACTTCTTAATAAAAGTAGATTTTCCTGTTCTTACAGGTCCAACTACTCCTACATATATGTCCCCTTGAGTTCTTTCAGCTATATCTTTGTATATGTTAAAGCTGTCCACACGATTCCCTCCTTATTCTTTTTACCAATATATATATATTCTGGTAAGATAAAAAATATACAACTTATAAAAAATAATAATAAATTTTTATTACACCTTGAGTAATCATTCACATAATGTATAAAAAACTTAATATTAAAAATTACTTTTTAAAAATAATTAAACTTTAAAATAAAAAGTCCCAAAAAGACCTTCTACCAATATTTATGGTTTGAAATTTCTTTTTAGGACTAAATATTAAAATATTTCATTTTTTTTATCTCTAAGCATAAGTTCTTTAACCCCTTGCTTAGGGTCTTTAGAATCAAATAAAACTTTATATAACATATCCGTTATAGGCATTGATATATTTATTTTTTCTTTTAATTCATAAAAGGCTTTACATGCCTTTATACCTTCTACTACCATTCCAATGTTTTCAAGTACTTTATCAACTGGCATACCTTCTCCTATTAGTAATCCTGCTCTTCTGTTTCTCGAATGCATAGAGGTACAGGTTACTATTAAATCTCCCATACCAGTTAAACCATAAAAAGTTTCTTCTTTTCCACCAAGTTCTATTCCAACTCTTGCAATTTCTTTCATTCCGCGTGTCATTAAAGCAGCCTTAGTATTATCTCCATATCCTATACCATCTAAAACACCTGCTGCTAATGCAATTATATTCTTTACTGCACCACCAACTTCTACACCTATTATGTCATCATTAGTATAAACTCTTAAAAAAGGTGACATAAATAAATTTTGAACGTCATCTGCATATTTCATAACTTTTGATGTTGCAACCAAAGTAGTTGGAAGTTCTAATGCTACTTCTTCAGCATGACTAGGTCCAGATAAAACCACCACTGGGTTATCTAACTCTTCATTAATCACAACGGATAATCTTTTATTACTATTTTCTTCAATACCTTTAGCAATTGAGATTATTGGTATATTATTTGGTATCTTACCTTTTAATCTTTTTGAAACACTTCTTATAACATGAGAAGGTACTGCTAAAACTATATATTCTGCACCATTAACAGTTGCTTCTATATCATTAAATGCCGTGACTCCACTAGGGATTTTTAAATTTTTAATATATTTATTGTTTTTTCTATTTCTATTTATATCATTAACAACATTTATATCTCTATCATATATACTTACAATATTTTTTTCTTTAGCAAGTAATACTCCTAATGCAGTTCCAAAACTACCTCCACCTATAAAAGCAACTTTCTTCATAACTATTCCTTTCTTTGTCTATATTCTATTTGTATACCTGTTCCTTTAAAATCAAAACTATTTCTTAATTGATTTTCTAAATATCTTTCATAAGAGAAATGTCTAGCTGTAACGTCATTAACAAAAAATACAAACTTAGGCGGCTTTGTTGCCACTTGTGTTGCATAGTATATCTTTAATCTCTTAATTCCAACCACTGGTGGTTCTTTCATAAGAACAGCTTTACTTATAACATCATTTAATATTCCTGTTGAAACTCTTTTATTATAATTATCATAGCATTTTTTAGCTACTTCTAATACTTTATGAGTTCTTTGTCCTGTTAATGCTGAAATAAATAAATATTCAGCATATGATAAGAATTTTAAATTACCTTGTAAATCTTTTTTAAATTTCTCCATTGTCTTATCATCTTTATCTATAAGATCCCACTTATTAACAATAATCATTATAGCTTTATTTAACTCATGAGCATAACCAATTATCTTTTCATCTTGTTCTGTTACACCTTCTTGTGCATCAATCATAAGTATACAAACATCTGCTCTTTCTATTGATGCATAAGTTCTTATAACACTATATTTTTCTATTTCTTCTTTAACCTTGCTTTTTCTTCTAAGCCCAGCTGTATCTATTAAGATGAATTTACCTTGCTCTGTATCTAAATAACTATCTATTGCATCTCTTGTAGTTCCAGCTATATCAGAAACAATAAGTCTTTCTTCTCCTAATAACTTATTAATTAAAGATGATTTTCCCACATTAGGTTTACCAATCATAGCAATTCTAACATATTCATCATCTTCATTCTCTGCTGCTACTCTATCAAAATGTTCAACCACTCTATCAAGCATATCTCCAAGTCCTAATGCTTGAGATGCTGAAATTGTTATTGGATCACCAATTCCTAAATTATAAAATTCCCAACTATTTTCTTCATATTTTAATGAATCAATTTTATTTACAACTAATACTACTGGTTTTTTACTTTTTCTTAACATATTAGCAACTTCTTGATCTGCAGCAGTTAGACCTTCTTTACCATCAACTATAAAAACTATTACGTCAGCTGTTTCAATAGCTATATTAGCTTGCCTTCTCATTTGTTTTACAATAATATCATCATTTTCTGGCTCTATTCCACCTGTATCAATCATTGTAAAGTTATAATTTAGCCATTCAGCTTCAGCATAAACTCTATCTCTTGTTACACCTGGTGTATCTTGTACAATTGAAATTCTTTTTCCTGCTAATTTATTAAATAATGTTGATTTTCCTACATTAGGTCTTCCTACTATAGCAACTATTGGTTTTCCCATTTAAATCTCCTCCTTATACTCGTTGAGTATTTCAATTAAATCTTCTCCTGTGTAATCCGTAACTATTACTTTAACATCTAAAGCTTCTTCAATATCTCTTATTTTAATATCATCTAACATAATTTTTTCACTTGAATCAGCTAATTCATATCCTCTTCTAAACATGTTATCAGACATCAATAAATATTTACTATTTATTTTTCCTTTTAATTGTTCTATTATATCTGTACCTGTTAAAAGTCCAGTTACTGTTATTGTTTTTCCAAAAAAATTATTTACTATTTTATATACATCCAATTTAAGATTAGGACTCTTTTTTAAAATCTTATCTCTAGCTTCTAAAAGTTGATCATATGCTAAAGCTCCTGTAGCAATAGAAAAACTTCCTTTAATATTTTCATCTAAATTTTCTATAGTTTCATCTATTACGTCTTTAAAGTATCTTACAATTCCAACCCCATCTTCTATCTGTTCATATCCGCCATAAAATTCTTCATTTGGAATTTCCTTTCCGGAAACTATGTAAAATTCATCAGATAATCTAACAAAAGGTTCATTAATCTCTTTTATGTATTTATCTTGAAGTTTTTTTATCATTTCAATTTCTTGAGCTGCCTGTTCAGGAGTAAATGTTTTTACATGAGCAAGCTTTTCTCTAAATTTAGTTATTCCAATCGGAACAACTGCTACACTTGAAACTGATGGATGAAGATTATATAAATCTTCAATTGTTTTTACAAGTTCTTCACCATTATTTATTTCTGGTATGCACACTATTTGAGCATTAATTTGTATTCCTGCTTGTGCTAGTCTTGTAAGTCTATCTAAGATGTTTCCAGCGAACCTATTATTTAACATTTTAACTCTAAGTTCTGGATTAGTTGTATGTACAGAAACATTTATAGGACTTATATGATATTTAATTATTCTATCAATATCTTCTTCTTTCATATTTGTTAAGGTAACAAAATTTCCTTGAAGAAATGATAATCTAGAATCATCATCTTTAAAATATAAGGTGTCTCTCATTCCTTTTGGTAATTGATCTATAAAGCAAAAAATGCATTTATTACTGCAACTTTTAGCTTTATCCATTATTCCGCCACCAAATTCTATCCCTAAATCTTCCCCATAATCTTTTTCAACTTCTATTTCCCAAATTTCCCCATTATTTTTTTCAATTTCTAGAAGTAATTCATCATCTGCTGCTAAGAATTTATAATCTATAATATCTTCTATTTTATTTTCATTAATAGATATTAAACTGTCATTTACTTCTATACCCACTTCTTCTGCAATACTACCTATTTCTACTTTTGTTATAATATTTTTCATCTTTTCACTCCTAATTATAACATTGCTATCTTTGTTATATTACATTAATACTAGAACTAAGTCAACAAAGCTTGTCTTATTATCTTATATAATTAAATTTCATTTTTTCTGGTTATATTATTTTTTTGAATGTGCCTAAAATAGCTTTCCTATTAAAAATAGAGATATATTTGTTTTAAATGCAAATTATTAATCTAATATTTACACTTAAAATAAACATATCTCCATATTAATAAATATCTTTTTAAAATAGTTTTATTCATTTAAATCTACATAAGTTCCTTTTTTTGAAAATATAGTCCATTCACATATATTAGTCACATGATCTGCTATTCTCTCTAAATATTTTATTACAAATAAAAGTTGAGTACCCTTATTAATTGAATTTCCATCTTGCTTGATTTCATCTATTAATATGCCAAATAATAATTTATATGATTCATCTATAGCATCATCCATTTTACATACTTCATATGCAAATTCTACATCATCTTTTATATATGCATTTATAGATAAATTTATCATATTTCTAACCTTTTCTTCCATATGCCATAAACTATCTATGTTTTCTTTAAATAAACTATCATTTAATCTCTTAGCTATTTTGCATATATCTACAGCATGATCCGCCATTCTTTCTAAGTCTGTTACAATTTTTGATGCAGTAAAAACTCTTCTTAAATCTATAGCTACAGGTTGTTCCATAGCAATAAATTTAATACATTCTTCTTCTATTATTTTTTGCAATTCATCAACCTTATCATCACCTTTTATAACCTTATCTGCCATTTCTGAATCATGACTTTTTAATGCAATCATGCTTTCATATATTTGTTTTTCTACTAGACTAGTCATTTTTAATAATTGTCTGTTTATTTCTTTTACCCTTATATCTTGAGATACTCTTGTCATAAATTCTCCTCCTTATTAACCAAATCTTCCTGTTATATAATCCTCCGTTCTTTTATCTCTTGGATTATAGAAAATATCTTCTGTTTTTCCATATTCAATTACTTCTCCATTTAAGAAAAATGCAGTTTTATCAGCAATTCTTCCTGCCTGTTGCATATTATGTGTTACTATTATTACCGTATATTGCTTTTTTAATTCATCCATAAGTTCTTCCATTTTACTAGTTGATATAGGGTCTAACGCTGATGTTGGTTCATCCATCAAAATTACTTCTGGTGATACTGCTAAAGTTCTAGCTATACATAACCTCTGTTGTTGCCCACCAGACATTCCAAGTGCACTAGATTTTAATCTATCTTTAGTTTCATCCCAAAGTGCAGCACCTTTTAGACTTTTCTCTACTATTTCATCTAAGACTTTTTTACTTTTTACACCATGTATTCTCGGACCATACGCAATATTATCATATATAGACATTGGAAAAGGATTAGGTCTTTGAAAGACCATTCCAACTCTTTTTCTTAAGTGTATCTCATCATAATCTTTATATATATCTTTATCCTCAAATAGAACTTCACCTGTTATTTTTACAATATCAATTAAATCATTCATTCTATTTAATGTTCTTAAATAGGTTGACTTTCCACATCCTGAAGGTCCAATTAATGCTGTAACTTCATTTTTATTTATAATCATATTTATATTTTTAAGAGCCTGCTTTTCTCCATAATACAGACATAAATTCTTTGTTTCTATAATCCCCATAAATATCCCCTACTTTCCACTATAAGATTTCATTAATTTATTTCCAAGCAATCTTGCAACAATATTAAATAACAAAACTGCAATTATAAGTACAGCTGCTGTTCCATTTGCTATTTGTGCTGCATCAACAACAGTTCCTTCTGAATTTAGTTTCCATATATGAACTGCTAATGTTTCAGCTGGCCTAAAAAGAGAAAATGCCGATTTATTTCCGATTAAACTTATAGTATTAAAATTTAATGTTTTTGAACTTAATCCAGCAGTGTATAAAAATGCAGCTGCTTCTCCAAATATTCTTCCTGCTGATAATATAATACCGGTTAAAATTTCACCCATAGCAGTTGGTACAGTAAGCTTAGCTAATGTTTGCCATTTAGTTGCCCCAAGCCCTAAAGATGCTTCTTTCACTTTTTTACTAGCTGCAATAATTGCATTTTCAGATATTCTAGTCATAGATGGTATGTTTAATATACTTACAGATAAAGCTCCAGCAAGTATTGAATAACCCCATCCAGTCATATTAACAAATACTAATAATCCAAACATTCCTATAACTATAGAAGGTAATGAAGACATTGTTTCAAGTGACATCCTTATAAAATTAAGAAGTGCCCCTTGCTTTGCATATTCAGCCAAATAAATTCCAGCTCCAATCCCAATAGGTACTGTTATTATTAAAGAAATAAATAACATATAAAACGAATTGAATAGCTGTGGACCGATTCCTCCTCCTGCTCCAGTTAATTTAGGCTTACCAAATAAGAATGAAGGTTTTAACATACTTCCACCCTTATATAATATATAAACAATAAAAGCCCCAAGCAATACTACTATAAACATGCTTATTATATAAAATACAACTGTTGCAATTTTATCTGCTTTTTTTGCATTCATTATACTCCACTCCTTTTTTCAATCTTTCTAACTACAACTATAAATCCAAAGGAAATTAAAAGTAATATCAATGCTAAACTCCATAGAGCATCATTCCAATAAGTTCCTGCAACAGTATTTGCCATTTCCATAGTTATAATACTTGTTAATGTAGCCATTGAAGAAAGAATTCCATCTGGTACTTTTATTGTATTTCCAATTACCATTTGAACTGCTAATGCTTCACCAAAAGCTCTTGCTATTCCAAGTACAACCCCCGTAAGTATTCCAGATTTTGCACCTGGAACTATTACCTTTGAAATTGTTTGCCATCTTGTAGCTCCTAATCCATATGATGCTTCAATATGATCTTGTGGTATATTTTTTATAGCATCTATAGATAATGTTGCAATTGTTGGTAATATCATCAGTGACAATACTAAAACTCCAGCTAGTAAAGAAAAACCCATACCACCAAAATAATTTTTTATTAACGGTACTAATACAGAAATACCTACCCAACCATATACAACTGACGGTATTCCAACTAAAATTTCTAATGAAGGTTTAATTATTTTATTTCCAAATCCTTTAGATATAATATTTACAAAAATCGCTAAAGCAACCGCAATCGGTGCACTTAATATTACTGCTCCTAATGATACAAACGTTGAACCTATTATGAATGCTAAAGCCCCAAAGGAAGGCCCTCCGCCTTGATTTGGCTTCCAATTGTTATTAAATAAGAAATCTACAAGACTGTATCCATCTGTTGTAAATAATCTTATTCCTTTTGAAACTATGAATATTATAATTGATATTGTTATTAATATAATTAATATTCCACATAGTCCTGCAAAGCTTTTACCTAAGTATTCATTTTTAAGCCTTTCTTTGAAACTTCTTTTTTTCATAATTTTACTCATCCTTTAATTGATTATTTTACTTTCATTTCACTACCTGATATAAATCCTAAATTATTTATAGATTCAGAATTATCACTACTTCCTACAAACTCTATAAAACTCTTAGATAAACCATCTGCTTCACCTTTAGTATACATATGCCCCCAAGACCAAAATAGATATGAACCATCACTTATGTTATTCTTTTCAGCACTAACTCCATCAATATCAGTTACATTTAAAGTCTTTTTAGCTTCTTCAGTATTCATATATGAAAGTGCTAAATAACTAATTGCTCCATCATTTTGTTTCATTGCTGTTAATACTGCACCATTTGAATCTTGAGTAGCTCCTAATGAATCATTTTCCAAAGTTTTATCTCCATCTAGTATTGTCTTTTCAAAAGTTGCTCTTGTTCCTGAACCTGATGGTCTATGAACTAAAAATATTTCTTTATCTGGGCCCCCAACATCTTTCCAATTCTTAACTTTCCCTGAGAATATATCTTTAATTTGATTTTTTGTTAAAGAGTTAATTCCTAATGATTTATTTACTACTATTCCAAATCCTTGAGCTATTACCTTATGATCAACTAATTTCGTTGCTTTATCTTTTTCTAATTTTTCTTCCGCAAATATATCCGAATTTCCAATATCAACTGTACCATCTAACACTTGAGTCAAACCAGTACCTGAACCACCTGCTTGAGCACTGATTTCAGCATCTGGGTTTTTTTCTGTAAATTTTTCAATTGATTGTTCCATTAATGGTAGTAGTGCAGATGAACCGCTTATTGTTATAGATCCACTTAAGTTTTCTTCTGTGCTATTACCTGCTTTAGGTTCATTTGATGTTTTTGATCCACACCCAACCATAGCTCCACCTATCATTGTTACTACTAATGCACTTATGATAAACTTTAAAGTTCTTTTTTTCATTCAAATACCTCCATTAATATTTCAATTTTTAACTTTCATATTGTTAATTCTATCTTTACTTATGTTATACCATTATAATATACCCAATAAGTTAATCTATTATTAGGAAAACGTTAAGTTATATTACGACTTTGTTAAAACAATTTAACACAAATACTTAAATGAAAAAAATTACAATTAATAAAAAAATAAGTAAAGTTATCTTTTATAACCTTACTTATTTAGTAATTTTTTTATTTTTTAACTTACATAAAATTAATTTGTTAATGAGTATTTTAATTAATTCTTTTAAAATACTCATTAATTAAATATATTTTATTTCTACTATAAATGTAGTTCCTTTACCTAATTCACTTTTAACACTAATATCGCCATTAAATGTTTTTACTATATGTTTTACAATAGCCAGTCCTAATCCTGTTCCCCCTTGTTTTCTAGACTTATCTACTCTATAAAATCTTTCAAATATTCTAGGAAGATCTTCTTCTGGAATCCCTGTACCATTATCACTTACTTCTAAATAATAATATCCACATTTACTGTAGCTTGTTATTTTAACACATGAACCTTTTTCTGAATACTTTATACTGTTTTCTATTAAATTTAAAACTAGCTGAAAAAATCTATCTTTATTTCCAACTATAAGTTCCTGATTATCATCACTATATTTTAAAAGTATTCCTTTATTATTTGCTATTTTTTTTACCATATTTATCACGTCTTCAATTACTACACCTGGTAAAAATTCATCTCTTTGAAATGCAACATTACTTTCAATATTAGATAATACTAATATATCATTAATTAACCTCGATAATCTTTCTGATTCTTTATCAATTATGTCTAAAAACTTTCCTCTTGTTTCTTCATCTTTAACATATCTTAATGTTTCTGCAAATCCCTTTATTGATGTTAGTGGTGTTTTTAATTCATGTGATACATTAGCAACAAATTGTGTACGCATAAGTTCTAATTTTTTTAAATCTGTTATATCCTGTATAGTTATTACTTTACCAATTTTTTCTATACCATTTATTATATTTGCTTTTTTTATTTTTAAATTGCGCTCTGTAGGATAAAGTATTTTTATCTCTTTATCCATTTCTTCTTCTATTAAAAATTTGTTTATATCATAATCAGTTATATAGTCTACCAATGGCTCTCCAACTATATTCTTTTTTATTCCAAACACCTTTTCTGAATAAGGATTTATTGCTATAACAAAATCATTATTATCTACTGCAATAACCCCACTTTCCATACTTCTTAATATAGATTCTATCCTTGTTTGCTTTTCCACTACTTCATTAATTTTTATTTGAAGTTGATCTGCAATATCGTTAAAATTTTTCCCCAAATTCCCTAATTCATCATTGCTACTTACTTTTACTCTTATTCTATGATCCCCATTAACCATTTCACCTGTTATACTTTCTAATTCTTTTACTGGATCAATAATCATCTTTATTAAATTTAATGATATTCCAGTTGAAATAATCATAACTACAATAATTATTGCTAAGTAGTATTTATAGTTTTCTTTTTGAAATACTTGAATCATATTTACCGGAATCGAACTTCTAATTATAATATTATCGTTTAATTTCTTCGCACAATATATTAAGTCTGTATTTGAAGTTTCACTATATCTTATAGCAGACCCTTCCCCATTTTTTAACGCATCCTTAATTTCTTTTCTATCACTATGATTATCTAGATTATTTCCTTGTGTATCATATAGTACATCTCCATTTTCATCTACAAATGTAAATCTGACAAAAATTCCTTTTACTTTTATATCCTTTAATTTTTCTTTATTAATATTATCAAACTTAGAAATAAGTAAATTAATATTTATAAGCTCCTCTTTTGTTTCCCTAATACTTTGAAAATTATTTAATAATATAAACGATGAAGTAATAATTATAAGTGCAAATAAAACTGTCACAATTACAGATATCAATATCTTTTTTCTCATTATTTTTCTTCTTGGTTAAACCTATAACCAACCCCTCTTATTGTTTCAATAAATTTAGGATTCTTATCATCTTCCTCTATTTTTTTTCTTAAATATCTAATATGAACATCTACAGTTCTTGTTTCACCAATGTATTCATATCCCCAAATTTTATCTAATAGAGTTTCTCTTTGAAGAATTTTTCCATTATTCTTTATAAGTATTTGTAAAAGTTCAAACTCTTTTAATGTTAATTCAACTTTATTATTATTTACAAATACTTCATGACGCTCAAAATCCACTTTTAAACTCTGTGATTGATAAATATTTTCATCGGAATCTATATTTGAATAAGTCCTCCTAAGAACTGCCTTTACTCTTGCAAGTAATTCTCTTACTGAAAAAGGTTTTGTTATATAATCATCTGCACCTAATTCTAGACCTAATATCTTGTCAATTTCCTCTCCTTTAGCTGTCAACATTATTATAGAAGTATTTTGAGTATTTTTATGTCTTTTTATTTCTTTACATACATCAAATCCATCTATACCTGGAAGCATTAAATCTAATAAAACTAAATCTGGATTTTCTTCTTTAGCTATCTTAAGTGCATCTATACCATTAGATGCTTCAAATACTTTATAACCTGCATTAAGTAAATTAAACTTTAATAATTCAATTATATGTTCTTCATCATCAACTATTAATACCTTTTCTTCTGCCATTTTTTATTCTCCTTATTCTAAAATTCCAAAAGCAAACATTCTTCCATAGTCTCCATTTGATTTTCTATATGAATATAGTTTTATATCATTATTACAATACGTACATAATCCTAAAGTATTTATGTTATTTTCTAGTATTCCTCCACTCCTTAAATCATTAGCTATACATACTTCTAAATTAAGATTTCTTCCATTAAATAAATCTTTTTCACTTATATCTATTTTCTTTTCAATAAATTTTTTCTTAAGTTCTTCAGAAACTTCATAACAACATGATCTAATATGAGGACCAATATATGCTTTAATATTTCTTGGTTCACAATTATAATCTTTTTTCATTTTTTCAATAGTCTTTAATGTTATTGAGTCAAAGGTTCCTCGCCAACCACTATGAACTGTAGCTAATACTTTATTAACTTCATCAATTAATATAACTGGAACACAATCTGCTGTAAAAACACCAATAATAACATTTTTTTTATTTGTTATTATTGCATCTCCCTCTTCATTGTTAATTTCTGTATTTTTATCATCATAATAAAATACGTTATCACTATGTATTTGTTTAAGATATACTACATCTTTTACACCAAATTCATCTTTTAATGAAACTAATTCATTAATTCCTTCTTTTGTATTTCTATTAAAACTTCTTTCACTTTCAGCAGTTGAAAATATAATTTTAGCAATATTATTTATTTTAATTATAATAAAACCATCTTTTTTATCCAACTCTTTATAATCTATATTATTCAGAATTATTCCTCCTTAAAATCTCTATAATTATTTTAACATTTTATTTATAATATAAGAAATTTATTAACTGATTTTTAACATTAAAATAACATACAGTATAATTTATTCAAAATCAAAATTGCTGTAAATATGCCAAAAAGGACTTGAAAATTATTTTCAATATCCTTTATATATAATACTAAGAACATTAAATATTACAGTAATACTATTTAACACTCTTAAACTATAAGATTTTTAATTTCTTCTAAAAAAGTATTTATATCCTTAAACTGCCTATAAACAGATGCAAATCTAACATATGATATTTCGTCTACTTGTTTAAGTTTATCCATAACCATTTCACCTATATCTTTTGATGCAATTTCATTAACCATACTATTAGAAATTGATTTTTCTACTTCATAAGCTATATCTTCTATTTGTTTTCTTGATACAGGTCTTTTTTGACATGCAACAATTAAACCATTTATTATTTTCTCTTTATTAAAATTTTCCCTAGTTAAATCCTTTTTAATAACTGAAATCGGGAAATCTTCCACTTTTTCATAAGTCGTATATCTTTTATTGCACTTAAGGCATTCTCTTCTTCTTCTTATAGTAGTATTATCATCTGTTGCTCTTGAATCAATAACCTTACTTTCTTCAAAGTTACAAAATGGACATCTCATCCTTAATCACCTCTTTACTTTAGTACACAGAGTCCTTTAAGTATAGGTTTATTATACATAGTTTTTTTTAATCTGACTAGATATTATTTAAATTCTGATTTATTCTTTCTCCTGTATCTACAAGGATAACATCCACTCCTATTCTAACAATATCATTCCACATAATTTCTCTTTCATCTTCTTTTCCAAACCAAGACTTTGTTGATCCTGGTAAAATTAGTGATATAATTTTATTTTCCTCACAATCAACTTTAAAATCTTTGACAAAACCTAGTTTTCCACCTGTTGATATATCTATTACTTCCATATTTCTCATTGCATTAAGAGAATGCATTTCAAGTTCCATACTTTCTCCTCCTTAAAAATAAACCTTTAATTGTATTCTTTATAATATATGTATACTTATTTTACTTAATTACTATATATAAAAAATCAAAAACTCATTATAATACTATCAATTTTTATTTAAAAAATCTTATAAACTCTAATTTATATTCTCTTTATAATTCCTCTTATCTATCATTGATAATAATAACTATATAAACAAAATTTATACTAAAAAAACTGATATTAATTAATATCAGTTTTTTTATAACAATTTAAATATGTTTTCTCATATGTTTTAAAGCTGTTTTTTCTAACCTTGAAACCTGTGCCTGAGATATTCCAATCTCATCTGCTACTTCCATCTGCGTTCTTCCTCTAAAAAATCTTAAATTAAGTATTAACTTTTCTCTATCAGTAAGTTTTTTCATTGCTTCTTTTATAGATATGTTTTCTAACCAACTTTCATCAGTATTTTTTGAATCACTTATTTGATCCATAACATATATGGCATCTCCGCCATCATGGTAAATAGGTTCGAATAATGATACTGGATCTTGTATTGCATCTAATGCAAATACAACTTCTTCTCTTGGTAACTCAAGCTCCTTTGCTATTTGCGATATAGTAGGCTCTTTATTATTATCTTTTATAAATTTATCTCTTACTATTAATGCTTTATATGCAATATCTCTTAAAGATCTGCTTACTCTAATAGAATTATTATCTCTTAAATACCTTCTAATTTCACCTATTATCATAGGGACTGCATATGTTGAAAATTTAACATTTTGAGATAAATCAAAATTATCTATTGATTTCATTAACCCAATGCATCCAACTTGGAATAAATCATCAACATTTTCTCCTCTGTTATTAAATCTCTGAATAACACTAAGAACTAGCCTTAAATTTCCCTTTATAAAAGTCTCCCTAGCACTTATATCCCCTTCTTTTAAAGCTAAAAGAAGTTTTTTCTTTTCTTTTTCTTTAAGTACAGGAAGCTTAGAGGTATTTACTCCACATATTTCCACTTTATTAATAACCATAAGTACCATCCCTTTCGGAAGTAATAATCTACTGCATTAAAGAGTATCTCCGCTAGATGATACTTTTATACTTAAGACAAGCTAAATCATTTTGCTTATTTCTTTCTTTAATCTTCTAATTATTTTTTTTTCAAGTCTTGAAATATATGATTGAGATATACCAAGCATATCTGCCACCTCTTTTTGAGTCTTTTCTCTAGTTCCATTTAATCCAAATCTTAATCTTACTATTTCTTTTTCTCTATCATTTAAAATCTTAAGAGCCATTAATAATAACTGCTTGTCAACCTCATCTTCAATAAAATTATAAACTTCATCATTTTCAGTTCCTAAAATATCTGATAATAAAAGCTCATTTCCATCCCAATCAATATTCAAAGGTTCATAAAATGAAATCTCTGCTTTTATTTTACTATTTCTTCTTAGATACATTAAAATTTCATTTTCTATACATCTAGATGCATATGTTGCAAGTTTTATTTTTTTTTCAGGATTAAATGTATTTACAGCCTTTATTAAACCAATTGTTCCTACAGATATTAAATCTTCTATATGAACTCCTGTATTTTCAAATTTCCTTGCTATATATACAACTAACCTTAAATTTCTTTCTATCAATACAGTTCTGATACTCTCATCACCATGCATCAAATTATTTACTAAACTCTCTTCTTCGTCTTTTGAAAGTGGTGGTGGAAGAGCATCACTTCCCCCCACATAATATAACTTTTTTCTTAAAAATTTAAATCTTGATATTATGTTATTAAAAATTACACTTAAATTAATCATGTGATACACTCCTTTATACTACTCCTCTTGATAATAATGCGTTAAAATCGTTTTCTTTGCTCAATTTCTGATTGCATGGACATATAATTGCATCTACCTTATTATTAAAATGTGCACCTATTATGTTAATAGATTCAACCTTTATACCTTTTAACTTTCCTTCATATCCAATCGATGCATAGGGAACATAATATGTGTTCTTATTATTAAAATCAATATTACTTATTAACTCTTTTTCTATTAAAATACAAGGTAAATTAGTAACTGGTTCTCTTAACTCATTTCCTGTATCTAAAAAACTTTCTACATCATATGTTTTATCTTCTATAGTAAATTCAATCTTAAATTTATAATTATTTATAAAGACTCTATTTTTAATGTATTCTATTAATCTATTAAAAAACATATATATAATCATAACCGATAATAATAGATATTTTATTGAATAATTTCTTATTTCAAAACTTGAACCTAAAATATATCCATTTTGGTTCATAGAAAACATAAAGCATATTCCACTTAATGTAAATGTTAATAATAAAAATATACTAATAGACTTAAGAGTATTCACTATGTTTGTTTTTCCAAAGCTTATTCTAATCATCATATAAAGTACTAAAAATCTAAAAGGTAATGATGTTAATATATACAATTGAGGAATCACGAGTACAATTGTATATATTGCTCCTATAAATGCAGAACAAACTAATTGAACATCTCTACACTTATATTTTAATACTTTCATTGTTAAACTAATTAAAAATAAGTTTACTATAAAGTTTTCAAAAATCAGAATATCTACATATACTTCCATATTGCAAATCCTCCTATTGAGTTTTATTATAGACTTATCTGATTTAAAAATTTGTCATAATAGCATATAATTTTCTAAGTTTCAGAACATAACTTTTTACATATATTTACAGAATATTTTTTATATCTCCGAAAAACCTTTTACTAAATATAAACACCTGTATAATTCAATGTTTCTTTATAAAAAATTTTTAAACCGTCGATTACTTTTTATTCTTTAGGTTTTATTTCTTAATCTTTAAGCAAAAACATAATCTAAGTTATCCACAAATTTTAAAAAATATAATTTCCTAAAGAATAAAAAAAATGGATGTAGTTATAATCTACATCCATTTTTATATAAAAATATTTGTTTTAATGTTTTTTAGTTCTTCTTAAGAAAACTGGTATATCTAATAAATCATCATCTTCATACTTCTTTGAACTAGTCTCTGGCTTTTCTTCTACTTCAGAAGTAGCCGCAACTTCTGATACATTTGTTTTTTCACTAGCTGTAGTTGGTTGTTGTGTAGCCTTATTTATTACTTCTGAAGGCATTTCATTTTTATCACATTCAAATCCTGTTGCTATAACAGTAATTCTAATTTCTTCTGTAAGAGTTTCATCAATTACTGCTCCTACTATTATATTAGCATCTGGGTCAACAGCTTCACGGACAACATCAGCTGCATCATAAACTTCTAATGCTCCCATATCTACTCCTCCAGTGAAGTTTATTACAACATCAGTAGCACCTTCTATTGATGTTTCTAATAACGGAGAAGATATAGCTTGTTGAACAGCATCTTGAGTTCTATTATCGCCTTTTCCAAATCCTACACCCATATGAGCTAATCCTTTATTAAGCATAACTGCTTTTATATCTGCGAAGTCTGCATTAATTACACCTGTAATTGTAATTAAGTCAGAAATTGCTTGAACACCTTGTCTTAAAACATCATCAGCTAATTTAAATGAATCTAATAATGTAGTTTTCTTGTCAGCCATTCTAAGTAATCTTTCATTTGGAATTATTACTAATGTATCGACTTTTGACTTTAGTGTTTCAATTCCCATTTCAGCATGTCTCATTCTTCTTTTTCCTTCAAATGGGAAAGGTTTTGTAACTACGCCTACTGTTAATATCTCCATAGACTTAGCAACTTCTGCAACAATAGGTGCTGCCCCAGTTCCAGTTCCACCGCCCATTCCTGCAGTTATAAATACCATATTAGCACCTTTTATAGCTGCTGATATTTCTTCTCTACTTTCTTCGGCTGCTTTTTTACCTATTTCTGGATTAGCTCCTGCGCCTAGTCCTTTAGTTAATTTTTCTCCAATTTGAATTTTTTGATTTGCATGTGAAAGCATTAACGCTTGTTTATCTGTATTAATAGCTATAAATTCAACATTTTTCAATCCTTCAACTATCATTCGGTTTACAGCATTACTACCTCCACCTCCACATCCTATTACTTTTATATTGGTTAATTCTTGCATATCCCCATCAAAATCTAACAAAATAACTCCTCCTTTAGAAAATTCCCTCTAAAAAATTTCTAACTTTCTTTAAAACACTTTTAAATTCTTTTTCTTCATTTTTTTCTAGTTTTTCTGCTTCATTTATGTTTTTGTTCATAACAACATCATTAACTTTACTTAAGTCTCTGTTATAGCAAAACTGATTTATTCCATCATATACTTCCTTTAATACAGCTAAAGATGTTATATTCTCTGGATTCTTTATTCCCAAATCATCTTTTGTTATAACGTTAGTTTTTATTTTTAAAATATCGTTAACAAGTTTATTTATATTTTCAAAATAATTTAATCCTGTACCATATAGAATTATACTACAAATTCTATCATAATGACCAGTATTTTTTAACTCTCTGTTAATGTAATTTAAAATTTCTTCAATTCTAGCATTTACAACTTCATAAAATAAAGATTTCGATATTTTTAATGTCCCCACTTCTATTTCGTCAGAAATTGAATTATCTTTATACAAAGTTTTATAATTACTAGAATAAATTGTTTTTATATTATCCGCTTCTGAAAAAGAAAATTCTCCACAAATAGCTAAGTCTTTAGAAATATTATTTCCTCCTAAAGGAATATTACCTATATATTTTGGAATCCCGTTGCTAAATACAGCTATATCAGTAGTACCTGCCCCTATATCTACTAGAACCTTTTCTCCCATAGAATTCTTATCATTTAAAAATATTTCTCTTCCAGATAAAATATTAAGTTTTAAAGAAAATATTTTATAATTTGTCTCTTTGAAAACTTCATAATATTTAGAAACCTCTTCTTTTTTAGCTATTACTAAAGTTAAATTTAAGTCAAGATTATGACCCTTCCAATTTAATATATCTCTATGTAAAACCTTACCATCTAAAATGTAAAAATTAACCATAGAATCTATTACAATTTCATCATTACTAATAGCTATTATCTTTTCACTCTTTTTAAATGCATTCGCTATATCTTCTTTCCTAACAATTCCTTCGGATAAAGAAACTGAAACAGTTGCTTCACTAATTCTAACTTTCCTTGTAGATATTCCTACTGAAACATTTGTTATTTTTTTACCTACTTTGTCTTCCAAATCTTTTAACAAGTTTTTTAAGCTTTCTCTACATTTATCAACGTTTTTAATTAATCCTTTTTCTATCCCTTTAGATTTACAAGATTTAACTCCTAGTATTTCTATTTCTTCTTCATTATTTTTTGCTGCAAGAGAAGCTGACAGCTTCTTACTTCCAAAATCTACGGATGCAATTATTTCTTCTTGCATTATTATTTTTCTTCCCTCCTTGCAGAAAAAGTATAATAAATATATTCAACATAATTATCAAAATTCCTTTTAATAATTTATTAATCCATAAAAAATATTCTTTTTTATAATTTAAAACTTAATAGATTTATATCTTTTTTAATTATTTATACAAATAAAAAAGATATATTTTTTAACTTTACTAAATTCTATTAGATTGCCATTTAAAATACTCTTCTTTAGTTATTATGTTTTCATTAACTAATCTTTTTAAATCCATATCTATAGTTTGCATACCATATTTAAATCCCATCTGAATAAAACTATTTATTTGTTCATAATTACCTTCTCTAATTAAATTTTTTATACTAGTAGTACATGTCATTATTTCTAACGCCGCCGTCCTGCCTTCCCCACTAGCATTAGGTAATAATACTTGTGAAATTACCCCTCTTAATAAGGATGCTAACTGTACCTTAATTTCATTTTGATGTGCATTATCAAATGAATTAATTATTCTATAAATACTATTTGCAGCTCCCATTGTATGAAGTGTTGAAAAAACTAAATGCCCTGTTTGAGCTGCTCTTAAAGCCACTTCAACAGTTTCTGTATCTCTCATTTCTCCAATTAATATAACATCTGGATCTTGTCTTAAAGCTGCTCTTAATCCTAAAGCATAACTTTTAGTATCTTGCCCAACTTCCCTTTGATTTATCATTGATTTATTATTCTTATATATATATTCGATTGGTTCTTCTAATGTAATTATATGTTTTTCTTTTGTATTATTTATTTCATTTATCATTGCAGCTAAAGTTGTACTTTTACCAGACCCAGTTGGCCCTGTTACCAAGACCAAACCATCATTCAATTTAGTAAAGTCTTTTAAAGCTTGTGCTGATGTTATATCACTAATTTTAGGTATTCTTTGTTTGACTACCCTCATGCATATAGAATAATTACCTTTACTCTTAAAAGCATTAACTCTAAAATTTCCTATTCCCTCTAAAGTATATTTAAAATCAACATCACCATTTACTAAAAAATCATTATATCTATCTGGTATTAACTCTTTGATGTATTCATTAATCATTTCATGAGAAATTATATTATTATTAGCATTTTTTAATTTCCCATCAACTCTAATGATTGGAGGTAAATCTGAAGAAATATGAATATCTGATGCATTTTTTATATCTATATTATTTAATAAACTATCTATTTTTAACATAATAACTCTCCTATAAATATTTATTTTTATTAAAAAATCATTATATTATAATTTTATCATATTATGGAAATTTAAAGTGTTAGAAACATGAAAATAAATAATAAATCTATTATTTAAAATAGTCTAGCAAATGAACTTGTTATTTTTTTGATTCTGCCTAAAAAAAATAAGGTGTACTTTTTAGCATACACCTTGTTTTCAAAATATATAAGTTCCACTAAAGTTTGTTGATTAATATAAATATTAGAATATTTATAAATAGTATGATTTACCAACATAGTGAGGGACTTATATAAAAAATTTATGATATATATGATTCTAATTCGATATTATTAATCAAAAATCTACTTGTTTATAAAGATATTATATATCTGATTATAAATGTATTAACCTAATTAGAACATATATATTAATTTAATATTAATTTAATATTTATTAAATAACTCCTTTCTTAATTTTTTCAAAGCTTTCTTTTCTATTCTGGATACATATGAACGTGAAATTCCTAAAGTAGCAGCTATTTCCCTTTGAGTTTTACGATTTCCATCTATTAATCCGTATCTCATTACTAGTATTGTACTTTCTCTTTTAGTTAAAGAATCAGTAATTTTATTGTATAAAGCTTTAATCTGTAAATTATTTTCTACCTTTTCTAATACTGAATCGTTATCACTACTCAATATATCAATAAGACAAATTTCGTTTCCTTCTTTATCAACTCCAATCGGATCTTGAAGATATACCTCACTCTTTTGTTTTTTGTTATTTCTAAATAACATTAAAATTTCATTTTCTATGCATCTAGATGCATAGGTAGCAAGCCTAGTACCTTTACTAGAATCAAAGGAATCTATAGCTTTAATTAATCCAACTGTTCCTATAGAGATTAATTCATCTACATCCTTATTGGGGAAAGAATACTTCTTTACAATATGTGCTACTAACCTTAAGTTTCTTTCAATTAGAATACCCTTAGCTGTCTTATCTCCTTCTTTAAGTTTTTTTAGATATTCTTCCTCCTCTTTCTCGTCAAGAGGAAGTGGAAATGTATTACTATTTGTTATATATCCAGTTAAAAATAGCGAGTTACATATCAAATCTATGAAACCATTTAATACAAACACCTTTTTCCTCCATAACAGTGCTTGATATTATAATATGTTTGGAAATTAAAAAAGTTGCTTATTCGTATTTTTATTTTTAATTTTATTTTTATAGGTTCTATTTAGAATTTAATACTGTAACTATATCTTTAAAAATTGGAGCTGCTGTATCTCCTCCTCCTAATCCTTCTTTTGACCCTATATCAGGTATAAAAACAACCATAGTATAAGTTTTATTTGCTACAGTAAAATATCCTGCAAACCATCCATGAGTATTTCCATCATAACTCGTAGCTGATCCTGTTTTGCCTCCTATATTTAAATTAGAAGAATATGCTTTTATTCCAGTTCCTCTTATAACAACTTCTTTCATTGCATCTTTTATTAGTTTGGAAGTTATTTCACTATATATTTTCTTTTCTTCAGTTTTAAATTCTTTAATAATATTATCATCTTTATCTAAAATATCTTCTACTAAATATGGGTTTTCATATACTCCATTATTTATTACTGTATTAATTGCTCCTAACATTTGTATTGGAGAAACATTCATACATTGACCTATAGAAATATTATTCATTCCTGCTTCCTCTTTAGGCTTTACTCCAGCTGTTTCATTTTTATTTTCTCCTTGTAAATTTAAAACTCTACCATATAAACCTTGGACTTCTGAAAATTCCATTAACTTTTGATATCCAACTAAACTTCCAATTTTAGCAAAGACATCATTACATGATTTAACAAATGCATCTTTCACACTTAATCTACCGTGAACTCCCTTACATATTTCACCTGTACAAGTAAAATTATCATTCATATTTACCAATCCCATTTCTAATGCTGATCCCAATGTAATGATTTTGTAAATTGACCCTGGCTCATATCCAAATTCTTGTATTCCTAAATTTACATTTGATGCACTTTCATCTTTTTGCATTAAAGCTCTTATTTTTCCTGTAGAACTTTCCATTATAGTAACACCAACATTTTTTAAATAACTATATTCACTCTTATCTAATACTCCCCTAATTTTTTCTTCCATATCTTTATCAATAGTTAATTTTAAATTTTTATTATTATCGCTAATATTTACTTTTTTATCAGCATATACTGCTCTAGCATCTAAATAAAAATTATTTTTAGGTTGTTCATTATCCTTTAAATATTTATATAGTTCAGCTTGAAGTGAATCATCAACATACTCCTCATCTAAAATTTTAGATAAGAAACTACTAACACTCCATGCTTTTTTAGTATCCACTTCATCAGTAGTATACGTATATATACCTTTAATATTTTTAAGTTTATTTATTTTATTATAAGTTTCCTCTGAAATATTATAATAAAGTTTCCCTTGTGATTTCATTATATCAGTATAGTTAAAATCAGGATTTTCAGATTTCATTATAAAATTTAATGCCATTAAATCTTCTAATGTTTCTTCATAATTATTTAAACTAAAAGGTTTTATATCAATAACTAAAACATACTTTTTATTATATTTCATTAAATCTTTGCCATTTGTATCTAAGATCATATATTTTGTATCGCTAATTTTTTCTTCCTGATGATTTTGATATGATCCTTGGACCTTCTCGGATGGATGTACTTGTAACATATATAATCTCATACCTATTACTATCATTATAGTAATAAACAAAGATAAAATTAATAGTAATCTTTTTTTCATATTATATCTATCAATAAAAATACAAAACACCTCTCTTCAACTAAATTTTAGCCTTAGAAAAGGTGTTTTATTCAATACACAATATTTTATTATCTATTTTTTATTATTAAATCTTTTTCTTTTAAAGGAATATCTGATTTTATTTTATATATCATTTGAGCTCTAGCTGCTGATTCAATAGGAGTACCATTTTCCTCTGTCATGTCCTTTAATACAATCTCAAAATTATCCCCTTCAGGTCTTAGTATTTCTACTGTATCTCCATTTAAAACTTTATTTTTTTGTTCAACAGTTGCTATTTTAGTTTCTTCATCATATGCTCTTACTATTCCTATTATGTCAGCTGTTCTAACATATGATGAATCATCATACACTTGTTCATTATTTTTACCATAGTAAAAACCTGTATGATATTGTCTATGGCTTACTTTATTTAAATTTTCCATCCATTTTGGATTAAATTTATAGTTTTCTGGATCTTTTAAATAAGCATCTACTGCTTGCCTATATGATTTTACTACTGCTGCAACATAGTAAGCACTTTTCATTCTTCCTTCTATTTTAAGTGAATATACTCCCGCATTAATAACATCATCAATATGTTCCACCATACATAAATCTTTTGAATTCATTATATATGCTCCATTACCATCCTCAACTATTGGGAAATATTCTCCTGGTCTCTTTTCTTCCACCAAATGATATTTATATCTGCATGGTTGTGCACAAGCTCCTCTATTAGCATCTCTTCCCGTCATATAGTTTGATAATAAACATCTGCCTGAATAACTTATGCACATTGCTCCATGAATAAATGCTTCAATTTCACATTCTTCCGGTAAGTTCTCTCTCATTTGTTTTATTTCATTTAAACTAAGTTCTCTTGCCATTACTATTCTTTTAACACCTTGGTCATACCAGAACTTAGCAGCTCTCCAATTAACATTGTTAGCTTGAGTACTTAAATGTATTTCTAAATTTGGTACAACTTCTTTAGCTATAGATATTATTCCTGGATCTGATACTATTACAGCATCAATCCCAATATTATATAAATCTATTAAATAATCTTCCACACCATCTAAATCTGAATTATGCGGAAATACATTTAAAGTTACATAAACTTTTCTATTTCTTTCGTGTGCATATTCTACACCTTCTTTTAATTGTTCATTTGTAAAATTATCTGCAAAAGCTCTTAAATTTAGTTTACTTCCTCCTAAATATACAGCATCTGCACCAAAATCTATCGCTATTTTAAGTTTATCTAAATTTCCAGCTGGTGCTAAAATTTCTGGTCTTATCATTTTTTAATTTACCTCCTCTTTGTAACTGCTATACCATCACCCATAGGTATTACAGTTGTAATTAAATTTTCATCATGAGTTACTAAATCTAAATAAGTTCTCATTCTTTTTACTATAGTTATCTTTCTTCTTTTCACCAAATCATCACACGCAACCATACCTCTAAATAACACATTATCAGCTATAATTACTCCATCTTCCTTAAGTAATCTTAAACAATGTGGGAGAAAATGATTGTAGTGACCTTTTCCTGCATCCATAAAAATTAAATCAAAAGGTTCTTGCAATTTTTCTAAAACCTCTAAACAATCCCCTTCTTCTATTTTAATTTTTTCACTCAAATTAAATTTATTTAAATTTAATTTAGCAAGTTCTATCATCTTTTCATCTCTTTCAATCGTTACAATATCCGGATTGGTTCCAGAAGCCTCATACATTAAAATTGATGAAAATCCTACAGCTGTTCCAAGTTCTAGAATTCTTAATGGCTTTTTCATACCAACCATAAATTCTAAAAATACTCCAGTCTCTTTTTGAACTATAGGAACACCATTTTCTCTTGCAAAATCTTCTATATCCTTTAAAATTCCTTTTCTATCTGGAATAAGATTTCTTATATAGTCTTCCATATAATCATATGTAATTTTACTCATCTAACTCCTCCAAATAAACTAATATCCTAACTCTTTCTTTTTCTTTAAAAAATCATCATAATTATTACAGAAATAATGATAACCATTATCTTGTAGAATATAAAATAAATAATCTGTTTTTTCTGGATTTAATGCTGCTTTAATTGATTCTTTTCCGGGATTACATATAGCACCAACTGGTAAACCACTATATTTATATGTATTATATGGTGAATCAATAGCTAAATGTTTATTTAATACTACATCTACATGATATCCTAAAGCATAAATTACTGTTGCATCTAATTGAAGCTTCATATTATCATTTAATCTATTATAAATAACTGATGAAATTAAACTTCTATCTTTGTCATATCTTGCTTCATTCTCTATCATAGATGCAATTGTAATAGTTTTCTCTAAGTCCTCATTTTTTATATCAATACCTAGATCATTCTCAATATTACCTAAAACTTCAGTAAATCTTCTAAGCATAACCTTAATTATAAAATCTGGAGTAACATCATCTTTTAATAAATATGTATCTGGATATAAAAAACCCTCTAAATTATATCTTTTATTTTCATCTTGTTTTACAAATTCCGGTACTGGATAATTTTTTACTGCATTTAAGAAAGCGTCTTTTGAGCAAAAACCTTCTTCTTCTACTTTTTTAGCTATTTTATCTATATCATATCCTTCAGGAATTGTTAACTTTTTAAGTTTTTGATTATCACTTTCATTATTTAATATTGAAATTAATTCATTTAAATTAACCTTAGAATTCACTTCATATATTCCTTCTTTTAAATCTATATTTTTCTTATTTAACATAAGGTTAAGTTTAATAAAATATTTATTAGTTAATTTTCCTTCTTTTTGCAACCTATCTAAAACCCCATAAACCCCTTCACCGTATCTTACTTCTACTATGGTTACATTTTCATTACTCTTTAAAGGCTTATTGATAGCATTTTTATAAAGAATAACTCCTATAGATGAAATTAAAATTACAGTTATTAATATTATAAAAAACACTAATCTTTTTAAGGATTTAAACTTAATCATAAAGTTCCTCCTAATACAATAAAGTAAATAGCCTAAAAGACTATTTACTTTAATTATAATATCTTTTTATATTATTTAAAACAAGATTTGAGTTTATTTTTTACTTCTGCTAACTATCTTCTTTCTTTCACCACTTGCTAATACTGTTTTTCTCATTCTAATATTTTTTGGTGTAACTTCAACTAATTCATCATCGTTGATAAATTCTAAACATTGTTCAAGTGTCATTTCAATTGGTGGAATTAATTTTACAGCTTCATCAGCTCCTGATGATCTTGTATTAGTAAGTTTCTTACCTTTACATACATTAATATCAATATCCTCTGCTCTAGATGATACTCCAACAATCATACCTTCATATACAGGAATAGCAGCTCCTATAAATAATTGCCCTCTTTCTTGAGCATTAAATAATCCGTAAGCTATTGATTCTCCATCTCCAAAAGAAACTATAGAACCTCTACTTCTAGTTGGGATTTCACCTTTAAATTTGTCATAGCTGTGGAATACATGGTTCATTATTCCATTACCCTTTGTATCAGTCATAAATTCATTTCTAAATCCGATTAATCCTCTAGCAGGAACTATGAATTCCAATCTTGTATAACCATTTACAGCTGATGTCATATTAACCATTTCAGCTTTTCTTGGTCCTAATTTTTCCATAACAGGTCCCATAAATTCTTCTGGAACGTCAATTGTTAAATATTCCATAGGCTCTACTTTATGACCATTTTCTTCTTTAATAATAACGCTAGCCTTTGAAACTTGGAATTCAAATCCTTCTCTTCTCATAGTTTCTATAAGTATTGAAAGATGAAGTTCTCCTCTTCCTGAAACCTCAAAGCAGTCAGGTGTAAGTTCATTTACTCTTAAACTAACATTTGTTTCAAGTTCCTTAAGTAATCTATCTCTTAAATGTCTTGATGTTACAAATTCTCCTTCTTTTCCTGCAAATGGAGAATTATTAACCATAAAGTTCATACTAAGAGTTGGTTCATCTATACTAACAAATGGAAGTGCTTCAGGGTTTTGTGAATCCGCAATAGTTTCACCTATATTAGCATCAGTAACTCCACTTACTGCAACTATATCACCTAATGAAGCTTCATCTGCTTCTACTCTTTTTAATCCATCATAAGTAAATACACTTGTAATTTTGTAATTTGAAGTTGATCCATCATTTCTAACTAAAGCAACCGTTTGATTTTTCTTTACTTTACCTCTATGTATTTTACCTATCGCAATTTTACCAACATATTCATTAGTATCTAATGTTGTAACTAGCATTTGTAATGGTTCATCTATATATCCTTCTGGGGCTTCTACATGTTCTATTATTTTTTCAAATAATGGAAGCATATCATTGTTTGTATCTTCTACATTGTTTCTTGCAAAGCCTTCTCTAGCTGATGCATAAAGTATTGGGAAATCTAATTGTTCATCATTAGCACCTAATTCTAAGAATAAATCAAATACTTCATCAATAACATCCACTGGTCTTGCATCTGGTTTGTCTATCTTATTTATTACAACTATAGGTTTTAATCCTAATTCTAAAGCTTTCTTTAAAACGAATTTAGTTTGTGGCATTGGTCCTTCATATGAATCAACTACTAATAAAACAGAATCAACCATCTTTAACACACGTTCAACTTCGCCCCCGAAATCAGCATGTCCTGGTGTGTCTACAATATTAATTTTAATTCCATTGTAATGTACTGCAGTATTCTTTGAAAGAATTGTAATACCTCTTTCTTTTTCAAGGTCATTTGAATCCATAACTCTTTCTTGAACTTTTTCATTACTTCTAAAAACATGACTTTGTTTTAATAAAGCATCTACTAAAGTAGTTTTACCATGGTCAACGTGAGCTATAATCGCAATATTTCTTATATCTTCTCTTTTTATTAATTCCATTTCCATTCCTCCAAAGTAAATATTTAATGTATGGAAAGTCTAACTTTTACTCTATGTAAACCTATAACTTTTTTTCTCCAAAATAAAATTGGATACAAAAGTATCCAATTTCTAAATCACTATTCTTTATTTTAACCTTTTATTTTACAAAAGTCAACTTTATTATACAATATCTTATTTTCCAATATTTTTAAGTTTCCATTATTATTGGCAAAATCATAGGTTTTCTCTTTGTTCTTTCATAAAGTAGTTCTCTAAGTTCATCTCTCATTTTCGATTTCAATGTAGCCCAATCAGCAATCTTCTTTTCTTCACATTCTTTTAATACATTTCTTACAAGATTTTTAGCTTCATCCATAAGATCTTCTGATTCTCTTACATATACAAATCCTCTTGAAATAATATCAGGACCCGCTATTACATTAGCAGTCTTCTTTTCTAAAGTAACTACAACTGTTAATATACCATCTTGTGATAAATGTTTTCTATCTCTTAATACTATATTACCAACATCTCCAACACCAAGACCATCAACAAATACTTGACCTGATGAAACAGTAGAAGTTTTCTTTATATAATTCCTTGTTATTTCTATCACATCACCATTGTCTGGTATTAAAAGATTTTTTTCTGGAAGACCAAGCTCTATAGCAAGTTCTCCATGTTGTTTTAAATGTCTATACTCCCCATGAACTGGAATAAAAAATCTTGGTTTAACCAATCTTTGCATTAATTTTAATTCTTCTTGACATGCATGACCTGATACATGAACTTTTTCTAAAGATTCATAAATTACTTCAGCACCTTTTTTAAATAACTGATTTATAACTTTAGAAACAAGCTTTTCATTTCCTGGAATTGGTGTTGCAGAAATAATTACTGTATCACCTTCCACTATATTAATTTTTCTATGTTCTGATGCAGCCATTCTTGCTAATGCTGACATTGGTTCGCCTTGGCTTCCAGTTGTTATTATAACAACCTTTTCATTTGGATACTTTGATATTTGATCAACAGAAATAAGAACTTCTTTTTCAATATTTAAATATCCTAACTCTATCGCAACTTGCACTATATTTTCCATACTTCTTCCAGATACTGCTACTTTTTTGCCATAAATTTGTGCAGCAGTTATTATCTGCTGAATCCTATGAACATTCGAAGCAAATGTTGCAACTATAATTCTACCTTTTGCATTATCAAAAAGTCTTACAAAGCTTTCTCCAACAGTCCTTTCAGACATTGTATATCCTGGTCTTTCAACATTAGTTGAATCAGCCATCATGACTAATACACCTTTTTTACCTAATTCTGCAAATCTTGCAAAATCCATTATCTCTCCATCAATAGGAGTATAATCAATTTTAAAATCACCAGTATGAAGTACTGCACCAAGCGGTGTATGAATAGCAATTGCTACTGAATCCGCAATGGAATGATTAGTTTTAATAAATTCTACAGAAACACTATTTAACTTTATTGTATCTTTTGGCTTTACTCTTATCAATTCTGTTGAACTAAGTAAACCGTGCTCTTTTAGTTTTGTTTCAACAATCCCAAGAGTAAGTTTGGTACCATAAACAGGAACATTTAATTGCTTTAGAACATATGGCAATGCTCCTATATGGTCTTCATGTCCGTGAGTTAAAAATATCCCTCTGACTTTATCTATATTTCTTATAAGATACGAAACATCTGGTATTACAATATCTATTCCAAACATATCATCATCTGGAAATTTAAGACCACAATCTATTACAACAATATCATCTTTATATTCAATAGCTGTGATATTCTTACCTATTTCGTTTATACCACCTAAAGGAATAATTTTAACCTTAGCCCTTTCGTTTTTCATGTTTCCCCTCCTTTTCTATATATTTATATTATGAATAAATAACTTCTCTTTGTAAAAATAGAAAATTATTTTATTCTTTATTATCTTTTTTTTGACATTCCTCACATACTCCATAAAATTTTACACTATGATCGGATATCTTAAACTTATATTGTGTTTCAATTTGTGTTTCCAACTCCTCTAATAGGTCATCTTGTACCTCTAATACTTTGTTACACAAATTACACACGAGATGATGGTGTCTATGAGTTTCATCACCATGTACTAACTCATATCTATTACATCCATCATTTAATTCTAATCTACATATTACACCTAATTCTTCTAATAAAATGATAGTTCTATATACAGTAGCTAAACCAATTTCAGGACAGCTACGCTTAACTTCATCATATATTTCTTCTGCTGTTAAATGCTTTCCTTCAGTTTCAATAATTGCATTAACAATAGATCTTCTTTGTGCAGTTAATTTATATCCCTTTTTTTTCAAATCTTCTTTTAAGGCATCCATATCTATTGAAGTTAATTGCTCCATAATAACACCTCACTTTTACAATTATAATATATATTAATTTTGCTCTTCCATAATAAGATTGTAAGCTTCTTCAACCAAATCAAACTCTTTTTCATCTTCTATGCTTATAAGATTTTCACTTCCATCTTCATCTATAACAATTTTTAAAACAAATGCCTCATCTGTTTCACCTACTGCTGGTGTTACAACTACATATTCACCGTTTATTTCATCTATTTGAAAATAAGTAATAACTTTAAATTTAACTTGTTCACCATTTTCATCTAATAATTCTATAAATTCTACGTCTTTTTCCATAAAAATTACCTCCATAAATGTATTTCATTTAAATATTTCAAATTTAATGTTTTTTAATTTTATTTAGAAATCCTATCTAAATATCCTTGAAGTATATAAGTTGATGCAATTTTATCTACTATTTTCTTTCTTTTATTTCTTGAAAGATCTGCTTCTAACATAGCTTTATGTGCTGCTACAGTTGTTAAACGTTCATCCCAAAATTCTACTTTTATTTGCAACTCTTCCTCAATTAATTTGCCGAATACCATAGTTATTTCTCCAGATGGTCCTATTGTTCCATTCATATTTTTAGGAAGACCAACAACTATAGTTTCAACTTTATATTCTTCACAAATTTTTTTGATTTCATCTATATCTTTTTCTTTATTAGTTCTTCTTATTGTAGTTATTCCTTGCGCAGTAAATCCTAATGGATCCGATATAGCTACTCCAATAGTTTTCTGCCCTACATCTAAACCTAGTATCCTCAAATTAAAACACCTCTTATAAAAATAAAAGTGCCCGCCATACGGGCACTCTTTACTTTATCTCTAAATAAGACTTTATAACTTCTTCGAGTATTTCATCTCTTTCAAGCTTTCTTACTAAAGCTCTTGCTCCGTTGTAATTAGTAATGTAAGTAGGGTCTCCTGAAATTAAATATCCAACTAACTGATTTATAGGATTATAACCCTTTTCCTTTAATGAATCATAAACCTCTGTCAAAATAGATTTTGTTAAAACTTCTTTATTTTTAGTTAAATCAAATTGCATTGTATGTTCAATATTATTACTCATAGTATCGCTGCTTCAAGCAGCACACCCCCCTTACCAATAGTCTAAGGAAACGATATCCATATTTATTATTAACTTAATATTTAAAACTTATTCACTAAGTATATATACTATATAAAATCATGATTTTATCGAACTTTAATAATCTATATATAGATTATACCCTATATTGTCTAAAAAGTATACTACTTTGCTAAAGTTTCAACTATTTTGTAGACTTCATTAAGTGCTTCTTCTACTTTTTCTGGTAATTTTCCTCCAGCTTGAGCCATGTCCGGTCTTCCTCCACCGCCACCGCCAAGTATAGACGATACCTCTTTTATTACTTTACCACAATGTACTCCATTAGAAACCGCATCTTTTGTAGCCATTGCGCAAATTATTACTTTTCCATCAACTTCACTTGTAAGTAATGTTAACGAATTTTCAACCTTATCTCTTACCTTTTCACAAAGATTTCTTAGTGCCTCTCCATCAACATCTTTTAATCCGTAAGAAATAACATTTATACCCTTAACTTGCTTAGTTGAATTAATTATATCCTCAATTCCCATTGATGCAAATTTAGATTTTAAACTTGATATTTCTTTATCTTTTTCTTTAATTTCTTTACCTTGTTGATCAAGTTTTCCTAATATTTCTTTTTCTGAACACTTAAACTTATTTGAAATTTGTTTTAATAATTCTGCTTTTTCATTAATTAATTTATAAGCTTCTAAACCTGTTACTGCTTCTATTCTTCTAGTACCCGCAGCTATTCCACTTTCAGATATTATTTTGAATAATCCTATTTTACCAGTATTGTCTATATGAGTACCTCCACATAATTCTTTAGAATACTCACCTGCACACACAACTCTAACCTTATCTGCATATTTATCATCAAATATTCCAATTGCTCCACTGTTTTTTGCAGATTGTAAATCCATTTCTTGTGTAATTACTGGTGTAACACTCATAATAGCTTCATTAACTAGTTTTTCAACATTAAGAATTTCTTCCTCTTTTAAACCTTCAAAGTGAGAAAAATCAAATCTTAATCTATCTACACTTACATATGATCCTGCTTGATGAACGTGATTTCCTAACACCTTAACTAAAGCTGTATCTAAAAGATGAGTAGCTGTATGATTTCTTTTAATGTTTTCTCTTCTAGCTTTATCTACTTCTAATGTAACCTTATCTCCTATTTTAAGCTCTCCGTTTAATACTTCTACAAAATGAACTATCTTTCCACCAATGTTCTTTTTAGTATCAAGTACTTTTCCATTAAATGTATCATTAGATATTACACCCGTATCTCCTATTTGTCCACCCATTTCTGCATAGAATGGAGTAATATCAGTAACTATAACAGCACTATCCCCTTCTCTTACAACATCTACAAAATTTTCTCCATTAATCAAACATTTTACTTTAGCAACTAATTGATCATTATTATATCCATCAAATTTAGTTTCAATAGTTTCTTCTATAATATCTAAAGTCTTTATATCCGCACCCATATAGTTTGAAGTTTTTCTTGCACTTCTAGCTCTCTCTCTTTGCTCTTTCATTTCTTTATCAAAACCTTCTTCATCAAGAGAAAGACCAGCATCTTCCAAGATTTCTTTTGTAAGCTCCATTGGAAATCCAAAAGTATCATATAACTTAAATCCATCAGTTCCATTTAATACTTTTTTATTTTTTTCTTTTAATTCTGATATAAATGTATTTAATATATCCATTCCACCATCTAAAGTTTCTCTAAATTTATCTTCTTCTATTTTAATTACTTTTTTAATATATTCTTTTTTCTCTTCTAAATCTGGATAAGCGTCTTTAGCATCTCTAATAACTATATCACATAAATCACATAAAAATGCTTCCTTTATTCCTAAAGTTTTTCCATGTCTAGCTGCTCTTCTTAATAATCTTCTAAGAACATATCCTCTTCCTTCATTTGAAGGCATAACTTCATCAGATATTAAAAATGTTATAGATCTAATATGATCAGTTATAATTCTTAAAGAAACATCTGTTTTATATTCTTTTCCATATTCTACATTAGCAAGTTTACATATTCCTTTTAATATATTTTCTATTGTGTCTATTTCAAAGATATTATTTTTTTCTTGCATTATAGTTGCAAGTCTTTCTAGACCCATACCTGTATCTATATTTGTTTTTTCAAGTTTCTCATAATTCCCTTTTCCATCACCGTCAAATTGAGTGAATACAAGATTCCAAAATTCTACTATTTCATCCGCATCAGCAAATTCAACAAATTCTTCAGCATTTTTTGGTACTTTATCTGTTCTATTAAAATGGATTTCAGTACAAGGACCACAAGGGCCTGAACCATGTTCCCAGAAATTATCTTCTTTACCTAATCTAAAGATATGAGTTTTATCTACATCTGTAAGAGTAGTCCAATATTCATATGCTTCATCATCATCTAAGTATATTGTCACATATAATTTTTCTTTTGGAAGTTCTAAAACTTCTGTTATAAACTCCCAAGCCCATGGAATTATTTCTTTTTTAAAATAATCTCCAAAAGAAAAGTTTCCAAGCATTTCAAAAAATGTACCATGTCTGCTTGTTATTCCTACATTTTCAATATCTCCAGTTCTCACACATTTTTGACAAGTTGTAATTCTTGTTTTAGGTGGCTTTTGTAAGCCTGTAAAATATGGTTTAAGTGGTGCCATTCCTGCATTTATTAATAATAAGCTTTTATCATTTTGTGGCACTAAAGAAAAACTATCTAATCTTAAATGCTCTTTGCTTTCAAAAAACTTTAAATAAGCTTCTCTTAAATCATTTGTTTTTATAAATTTCATAAATATTCCTCCATTTAATAAATAATTTGTATTAATACAAGAAAATCCGTTCCGCAGACTATGTGTCTCTGCCAATTTCAAAAGTTATCCACAGATTTAGCTGCATTATAATTTCCTAAAGAATAAAAAATCATCAAGGTGATTGTAAAGCTGTGGACTTTATAATTTCCTATACATAAAAAAAGCCTCATCCCTAAAAATAAAGGGACGAAAGCTAATATTTCCGCGGTACCACCCTAATTATGTATAATTAATACATCACTCAGTTATTTATAGCTCCTAGGTAGCTTCGAAATACATAAATAAGGAATTCTCACCATCCATTCCTTCTCTGAATATCTACAATATATCTACTTTTCCTATTCATCGCTTAATATTTAATTATTTCATGAAAATTATATTTCATCTAAATAATTATGTCAATAATCAATATATCTTTGTTTCAAAATAGTTATTATCTTTTTTCTAAACAAAACTCTTAATTACAACTAAAATTTTAATCACAATTTTTTTATATTTACACTAAAATATTAGCCTTTTTAATTATTTTAGGCACATAAAATAAAATAATAGATAAAAGAGGCGTTATATATCTTGTGTCAGACAAGGAAGTAAATTTAGTCAATAGCGAGTTATTAGCTAAACTTGCTGATGCAGTATCACACAAAATAGACGAGCATACTGGTATATTATTTTTTTGATTGTGCCTTAACTATTCTTAAAATAAATAATAGTTTATATCATCATATAAAACCTTTATAACTACTCCTATAGGAACTGCTAAAACCATTCCTATAAATCCTCCAAATTTATCTCCAATAAGAAGCAATATAATTATAACAATCGGATGCATATCTGTACTATCTCCAGTTATTTTAGGTGATAAAATATTCCCTTCTATTTGTTGAATTACAAATATTCCACATGCTACCCAAAATGCTTTTATAGGAGAATCTAAAAGTGCTACTATAACAGCTGGTATTCCTCCAAAAATTGGTCCAAAATAAGGTATTATATTTAATACAGCATTTAATAGAGAAATCCAAACTGGAAACTTAACTTTAAATATTATCAATAAAACAAAAGTCATAAAACCTATTATTACCGAAAGAAATATTTGACTAGCAATGTATCTTCCTAGAACTTTATCTATATCATTTAATATTCTTTTAGTTAAAGCTCTTTTTTCAGTTGGTAATATTAATAATATCTTATTGTATATTTTTTCTCCATCACATAAAAAATAATAAATTACTACTGGTAAAATTGCACAGGAAATAATATTTTCAGTGATTAATATAAAATTATTAATTATACTTTTAGAAAAATTAATAACTATTGTATTTCCCTTCTCTAAAATCTCATTATATATTGAATTTAATACTGGGAAATTAATCATTTTAAATCTTCCTGATATTGAATCTAAAAATTCTGCAATATTATCAAATATAATTCCAATATTAGATACTTCTTTAACTAATTCAGGAATTATTATTACTATACATGTAATAATAAGGCCTAAAATTCCAAGAATTATTAATAATGATGCTGTAGTTTTTTTTATTTTAAATCTATATTCAATTAAATCCCTAGCCGGTGAGATAAGATAAGATAAGATAAATGAAATTATTATTATATTTGCAACACTCTTTATTGAGTCATTAAATAAATATATTAATATTATTGCAAATAATATTAATAATAATATTATTGGTATAATTTTATTTTTATATCTTTTTAACAGCTTCATAATTATTCATATTATGCGGCATAGTCTTAAATGAAATGCCTCTTTTTCCAGTATATAATATATAATCTTCTCCTAATATGCACTCATTTAAAAGAATAATTTCTTTTCCTCTTATCATCTTATCAATAATTCCTGATGTTACTACGATTGCTTTTATCGAATAATCTTTTCCATCAATTAATAAATCTTCCACAACTCCTTTTACAGTACTACCTGTATCAACAATATCCATATCTTTAATATTTCTAAATTTCAATCCTGAATCTATTTTTAAATTACTTGCAACTACATCTTCTCCAATTTCAATCACATCATCTATTGATATATAGTTTTTTTTAGAAAAGAATGCTAAATTAGAAATTTCAAATCCAACCATTTGCTCCCCATAAAAGTCAATATAAATATCCTGTATAACACCAATTTTTTTACCATTCATATCATATACTTTCTTCAAATAAAAATCTTTAGTTTTAAACATTATTTATAATACTCCTTATCTTAATAGTTCTCTACTATCTAATTGGTATTCTATCCATAATGTAAGAAATAAATTCTATAAATAATTAATTTTTGGATAAAAAAAGTAACAAGAAAAAGTGAAATTCACTTTTTTCTTGTTACTTTAAAATAACAGAATTAACCGATATATAATACTCTTATTTAAACAAACAAAAATTAAATGATAGCTTCAATTATTCCTCCACCAATTACAATGTTTCCATTATAAAATACAACCGATTGGCCTTTTGTTATAGCTCTTTGTTTTTCTTTAAATATCACTTTAACTCTTCCATCTTTTAAAGGAGAAATAATTGCCTTAGCTGGTCTTGCAGAATATCTTATTTTAGCTTCAACTTCAAGTGGTTTATCTAAAGTATCAAAAGTAATAAAATTCAAATTTCCAGCTATCAATTCAGTTTTAAATATATCTTCTTCAGCACCTAAAACAACCTCATTTGTTTTAGGATTTATATCTGTTACAAATATAGGTCTTCCAAGTGCAATACCTAACCCTTTTCTTTGACCAATAGTATAATATACAATTCCTTTGTGTTTTCCAAGTATAATACCATTTTTATCAACAAAATTGCCTGGTTTTATAACACCTGGTCTTGCATTTAATATATATTTTCCATGATCATTATCAGGAATAAAGCATATCTCTTCACTATCTTTCTTATTATGAACCGCTAACCCTATTTCTTTAGCAATTTCTCTTATTCTATCTTTTGTATATTCTCCACAAGGCATAAGGGTATGCTTTAATTGATCTTGGGTAAAATTATACAAAGCATAAGTTTGATCTTTTCTATCATCATCTGATCTTATAAGAAGATATCTACCATCTTTTTCTTCAATTTTTGCATAATGGCCTGTAGCTACATAATCTGCACCTATTCCTCTTGCTCTTCTTAAAAGTTCATCAAACTTTAAGTGTTTATTACATTCTATACAAGGATTAGGAGTTCTTCCATCTATATATTCTTGCACAAAATAATCTATAACCTTATCCTTAAAATAATCTCTAAAATTTAAAACATAAAAAGGTATATCTAACTTGTCACATACTCTTCTAGCATCATTTACAGCAGAAAGGGAACAACATCCCCCTTCTTTTTCTGCATATTCATTGTCTTCTTGCCATATCTGCATTGTGGCCCCAATAACTTCATAACCTTGTTGTTTTAATAAATATGCAGCAACAGAGCTATCAACTCCACCGCTCATACCTATTAATACCTTTTTCTTAGTAGAGTTATTCATCTATTCTTCTCCATGAACCATGTTGTGTAATTCATCATGATTATGTTCTTTCATCGGTTTTATGTCTAAACCATTTTTTTCTCTATAATCATTTATAGCCTTATGAATAGCTTCTTCTGCAAGCACTGAACAATGCATTTTTACTGGTGGAAGTCCATCTAATGCTTCCGCAACAGCTTTATTACTTAATTCCCATGCTTCATCTAAACTCTTACCTTTTATCATTTCTGTTGCCATTGATGACGATGCTATAGCTGATCCACAGCCAAAAGTTTTAAACTTTACATCTTTTATAATATTATCTTCAACCTTTAAATATATTTTCATTATATCGCCACACTTGGCATTTCCAACTTCACCTATTCCGTTAGCATCTTCAATTTCTCCAACATTTCTTGGATTTTTAAAATGGTCCATTACTTTATCTGTATATATCATATTAATTTTCTCCCTTCTTTAAAAAGTCATCCCATAATGGTGACATATTTCTTAGTCTTTCAATAATTGGTGGTACAGTCTCAATAACATAATCTACATCTTCTATAGTTGAGCCTTCACCTAATGTTAATCTTAATGACCCATGTGCTCTTTCATGTGGTAGACCAATCGCTAATAATACATGAGATGGATCTAATGATCCTGATGTACATGCACTTCCGCTTGATGCACATATTCCTTCAAAGTCTAAAGATAATAAAATTGATTCTCCTTCAATAAATCTAAAACATACATTCACATTTCCTGGTAATCTTTTATCACCTGTTGGTCCATTTAATCTAGTATACGGAATTTTTAGAAGTCCCTCTATTAATCTATCTCTTAATTCTGTCATTTTCTTCATGTGAGATTCTAAATTATCATTTGCTAGTTCAATTGCTTTCCCAAGACCAACTATTCCTGCTATATTTTCAGTTCCCGCTCTTCTTGATTTTTCTTGAGCACCACCATGAATTAAATTATCAATCTTAATTCCTTGTTTTATATATAAAACTCCGATTCCTTTAGGTCCATAAACCTTATGTCCTGCTAAAGATAACATATCTATATTCATTTCTTTTACATCAATTGGCACATTACCAACTGCTTGAACTGCATCTGTATGGAAATATATATTGTTTTCTTTACATATTTCTCCTATTTCTTTAATAGGTTGAATAGTTCCTATTTCATTATTAGCAAACATAATTGAAACTAATATAGTTTTATCTGTTATAGCATTTTTTAAATCATCTAAGTTAATAAATCCTTCTTTATCAACATCTAAATATGTAACTTCATAACCTTGTTTTTCTAAGTATTCACAAGTATGAAGAACTGCATGATGTTCTATTTTTGTTGTTATAATATGGTTTCCTTTATTTTTGTGTGCAGAAGCAATTCCTTTTATTGCCCAGTTATCAGCTTCTGATCCACCACCTGTAAAGTATACTTCTTGTGCTTTACAATTTAATGCTTTTGCAATTTTAGCTCTTGCTTCATCTATCGCCATTTTAGTTGTTCTTGATATTCCATAAAAAGAAGATGGATTACCAAATTTCTCTGTAAAATATGGTAACATTTCTTCTAGAACTTCAGGTTTAACATAAGTTGTAGCTGCATAGTCCATATAAACGTTTCTCATTATTTATTCACTCCTATCAACAATCTCTATTGATGTTTTTTTTCCATCATAGTCATCTATTATATCTTGTAACGTAATTGAATTCATAACATCATCAATACTATCTTTTATCTTTTGCCATAATAATTTTGTTGCACAACTGTCAACATTTGAACACTCTACTCCATCAATACAATCTGCTATTTCAACTGGTCCTTCTAAAACATGCATGATATCTCCAACAGTAATTTCTGCTGGGGGTTTACTTAATACATATCCTCCCTGAGCACCTCTTATACTTCTGATTATATTGGCTTTTCTAAGTGGACTAAATAGTTGTTCTAAATAATATTCAGAAAGACCTTGTCTTTTAGATATAGTTTTTATTGATGTCGGTGGCCCTCCATAGTTAAATGCTAGGTCAACCATAGCTCTAACTCCATATCTACCTTTTGTAGAAAGTTTCATTCATTTCACCCACTTAATTATTTATTAATTATAAATTCCGTTTATATCTTATCAAAACACTCGGCTTTTGTCAATTAGTTAAAATTACTTTTTTATTGTATCCCAATATTTTTTTATACTTTCTTCATATTTATTATTCTGTTCAATGTAATACTTTTTTTCTCTTAATTCTAAAGGTAAATATTCCTGTTTCACATAATTATTAGGATAATCATGTGGATACTTGTATCCTCCAACCCCTAATTTTTTTGCACCATTATAATGAGCATCTTTTAAATGCTTAGGTATATCACCAATATTTATTGACTCTAAATCACTCATTGCGGAATTTAGAGCCCTATAAGTACTATTTGATTTAGGAAGTGTTGCTAAATAAACAACTAGTTCTGATAAAATTATACCCGCTTCAGGGAATCCAACTTTTAAAGCTAATTCAATCCCAGAATTAACAACAGTTAATGCATTTGGATGCGCAAGCCCTATATCTTCTGCCACTATTACAGATATTCTTCTTATAATTGCTGACATATTCCCACCTTTTATAAGTCTTGCTAAATAATGTACCGCTGCGTCTGGGTGACTTCCTCTAATACTTTTTTGCAAAGCACTTAATAAGTTATAAAATTCATCTCCACTACTATCAGATCTTAAATTAGACTGACCAAGAGACTCTATATACTCAGTTGAAATTTCTTTAACTAACTTAACTTGAGAATTTATAGCTAATTCTAAAATATTATACGCTTTTCTATAATCTCCTTGAGATATTTCTCCAATATACTCTAAAGCTTTCTCAGAGTAGTCAACTTCTATACCTTCATTTAATAATTTATCTAAAGACTTTTTAAGTCCTAATACTATATCAGAAACTTTTAATGGTTCAAATTGAAATATATTGCACCTGCTTATTATAGCCTTATGTATTACAAAATAAGGATTTTCTGTAGTACTTGCTATCAATGTTATTCTTCCATCTTCTATGAATTCTAATAAAGCTTGTTGCTGTTTTTTATTAAAATGTTGTAATTCATCTATATAAAGAACTATACCACCATAATTTAATAAATTATCTAAACTTCCCGTTATTTCCTGAATATCTTTTACAGATGCTGTTGTTGCATTCAATTTATAGAACTTTTTATCAACATAATTGGCCATTATATTAGCCAATGTTGTTTTTCCAGTTCCCGGCGGTCCATAAAATATACAATTACATATTTGATTACTTTTTATCAAATTATATAATGGGCTTTTTTCACTTAATATATGCTTCTGCCCAACAAAATCCTCTAATTTACTTGGCCTCATTAAATCTGCTAATGGCCTCATATTTTCACCTCATCAAAATTACATATTATATATTTAATTATATATTAATAAGCTATTTCTAACTATATTGTTAATACATGTAACATAATTTATATATAGTTAATAGTAGAATAAAGCATAAAAAAAAGCAAACCTTTTATAAGTTTGCATCTCTTACATATAGTGAATATTATTAACATAAACATCTATTACTTAATAGTTGCTTAATATTATTATTTTTAATAAAATCATATTTTTTACCCAAATCCACTATATAGAAATAGCTCTGTGCCCTATTCCTATAACCACTTCATCTAAATGAAGCAATCCAATACTTAAAAATATACAGACTGATATATGTTCACCACCTCTGGCTATTCCAATTTTTCCACCAACATTTTGAGCATTTGCTCTATTAGAAATTTGATTTATAGCATCTCTAGTAGCACCTATAACAGCACCTTCATGTAAATGTTCTTCTCTTATAAGACCATTTCTCTTTGAAGCTACTAAAGCACTTTCTAATATCTTAGATATAGATGAATTAATATTTCCTCCTATATTAACTGCTGTAACCTTAACATCTTGTTTATTATAAATTCTTTTTAATTCTTCCTCTTCATGTCTATCACATATGGCCATCTTAGTTGCAATTTTAGCAACTCTAGTACTATTACTATCCATATTCTTTCTGCTCCTTTTTATAAAATATTTAAAATTATATTAACATTTAAATTATTCTATATTTTAAAATATATCCTTAGACTATTATTATCGACAGATATTCTAATAATCTATTAAGTATATTTACTTCTCTATCCGAAAAGAAATTTGTATATTCTGCATAAGTAACCTCAATATATTCATTTAAAACTAAAGCTATTGAAAGTAACATTAAAGTATTTTTCTTTAAATATTTTTTTTCATAAAGACATTTATGAACTTCAAGTACATTATCAACAAATTTGTCACTTTTTTCAACAATCAATGATGATAGTCCTAGTAATAAATAATATTCTTTATCTAATACAATATTATTATCATAAAATATTTTTTTTATATCTTTAAGCTTTTCTAGTCTACCTAGATAATTTTTATTATCTGAGAGCATTAAAGTAGATACTGAATATAATCCTTTCTCTTTATTTATCCCTTCATTAATTAATGTATCATAAATTTCAAAATAATCTTTTAATACCTCATCACTCTCTTTTGTAAACATTGAAAGGTTTAAAAAGCATAAATTTCTTAAGCTACATTCTTTTCCTATACTATATCTAGATTCTATATTTTCTTTTATGTATATCATTTTTTTTATAATATTATCATATTCTATTTCAGGAAATCTAACACTTATATTAAATGATATAAATTCAGTTAACTTGTCCAATTCAAACCCTTTACTAATCAAATGATTGTATATCATTGATGTGTCTTTAATTATTTTCTCATAATTATTATTTGAATATAAAAAAATAGACATTACTTTTTTCATTTCTGAATTAAAGTTAAATCCTATATCACTCTTTTTTATATATTTTCTTATTTCTTTTAGTTTTATATAATCAATTTCTTCATTAGTTATAGTATATAAAAAACTTTCCAAAACTTTAATTTTACTACTATCAAGTCTTAATGACTTATTTACATTATCATAGTATTCTTTAAAAATATTTACTTTACTTCTCAGATCTACATCCATACTACCAACCTCTTAATTTTAACAATATATTTAATACTATATTATTTCTACATACTATTATTGTCAATATTATTATATATAAATTTATGCTAGAATATTTCTACTATTTTGGATATTTTATATTTAATGTGTATGAAATAAACTAATATACCAAAGTGACGTTGTATATTCTCTGTGTCAAACAAGAAAGCAAGTTCAGTTAATAGCAAGCTATTGTGGCTAGATTTGTTTACTCAGTATTACACAAAATAGACGAGTTTACTGGTATATTATTTTTTTAATGTGCCTAAAGAAGCTCTAGGATACCATAATCCTTAGAGCTTCTTTAATATATGTTCTAAAAAAATTTGTTCATTAAAATTACATTGTTATATTTAAATATCAGATATAACACTTATGATATTTATGAATTTTATTAATTAGAACGTATATATTACAATATTAATTATTATTTAAATTCCTATTTTTCTAAATTTATCATATCTTTCATTTAATAATTCATCTATTTCTGTAAATCTAACTTCTTTTAGTGAAATTAAAATTTCTTCCTTTATCATAAGAGTTTGCTTAAGTGGATTCTTATGTGCTCCCCCTTTAGGTTCCCTTACTATTCTATCTATAATACCAAAGTTTTTTAAATCTTGTGCTGTTATTTTCATAACTTCAGCAGCTTCTTTTGCTCTTTTACTATCTTTCCATAAAATCGAAGCAAAACCTTCTGGTGAAAGTATTGAATATACAGCATTTTCTAGCATAAGTATTCTATCACCAACAGTTAATGCCAAAGCACCACCGCTTCCACCTTCTCCAATAACAATTGAAATAACTGGTACTTTAAGTCTACTTAATTCAACAAGGTTATTTGCTATAGCACTTCCTTGACCTCTTTCTTCTGCTCCAACACCACAAAATGCTCCTGGTGTATCTATAAAACAAATCACTGGTCTATTAAATTTTTCCGCTTGTTTCATAAGTCTTAAAGCTTTTCTATATCCTTCAGGGTTTGGCATACCAAAGTTTCTTTCAATATTTTCATTAGTACTAGAACCTTTTGTTATAGCAACTACAGTAACATTTATACCTTCTATTGAAGCGACTCCACCTATAACAGCTTTATCATCTCCAAATAATCTGTCACCATGAAATTCAATAAAGTCTTTAAATATATTATCAATATAATATTTTGCCGTAGGTCTTTCCTTGTGTCTAGCAATCTCCACCTTTTCCCATGGTGTTACTGTTATAGCTTTCATTAATTCTTTATTCATATCTACCAACTCCATGTAAAACAAGAATTTTATATATACATGATCTTATATTTTTTCTTTCTACAATCTTATCAACAAAACCTTTTTTAAGTAAAAATTCCGCTTTTTGAAATGAATCAGGGAGAGTTTCTTTAATTGTATTTTCTATTACTCTTCTTCCTGCAAATCCTACCAAAGCATTTGGTTCACTTAAAATAATATCACCTTCCATAGCAAAACTTGCTGTTACACCTCCAGTAGTTGGATCTGTTAAAACAGTAATATATAAAAGTCCTGCATCATCATGTTTTGCTATTGCACTACTTATCTTAGCCATTTGCATTAATGAATATATTCCTTCTTGCATTCTTGCACCACCAGAAGCAGTAAAGATAACAACTGGCATTTTATTTTCAGTAGCATATTCTACTATTCTAGTTATCTTTTCTCCAACAACAGTTCCCATGCTTCCCATCATAAAGAAACTATCCATTATAGCACATGCTATCTCTACTCCATTAAGTCTTCCTACTCCTGTAACTACTGCTTCATTGCTATCTACAGCACTTTTAGCCTTTTTAAGTTTTTCTTCATACCCTTCAAAGTTAATTGGATCATTAGTTGTTAAACCTCTCCACATTTCTTTAAATGTATCTTTGTCAAAAAACTGTTTTATTCTTTCTTGTGGACTTATTCTAAAGTGATAACCACACTTTGTACAGACATGTTTATGATTTTCTAAATCTTCATAATAAATCATACTATTACAACTATTACATTTGGTCCACATACCTGAAGGGATATTAGGTTTATCTTCAGGTATTTTTGCAGTAACATTATTTTTAAGTACTGAAGGATTAACAGTAGCATATTGATTTTTTCTAAACAAATCTTTAAGCATTATTCTTCACCATCTTTTCTGCTAAAAATGACGTATCATACTCTCCTCTTAAGAATTCTTCAGTTTCAAGTATAGAAAATTGAAAATCTATGTTTGTCCTAACCCCACCTACTGCAAATTCACCTAAAGCTCTTTTCATCTTAACAATTGCTTCATCTCGTGTTTTTCCATAGGTAATAAGTTTGGCAACCATTGAATCATAACAATATGGAATTTTGTATCCACAAAATATTGCTGAATCTATTCTTACTCCCATCCCACCTGGAAGACAAAGTTCTGAAATTTCTCCTGGACATGGTCTAAAATCATTTTCTGGATCTTCTGCATTAACTCTACATTCTATAGCATGACCTGTTATCTTTATATCTTCTTGAGTTAATGATAATTTTTCACCATAAGCTATCTTTAATTGTTCTTTAACTAAATCTACTCCTGTAATCATCTCTGTTATAGGATGCTCTACTTGTATTCTCGTATTCATTTCCATAAAATAAAAATTATTATTTTTATCAAATAAGAACTCTATTGTACCAGCATTCTTATAATTAACAGCTTTTGCTGCTTTTTTTGCAATTTCACCCATGTTAGTTCTAATTTCTTCAGTTAGTATATTAGAAGGAGCCTCCTCTAGTACCTTTTGATTTTTTCTTTGAAGAGAACATTCTCTTTCTCCTAAATGAATAACATTACCATGTTCATCAGCTAAGATTTGAAACTCAATATGTCTTGGATTTTCAATAAATTTTTCTATATATAATCTATCATCACCAAAACATGCCTTAGCTTCTGATTTTGCAGTTTTATATCCTTTTAAAAATTCTTCATCATTTCTTGCAACTCTTATTCCTTTACCGCCGCCACCTGCTGCTGCTTTTATCATTATTGGATAACCAATTTCTTTAGCAATACTTAAAGCATGTTCTTCATTCTCTATAGAACCTTCATATCCTGGTACAACTGGAACATTAGCTTTTTTCATTATTTCTCTAGCTCTTGCTTTATCACCCATTAATTCAATAGATTCATAGTCTGGCCCTATAAATTTTATATTACATTCTCTACACATCTTTGCAAATTTAGGGTTTTCTGATAAAAATCCAAATCCCGGATGTATTGCATCTGCGCCTGTTAAAACACAAGCACTTAAGATATTGGTAATATTTAAATAACTGTCTTTAGCTGCAGCTGGTCCTATGCAAATTGCTTCATCAGCTAATTGAGTATGAAGTGCTTCTTTATCAATTTCTGAGTAAACAGCAACTGTAAGAATTCCCATCTCTCTACAAGCTCTAATTATTCTAACTGCAATTTCTCCTCTGTTTGCAATAAGCACTTTTTTAAACATAAACTTCACCTATCCTATAGCAAAAAGTATTTCAGCTTCACAAACTGTTTTCCCATCAACTGATGCTATTCCTTTACCTATTCCTATTGGTCCTTTTAATTTAATTATTTCACAATATAAATCTAATCTATCTCCTGGTACAACTTTAGCTTTAAATCTTACTTTATTAGTTCCAGCAAATAATGGTGTTTTACCTTTAAACTTTTCCATAGAAAGAATCGCTACTGCTCCTGTTTGAGCTAACGCTTCTATTTGTAAAACCCCTGGCATAATAGGTTCTTCTGGATAATGTCCTTGGAAGAATTCTTCATTTGCAGAAACATTTTTATATCCTCTTACAAATAATTTTTCTTCTATATCCATCTCAGTAACTCTATCAATAAGTAAAAATGGATATCTATGAGGTAAAATTTCCTTTATTTCTTTTATATTTAACATCTAATTACTCCCCCTTTATAGCAAATAATTTTTGACCATACTCTACCATATCTCCATCTTTTGCAAAACACTTAACTATTTTTCCGCTATATTCACTTTCAATTTCATTCATAAGTTTCATTGCTTCGATTATGCAGATAGTTTGACCTTTTTTTATATCATCTCCCTCTTTAGCAAAAGGATCACTTTCAGGAGATGGTGATGAATAGAATGTACCCACCATTGGTGAAGTAATTATTGTTGCATCACCTAAATCATCATTTTCAACTTCTTTTTTAGCTATAGTTACTTCTTCTTTTAAATTTGTTTTATTAATTTTTTCATTCTTTTCATAAGCAACCTCTTTTGATGTTTGTTTTTCTATATTGGTATCCTTATTAGAAGCTTCTCCTAAATTTCTAGTTAATGATTTATCCATTTTTATATAACTTTCATCAGTCTTTATTTCAAAAAATGCTAAATCAGAAGAATTTACCACATTAATAAGTTCTTTAATTTTTTCAAAATCCATAAAAATTCCCTCCTAAATTACTATTCCCATCTTTTAAATAGTAATGTTGCGTTATGTCCACCAAAACCTAAAGAGTTTGTTAAAGCATACTTAACATCTTGTTTTCTTCCTATATTAGGTACATAATCTAAATCTAACTCTTCATCTTTTGTTTCATACCCTATTGTTGGAGGAATAAATCCTTCTTCTAAAGCTTTTATACAGATTACTGATTCAATAGCTCCAGCTGCTCCTAATAGGTGACCTGTCATTGATTTTGTAGAAGATATTGGTATGTTATAAGCATCTTCTCCAAAAACTCTTTTAATTGCAGCTGTTTCAAATTTATCATTTAATTGAGTTGAAGTTCCATGTGCATTAATGTAAGAAACTTCATTTTCTTTTATTCCAGCTTCATTTATTGCTTGAAGCATAGATTCTGCTGCTCCAACTCCATCTGGATGTGGAGATGTAATATGATAAGCATCACAAGTTGAACCATAACCAACTATTTCAGCTAAAATTTTAGCTCCTCTTGCTTGTGCTGATTCTAAAGATTCAAGTAATAAAATCCCTGCTCCTTCTCCCATTACAAAACCACTTCTATTTTTATCAAAAGGAGTAGATGCTTTAGATGGATCATTAGATGAATTAAGTGCTTTCATGCTATGAAAACCACCTATTCCAATTCTTGTGATTGGAGCTTCTGCTCCCCCTGCTAACATTATGTCTGCATATCCATGCTTTATTGCTCTAAACGCATCTCCTATATTGTTAGTTCCAGTTGCACATGCTGTTACTACCGATGTACAAGTTCCTTCTAAACCATATTGAATTGCAATATTTCCTGCTGCTAAATTTATAATAGCCATTGGAACAAAAAACGGAGACATTCTTTTTGATTTTCCTGTAACTAACTTGCTACACTCACTCTCAATTGTAGCAAATCCACCTATTCCTGAACCTACCATAACTCCAAATCTCTTTTTATCAACTTTATCTAAATCTATGCAAGAATCTTTTATTGCTTCATCTGCTGCAACCATTGCCATTTGAGCAAATCTATCTAGTCTCTTACACTCTTTTTTTCCTATTATATCTTCTGGATTAAAATCTTTAAGTTCTCCAGCAATCTTAACATCAATTAAATCATTATCGATTAATTTTATAAAATCTATTCCTAATTTACCTTCTTTACTATTTTCCCAAAACGTATCTACATTATTACCTATAGGAGTTAATGCTCCCATTCCTGTAACTACAACTCTTCTTTCCATAACTCTCTAATCCTCCACTACATTACCATTCCACCGTCAACGTTTATAACTTGACCTGTGATATATTTTGACTCTTCACTAGCAAGAAAAGCTACAACACCTGCAACATCTTCTGTAGTTCCAAATTTCTTTAATGGTATGTTTTTCTTTGCTTCTTCTTTTACTTTATCACCTAAAGTGCTTGTCATATCAGTTTCAATAAATCCTGGTGCTACTGCATTTACATTAATGCCTCTTCCACCTAACTCTTTAGCTAAAGATTTAGTCATTCCTATAACCCCTGCTTTAGAAGCAGCATAATTTACTTGCCCTGCATTCCCAACAACACCAACTACTGATGAAATATTTATTATTTTTCCATGCTTTTGTTTTACCATAACAGGAGTAACTGATTTTAAACAATTAAAAACTCCTTTTAAATTTACATCAATAATGCTATCAAAGTCTTCTTCTTTCATTCTAAGTATAAGTGTATCTTTTGTAATTCCAGCGTTATTTACAATAATATCTATAATTCCGAATCTTTCTTTTGCTGTATTTATAAGATTTTCCACTTCATTTAAATTACTTATGTCACCTTTAACAGTTAAAACTTCAACACCCATTTTTTCTATTTCAGCAGCAACTATTTTAGCTTCTTCTTCACTACTTCTATAATTTAAAACTATATTTGCTCCAAGTGAAGCAAGCTTTAATGCAATGGCTTTACCTATTCCTCTTGCTGCACCTGTAATAATCGCACATTTTCCTTTTAACATATTAATATAAATCCTCCTTAAGCTAGTTAGCTTCTAAGCTCTTTAATACTTTATTTAATGATTCCATATTTTCAACATTTAAAATTTGAACATTTCTATTAATCTTTTTTACAAATCCGCTAAGTACCTTACCTGGACCTACTTCAATAAATGTATCTACACCATTTTCTATCATATCTTCAATAGTTTTATCAAAAAGTACTGATGACCTTATATGTCTCTTTAATAAATCCTTAATATCATCATCTTCTTTATACGGTAATCCCTTAACATTTGAATACACAACTTTATTTAATTCTTTTATATTTACTTTTTCTAATGCATTGTAAAATTCTTCACTTGCTGGTTTTAAAAGTGAACTATGAAATGGTCCACTTACTTTTAAAGGTATACCTAAGCCACCAAGTTCTTTAGCTATTTTTACTGCTTCATCAATTGCTTTATTTTCTCCTGCAATTGCTACTTGTTTAGGACAATTATAATTTGCAGCTTCAACTATTCCAAATTCACTTGCTTTTTCTAATAACTCATCTATTTTATTATTATCAAGTTTTAATATAGCAGCCATCTTTCCAAGACCTTTTGGAAGTGAATTACCCATTATTCTTCCTCTTTCTTTTACAAGAAGTAATCCATCTTCTAATGAAAGTGCTCCACCATATATTAAAGCTCCATATTCACCTAAACTTAGTCCAGCAGTATATTCAGCATTAATGTTATTAACTTCAAGAGCTTTTAAAGCAACTAAAGAAGCAATTACTATTGTAGGTTGAGCATTTTCAGTTTGCATCAATGCTTCTTCTGGACCATTAAATATCATATCCTTTATAGGCATATTTAATATTTTTTCTGCATTGTCTACTATTTCTTTACATTCTGGTATTTCTTCATAAAATTCCTTTGCCATACCTACATATTGAGCTCCTTGCCCAGGAAAAAGGAATGCTATTTTTCTCTTATTCATTATTTCCTCCAAACAGCTTGAATCTTTCTTTTGCTTCATTAAACATTTCTTCAATTATTTCTTTAGAAGTTTGTTCTTTGTTAACTAATCCTGCAATTTGACCTGACATTATAGAACCATTATCCATATCGCCTTCAACAACAGCTTTTCTTAATGTACCTGCACCTAGTTTTTCTAGCTCTTCAACATCTGCTCCACTTTTTTCTAATTTAACATAATTTCTAGAAAGTTTATTTTTTATAACTCTTACTGGATGTCCTGTTGATCTTCCTGTTACTTCTGTATCTATATCTTTAGCTTTTAAAATCTTATCTTTATAATTTTGATTTACAGTACATTCCTTAGACACTAAAAATCTAGTTCCAACTTGAACACCTTCAGCTCCTAGCATAAATGAGGCTGCAACTCCTCTTCCATCACCTATTCCACCTGCTGCTATTACCGGAATACTCACTGCGTCTACAACTTGTGGTATTAAAGCCATAGTAGTTAATTGACCTACGTGTCCACCTGACTCTGTTCCTTCAGCTATAATGGCATCCGCACCTGCTTTTTCCATTCTTTTAGCAAGAGCTACTGATGCAACAACTGGAATTACTTTTATATTATGACTTTTCCACTTTTCCATGTATTTTCCTGGACTTCCTGCACCTGTTGTAACAATAGATACTTCTTCTTCACATACTAAATCTGCTATTTCTTCTGCATTTTCAGACATTAACATTATGTTTACACCAAATGGCTTCTTAGTTAATTTTTTAGCTTCTCTTATTTGATTTCTAACCCATTCAGTTGGTGCTGCACCTGTTATTATTCCTATTCCACCAGCTTCACTTACAGATGCTGCTAAAGAAGCATCTGCTATCCAAGCCATACCTCCTTGAAATATAGGGTATTCTATATTAAGTAATTCGCATACTCTATTATTCTTCACTAAAATTTCCTCCTAGTAATTTTATAAAAATACTAAACTTTATAAGTAAATCGGGAATACTTATAATTGCATACCCGATTTATTTGTCTTTTATTTTTTTATATTAGTTGTTTGTATGTTTTTCTACATATGCAACAGCATCTTTTAAACTCTTTAAATTTTCAACCTCTTCTATTTGAATATCATATTTTTCCTCTAATTCAATTACAACTTGGAATAAGTCTAAAGAATCAGCTCCTAATTCTTCAAATGTTGTATCTAAAGTTATTCCATCGCTTTCTACTCCTAATTGTTCACATATTACATCTCTAATTTCTTCAAATAACATATTTTTTTCCTCCTAAATTTTCCTTATATCTTATCTATTTAAATTTTAATTTTATAACTCTTTATTTTAATATATATGTTCTAATTAAGTTATTACATTTATAATCTTTTATATAATTTTTATACAAATATTATCTTTAATTAATAATATCAAGTTAGAAGCATATATATCATAAATTTTCTATATAAGTTCCTCACTATAGTGGGCAGTAATATAATTTATAAATATTTAAAAATTTATATTAATGAACAAACTTTATTGGAACTTATATAAATTATTTGTATTTATATTTTTAATTACCATTCTACTAATGTAGCTCCATAACTTAAGCCTCCACCAAAAGCAACTAAAAGTATTTTGTCACCATCATTTAACATATTTTTTTCATACATTTCATTTAATGCTAATGGGACAGATGCTGATGATGTATTACCTACTTTATCTAAATTCAAATAAAATTTATTTATATCTAAATTTAATTTTCTAGCAACATAATCTAAAATTCTTACATTAGCTTGATGTGGTACTATATATTTTATGTCATTTAGCGAAACATCTGTGTTTTCTAGTACTCCATCAATTGCTTTAATAATCGCTGATGTAGCGAATTTAAAAACTTCTCGGCCATTCATCTCTACATATTGTTTAGTTTCAGATTTTTCTTTAGTAAATGGAGTATTAAATTCTAATGCTCCTATAGTTAAAGAGTCTCCTTTTTTACCTTCTGTTTTTAAATATGAATTTATTATTCCCTTTTTTTCATCCTTTACAAGTACAGCTGCTCCTGCTCCATCACCAAATAGTATACAAGTTGATCTATCAGTCCAATCAACAACCTTTGAAAGTGTTTCTGCACCAATAACTAATGCATTCTTGTAATTTAATGATTTCATTAATGAATTTGCAGTTTCTAATGCATATACAAACCCTGAACAAGCAACATTTATATCAAATGCTGCTGCATTATCAGCATTTAACTCTTTTTGAACTAAACATGCTACTGATGGCATAAACATATCTGGAGTAATTGTTGCTACAATTATTAAATCTAAATCTTCTCCTTTAATTCCAGCTCTTTTAAGGGCAACACTAGATGCTTTTATAGCAATTTGTGATGTATTTTCACCTTCAGATATTCTTCTCTCTTTTATACCTGTTCTTTCTACTATCCACTCATCATTTGTAGTAACAAATTCACTAATTCTATCATTAGTCACTACTAATTCTGGTAAATATGCCCCTATTCCCCCTATTTTAATGTTCATAACATTCTCCTTAATTATTCTAATTTATATTTTTCTTTTAAAAATTTATTTATTTTGCTTAATGAGGAAGTTAAGATCTCTTCTTCATTTGGATTTAATCCTTCTATTGAACTAGTAACCATATCTTCATGAAATTTTTCATGTAATCTATAAGCAAGTTTTCCCCTTTTAGTTAAACTAATTAAAACCACTCTTCTATCTTCTTCTATCCTATTTCTCTCAACATATCCTTTTTTTATAAGTTTATTAATTGCTGTGGTTAAAGTTCCAACAGTTATTTTCAAGTCTTGAGCTACTTCAGACATAGTTCTTTTAGTATACATTCCTATTGCTTCAATTGTATGTATTTCAGTAATTGAAAGATCTGATATTACGCCCTCTCTCAATGTATGTTCTTCTATTTGTAAAATATCATTAAACAATTGTACTAAAAGTTCATTAACCACCTTTTTAGATTTTTCCATTTATATTTTCCTCCAGTTAAAGCATTGATAGAATTTTACCCCAAGCCTCAATAATTTATACAATCAAATATTTTGATAATCAAAATATACTACAATCAAATTAAGTTGTCAATCTTTACTTTTGACAAAATTTAATAAATAAGCGTAATATTATACCCGAATCTTTTATTTGGTATACATTTATGCTATAATTATTACAATATTTTAAACTGATTAATTATTTTTACATAAGAAGGAGGACAAAAATAATGAATAAAAAATTAATTTTAACTATAGTATTGACATTAAGTATGTTTTTAGTAGGATGTTCTTCAAACTCAACTAGCAACCCTAAAAATGATAATAATACAAATAATACTGTGGTAGAAGATTCAAAAGACACAGATAAAAATGCTACTAATAATAAAGAAAATAAACCTGTTGAAACTCCAAAAAACGACAAACAAGAAAAAGAGAAATTTTCTATATATACAATGGATGCTGATAGTATGAGCATTAAAGAAATTTCAAATATTGAGTTATCTAAAGACTTAAGTTTAGATAATAAATTAAAAGAATTATCAAAAGCTCTTTCTGAAAAAGTTTTTGAAGGATTACCAATTGAAGTTAAATCTATCGATAATATAGATGGTAAAAAAATCGCTACTATTAATTTAGAAGAAAATGCTACAAATAAAAATGTTACTTCTAATGCTGATTTAAAGAAACCAAACTGGGTAGCTAATAAATTACAAGGTTCTACTGGTGGAGAAGTTTCAGAATCTAGCTTATTAGAAACATTCCTTCAAGTAAAATATAAAGGTGAATGGATTGATGGGGTTAAATTCTTATATAAAAATGAACCAATCGAATTTGAACACACACCTAATTTATCAGGAATTCAATATAGAAAATAATATAAAAGGAGAATCTTTAAAGATTCTCCTTTTATATTAAACTTATAATATTCTATTTTATATAATCTTCTACTATTTCACCAAAATATAATACGTGCTTTGATTCTCCTATGCCATAAAATTTTTGCTTTATTTCTTCATCAAGAGTATCAAAGTCCATACTTTGTTTAAACATTATTTTACATTCATAATATTTATTACATCCATTAACTATAGGTGTTTTTACTTTTTTGCTAGGTATAAATTTAATATTAGCTTCCTTCTCTTTATCTATATCTCTACCTGATTTTGTGCCACATATAGCTAACTCTTCTTTCATAGTTCCATCATAAGGGATACTTACTGTATAACTATCTCCAGAATCTAAAAATTGTTTTGTATATCTTGTTTCTCTGACTAAAGCCATAAATATTGGTCTTCTCCAAATATATCCTATTGTTCCCCAACTTATAGTCATCGCATTAGCTTTTTTCTCATCTCCTGCTGTTAAAAATGCTCCTGTCTTATAAAGATTATCCATTGATATTTCTAATCCATCTGTAAAAGTATTTTTCATATTTATACCTCCCAATTGTTCTTATATATTATTAAAATAATATTTATTATTTTATATTCCAACTTTTTTACTTCTTCTTTCCATCACTACTACATCGTGCCAAATTCCATCTTTCATTTTCCCTGCTTTTTCCCAATACCCAACCTTTCTAAACCCACACTTACTATGTAAATTTATACTTGCTTCATTTGTTGAAATTATTAAAGATTGAAGAGACCAGATTCCTTCCCGTTCTGATTCTTCTATAACACTATTTAATAACTTTCTTCCAATTCCATTTCCCTTATAACCTTCTTTAATATATATACTTAATTCTAAAAATCCATTATATACTTCCCTTGTAAAAATCTTAGATAATGCTACCCACCCTACTATTTTTTCATCACTTTTAGCAATTAATCTACAGGTTTTTATATGCCCTTCATTCCATTGATTGTATGATGGAAGCTCTGTTTGAAATGTTGAAATTCCTGTTTTTATTCCTTCATTATATATATTCATCATTTCATTAAAATCTTCTTTTTTCATTTTATCAATTATAATGTTCATTGCCCCTCCAAATAATAAAAATTATCTTATTGCTTATTCATATACTACATCAAATAAATCTTTATACTCTTTTAACTCTCTTATTGAATCTAGCTCAGTATCTTCTTTCATATATTCTAAAAATAAATCATTTAATTCTATACTTTTTTGTACATCTTTTAAAGCTTTTAATTGTTCTCCTATATTAACATAAAAACAAGCCCTATTATAATACAAGAAACCTTCATCTAAATTTTCTTTTATCCCTTCATTTATTATATTTATTGCACTAGTAAAATCATTATCTTCTCTATAAATAACAGCCAAATTTAAAAAACTGTAAGGATATTTAGGATTACTTAATATAGATTTTTTATAATATTCTACACTTTCTTCTCTTCTGTTTAATTTATTTAATATTACCCCTTTATTAAACAATATTCTATAATGATATGAATCAATTTCTAATGCTTTATTAATATATCTTAATGCCTCTTCATTTTTATCTAATTCTTCTAAAATACATGCTATATTTGCATATCCCCATAAATCCTTTGGATTTAATTCAATAGATTTATTATAATATTCTATTGCCTTATACATCTCTCCTAATTCATCATATATATTAGCTAAGAAAAAATACGCCTTATCATAAGATGCATCTTTTTGTATTGCCTTTTTATAATACTTCTTAGCATTTTCTAAATCTCCCAACTCATCATATATTGTTCCCAAACCATAATAAGCTCTCGAATCATTTCCATCTAAATTTATTACCTCAAAATATTTTTCTTTTGCTTCACTTTTAAGGCCTATTTCATCACATAACAATGCCATATCAAGCAAAAATTCTATATCTTTTTTCCCTATATTTAATGAATAAGCTTTCTTGTAAAATTTAAGAGCTTTTAATAAGTTTCTTTCACTTTTTAAATTTCTAGCCATATTTAAATAATTATCATACAAATAATTCTTATTTTCCATTCAAAATTCATCCTTGCCATAAAAGTTTTCTAATAACTCAGGCACATGAAATAAAAAAATAGACAAAATATACGTGAATACTAATCTATTATTTTCTTGAATGTGCCTAAAAATAAGTATATCACTTAAAAATTTAAAAATAAAATGCTTTTATAATAATTTATTTCTTCATTATAAAAGCATTTATATTAACTGTATTTTTAAATCCTGCTATTAAATATTTTTCAACATCTTACATTTAACAGTTCTATTTTTTACAATATTCTTTATCTTACATATATTTTACCTTGTACATTATTGATTGTTGATATTAACATTTAATATTCTTACTAAATACAAATTAAATACTTGTTAATTATATTAAATATGCATAATTACTTAGATTCTAATATTCTTGCAGACTCATTTGTTATCTTAGTTAACAAATTATACTCTTCTCCTAATATTTCTCTATAACGATTATGTAACTTTAATCTATATTTTTGTATATCTTTTTGTATTTTTTCACCTTCATCAGTTAAACATATATGAGATAGTTTTCCTTCAGTTTTTCTCTCAACCAAACCATTTATAACTAATTTATCTATAAGTCTAGTTATTGTAGATGGTTTTAAATGTAATTCTTCACTCAATTCCTTTTGTGTTATTCCTGGTTTAAACTTTACACCAAGAAGTATGTATACATATGTAGGAGACAATCCTAATGGTTTCAATTCATCTTCAGCTATTTTAGCTGCTATCTTTTTTAATCTAGTTGCAGTGAAAAATAAACATTCGCAGAAATTTTGTTCAAGCATTATGTCCTCCGTTCTAAATTCTTATAATTTAATATGTTATAAATAATATATTAAAGATAATTTGTAAAATTTGCAACTAAATTGATTCCAGTATTTTATATAAGGTATAATCAAAAAAACAACAAGTCCATCTGCTAAGCCTATTTTTCTTCATATTCCTAAAAATATTTCTTTATCCTATATTTATGTTATTAAAATGCTTTATTACTTATATAATAAAAAAGTTGATTACTATTTAAATAATCAACTTTTTTAACTTCTATTTATTTAACAAGTAATTGTTCCTTTGCGTGAACCATTGATGTAAATAAATCATTATATTGTGTATTTATATTAAATTCTTTTCCTTTTCTAGATACGTATCCATTTATATAATCAATTTCTGTAAGACGGTGATTTTGAATTAAATCTTGGTGCATTGATGGATAGTGTTCTCCAGCTTGACTTGGATCATATATTGCTTCTATTCCATTTGCAACTTTTTCAACATTTAATTCTACTCCATATTTAGTAGCAACGTCTGAAAATTCTTTTATTATATTACGAATAAGTTGAGGTGCTTGTTTTAATTCTCCAAACTCTTTGATATTACAATCTAAAATTGTACAACAACTATTTAAAGTTCCATTTACACAAGCTTTACGCCAAATTGAAAATATAACATCTTCACTATAATGCGCTTTTAATCCTGCTTTATTTAATACATCACAAATTTCTTTTGCTTCTACTTCCATACTTGGATCAATGTTTTGTACTTCTAAACTTCCATCTCCTGATAATACAACATGTCCAGGTCCAGCTAATCCCGCTGTCCATAAAGTTACTCCCATAAGTATATTTTTGCTATCAACATATTTTTCAAGAGTTTCATTATGACCTAGTCCATTTAATAAACATAATACTTTAGTATTTTTTCCTAAAATATTTTTCACAGATTTTAGCATAGGTTCTAATCCCATTGATTTTGTAAATAAAATTGCTAAATCCGGAATTTCTACAGCATCTTCTGGTAACATTGCTGGTATTTTTACCTTCTTAAGTTGTCCATTTTCTTCTACTATCAATCCTTGATTATTTATGTTATTAATATGATCCTTCCACCCATCTATTAAAAAAACTTCATTTCCAGTCTCATGCAACATATATCCATAACGTGAGCCCATAGCTCCAGCTCCAACAATTGCAATTTTCATTTTAATCCACTCTCCTCTTTTGCATATATTACAAATTAAATATATTTATAAATATTTTCATCATATAAATGTAGAACTTTTCTACAGAACCAGTCAATAACAAATGCACCTACAAAAGGTATAACAACAAATGCTACTAAGACTCCAATAATTGATCCTGTTGAACCATTTATAGCAGCTAAAGGACCAACTAATCCTACTAATCCAAATCCAGCACTATTAGGTGTACCTACAATATTAAATATATAACAACCTACTCCACTTAAGATACCATTTGCAATAATAGGTACGGCTATTATCGGGTATTTAACTAAATTTGGCATCATCATTTTCATGGCTCCTAACAATACTGATAACGTAACTCCACTTTCATTTACTCTCTTTGATCCAATTACCAAAACAGCTGTACAAGCAGTAACACCAATAGCTGCCGCTCCAGCACCTAACCCTGTTATACCTATTGCAATACCTATTGCTACAGTTGAAATTGGTGAAATAATTAAAATTGAGAATGAAATACTAATTAAAATACACATTAACAATGGTTGTAATACTGCAAAGTTATTAATTAAACTTCCTATTATTGCAGTAATTTGTCTTACATATGGAAGCATAAGCATTCCAACGACACCAACGCCTGCTCCAATAATTGGTAATAATAATATTGTTAATGATCCTAGTTTATTTCCTATTAGTCTGACAACATATACAGCTATACATGCAACTAACATTATATTTATCAGATCACCTATACCAACCATTTGTACCCCATGTTCAGTAACCTTATAAGCACCTGATCCCAAAAATACCGCTGCTCCAACAATAACTGATTGCATAGGATTAAGATTGAATTGTAATCCTACTAACACACCTACAATAACCGGCACTATGAATTGCATAATGTTTACAGCATTATAAAGAGTAGCAAATATTGGAGAAACATCTATTAACCCTTTAAATATTGAACCTAAAATTGCATTTGGAATTAAGCCAACAACAATTCCAGTTGCAGTTCCAGCCAAAACTTTATTTAAATAATCTTTAGGTGTTAATTTAACTTTTTCTATACTATTCTTTTGTTTCATATTTCTCCTCTTCCTATTTATAAATTTTTAAAACTATTGTTTATTTTTTATCATTCTAATTTTTACTTTTTTAAAGTTATGTATTGGATAAATTACTAGTAATTCATTAAAAGTTAGTTATATTGATTTAAAACTTAATGTATAATTTCTCATTTGTATGTACAACTAACTTTGCGAAAGTAAATATATCATATTTGAAAACAAATTTCAACAAAGCAAAATTATAAAAGTTAAAAAAATAACAATATATTATATAAATCAACAATATTAGAACACTTTTATAAATAAATGTTAAAAATTTCTCAATATTTTTTTATATTTAAATAAAAAAACTAAAAATTAAATGCTTTTCTAATAACTTATTTTGTCATTAAAAAAGCATTTATTATAATATCTATTAATAATTTTTATAATTCTTAAATTTTACTTTATTTTTTTATTAATCCAATTAATAATAGTATAAGAAAAGATTAAATTCTTCTTTTTATAAACAATTCACATATTGATAATAATACTACAATTATTTCTATATAATTACTCAATAACTATTTTAATTCTTTATATAATAATTTTCCTTTAACTTTAAACTTAAAATAATTCATTCATATTTTCTTCTATTTAATTATTCAACATTATACTTATTTAGTTCATTAATAAAATTATAAATTTCATTATAATACATAAAAAAAATATTTTAATATTTAATTCTTTTATATCAATAATTATTCTTATATTTTTTGACATATATCTCATAATAATATTGGTTAAGCTTGGGTTAATAAGAAAAAAATATATTAATTGATAAAAAATATAAAGAAATATATATAATTAGTCGATAATAAATATGTTTTTATATTTATGTTGGAATTATAATTAATAAATTTTAAAAAACACATTTTAAAAATTTGGAGGAAATAGAATGAGAAACTGGAAAGTAGACGTTGATGGCATAAGCCATACTATAGAATATAAGAAAGGATTCAAAAATAAAGTTATTATAGACGGTGAAGTACAAAAGTTAAAATCATCTAGTTCTTTAATTAATTTAATTGACTATGAAATATGTTTTGGTGATACAAAATGTAATTTAGTGGCAATAGGAGGTAAAGTTGATTTAGCTGTAAATGGAGTGTTTTTAAATAAAGGAACCAAATATGAACCAGTAAGTGGTTTACCTTCTTGGATATGGGCACTTTTAGCTATAAATGTAATAGGAGGATTTCTTTTAGCAGGAGTATTATGTATGTGTATAGGATTAATATTTAGTATGCTATATATACAAGCTGCACTAGAAAAGAAAAAAAGTTCTGTTATAATGTGGTTTATCCTTAGCTGTATTTTACAAGTAATACTAGCATTTGGAATAGCAGCAATGCTTTTTTAATTTATAAATTAACAATATTGTGTTATCAATCATAAAAATTTAAATAAAACAATAACTAATAAAAACTTTAAAGCTAAAAAAACTGTATAAGTATTTTTTAGCTTTAAAGATAATTATATGTTATTTAAATTATTTTAAATATATGTATGCATCATAATGCCTTTAAAACATTTTATATCAAATCTATCGGATTATGAACATACCATCTTTTAGCCATTCTATCGGTAAATTCATCTGTCACTAATTCAAATTTACTATTTTCTTCTTCTAATTCTTTTTCTATACCATATTGAACTTTTTCTCTCATTAAAGCAATACTCATCATACCTTCTATATCTTCTAAAGAAAGCTTATCTTGCTCATCTTTTATAGATAAATTTAATTTACCTACATATTTAATAAATTTTGGTTTTAATTCATCCAATATTATCCTTACTTAGTTTATTAATAAAATCATAAATTTCCTTATACTAATATATTTTAATTTAACATTATTAAGTTATATCTAAGAATAACTTTAAAGTATAATCTTTTTATACATCATTTAAAAATTAAGATTAAGTTTCTTGATCTTAATTATAAAAGTAAAGAAAAAGTTGCTTTAATCCTAAAAATTTACTTTTTGTTTATTTTTCTTTATTTACATTTTATTGTATATTTTTCTTTTTTATGGTATAATTCAAAATGTTTCGAGTCAAATATTTGTTTTAAAGGAGATATATGTAAATGAAAAAATTTAAAAAAGCACTGAGTATGTTAATGTCTGTATGCATTTTCACTGGTATGCTAATAATAAGTGGTTTTACTCAAAATGTACAGGCTGTTGAAACTAATCAAACTAATGTGGTAAATAATGATGTAACAAAAGAAGATAATCCAGTAGAATTATACTATGCAAAATTTGAATTCATAGGGTATTATGCTGGTAGCACACATGGCTATATACGTGTAAAAAATCTTGCATATGATAAAAAAGTTATAGTACATTATGCTGAAAATTATGGTAAATCATGGCAAGATAAAAATGCAGAATATGTAAAAACAAATCCAGATGGTTCGGAAATTTGGCGTTTTAATATAACTACAAAATATCAAGGATCCGAATTCGCAATAAAATATGAAGTAAATGGTAAAACTTACTGGGATAATAACAATGGTAAAAATTATAGTGTTGGTCTAACATACCACGACGTTCAATTAGGTAGAAATAATATCTGTGTAAAACTGTCAAGCTTTTCTCCAGATAGTGAATATGAAAAACTTTCAGCAAAAATCTGTGTACGAAATACTGGTAAGAAACCAACTAATGTAAAACTTCGTTATAGTCAAGATAACTGGAAAACTTATAAAGAAGTAGATGCTGAACCAGCACAAAGCTATGGTAATGAAGTTTTAGATTACATTGCTCGTACAAATGATGTTGATAAAACTTCAAAAGATATTAAATATGCAGTATATGCTGTAATAGACGGTGTCGAATATTGCGATGACAACTTTGGTTCTTATTATTCTGAAGATGTACGTTATTAATACAAATCCTTATAAATAAAGAAATAGAGATCAATTGCTTGCATAATGTTGCTAAATAATTGACCTCTATTTTTTTATAATTATTATTTAATATCTCCTTTAATCTTTCCGTATTTCCATAATGCTAACATTGCATTTACTGATTGTTCTGCTGTTGAATAAGCTGGTATACCATGATCTCTTAATTTCATTATTGCTCTATGACATTCTTCTCCACCTTGGCATTCCATAATAAATGGTTTATTTAAATGTTTATAAGTCTCATGAATTTCAATTACAATATCAACTACTGCATCAACATCAGTTACCGCTGTTGGACAAATTGATCCTAAAATGCCATTAACATTTGGATCTCGCATTGCTTGAGTAAATGCACCTTTATATTGTATAGGAGATGCTGTTCCAGAAATATCTACTGGATTTAATGGAGAACCAAACATAGGCATATATGCTTTAATTCTTTCCCCTAATCCTTCTGAGATATCTTTTAATTCTCTAAGTGGCATTCCACATCTTTCAAAATGATCACAACTTAATAAGCCTGAACCTCCACCATTAGTTATCATAACAATATTTTCACCTTTTAATGATGGTTGACTTCCTAATGCTAGAGAAATATCTAAAAACTCCTGCCATGTTGTAGCTCTTATTGCACCTGCTTTTTTAAATATTTCATCATAATATGAATCATCTGTTCCCTCATTTTCTGATGCAGTATGAGCAAATGCAGCTTTAATTCCAATTTGAGAGCCTCCAACCTTTATTGTAACTATTGGTTTTATAGGATTAATTTTTTTACATATATCTATAAATGCTTCAGGACTATCTAATCCTTCAATATATACAGATACACATTTAGTGTTATCATCCCTACCGGCATAGCTTATAAATTCACAAAAATCTACATCTGCTTTATTTCCTAATCCTACAAAGAAACTCATCCCAAAATGATCTTTTTGAGAAGTTCCAAGTGCTGCTAAAAGATTAGCACCTGATTGTGATATCATAGCCACAGGCCCCTTTATAGGTAAATAAGGTATAAATCCACAATTAAAATTTAAGTATGGACTTCCCATTCCAACAAGATTTGGCCCTATTAATGGTAATTCATTATCTCTACAATATTGAGTTAATTCATTTTGAAGCTCTCCTCTTCCAATTTCTTTAAAAGCACTAGTTGCTATAACTACTATTTTAACCTTTTTTTCTACACATTGTTTAAGTATCATTTTTACAATATGGGCTGGAACTGCTACAAACACCAAATCTATTCCATCAGGAATATCAATTACTCTTTTATATGATTTTAATCCACATACATAATCTGCTCTTGGGTTTACTGGATATATTTCCCCTTTATATCCCCAATTATTTAAACCTTCAATTACTTTATATCCAACTTTAGTATTATATCTACTAGCTCCTACAACAGCTATTGATTTAGGATTTAAAGCATACTTTAAATTATTGACTACATATTCACGAGTAAATTCAACCTTCATTTATTTTCCCTCCTTTGAACTATTACAACACTTAACATTATTTACATGTGTTCTATCTTGAAGGAAATCATCAGTAAATACACATTCTTCCCAATATCCATTTTCATCATCTAAGCGACATACCCATCTTCTATACTGCCTCTTAGTATCAGCTTCTTTAATCTCTTCAATCTCTCCATATCCATCTAATATCTTTCTTATTTTATTCAAATCAGTTAATTCATTATAAGCCGTAATCATAATGTCATATAAAGAATCACTAAATTCAAACACATTATTTAACTCTGATATTTCTGATAATTCATCAACAATTGCAGCTTTTCTAGCACTAGGTATTATTTGGAACAATCTTATTAAATACATCTTCATACTCAAACCTAAAGCTCTAAAGTTTAAATAAATCATTGGAAGTATTATTCTCTTTTCATCCACTATTTTCATAAAATCTTTTTTCATAGTTTCACTATCTAATCCTGATAATTCAGCTAAAACATCATAATCTAGCATATCACTAACTGATTTTGTGCTATTTATAGCATCTATTATTGAAAAATCTATTTCATTTATCCTATCTTGAACTTTAAATAATTTTTCTATTTGTTCTTTTCCCCATACATGCTTTCTATAACCATCACCTGGTGCATCCCACATGTTCACATTTGATTCTCTTACGTCTCTTCTTATAGGACATAAATTAACATAATCAACATAATAACTATTTTTCCATGGAGCTATTACATCTGATAATAAATTATCTAATACTCTCATATGATTTCCATTAAAAAAGTCAAAATCTCCACTTGTTTCATATCCTGTACAAATATCATCTTTATTTTGGAACCACTTAGAAAGAACTTCTTTTTGCTCCTTAGTTGTACATTCTTTTAATTTAACTACCCAATAATAAAGCCCCCAACCATAAACTTGGGTAGCTGGATTCATAACAAACATAATTAAATGCTCATCATACATTCTTTTAAGTCTATTTTTTATTTCTTCTTCCTCTACTCCAGTAACTTGTGAAATATAATTTAAATTAAAAACTTCAGGATATATTTGATAGCAAGACTTAGCAATATTGTACGCGCTCATTTCTGCACTATCTAAAGGTACGGTACCATTTTCAGTAAATCCAATGCCTCTAGGCTTAAAAAAGTAATTATCCATCCAACCTTGTCTTCCTTCAGTGCCTAATTCATAATTTTTATCTGACATACCTTCAACTCCTTATTTTTTTATAAAACAGCTGATTAATAACTTATACATTTAATAAATTTCGCTATGTTTTAAATGTATATATAATTAGATAAAGTAAGATAATCAACACGCTCCTAAAACATAGCTTATATTGAATATAACTTATTAATAACTGATATATTAATTTTTAATATTTTTTTAATATTCATACAGTATATACATACTATTAATAAAAAAAAATATGCAGTTGATTTTTTTACTAATCAACTGCATTATTCTATACTTTACTATTTTTATAATTATTATTTAATAAGATATTCCTATATCTTTTCTATAATAAGCATCTTTAAATGTAACACCTTTAATATTTGAGTAAGCATTTTCTCTAGCTTCCTCTACATTATTGCCAGTTCCAATTACAGATAATACTCTTCCACCATCAGTTTTTAAAATATTGTCTTCTAATTTAGCTCCAGCTAAAAATACTTTATCTTTTACATTTTCATCTATTTCTATTTTATATCCTTTAGTAAATTTTCCTGGATATCCATTTGAAGCTAAAACTACATTTATACATACACCAGTATTCCATTTTATATCTATATTAGCTAGTTCTTCACTTAAAGCTGCTTGAATAACTTCTAAAAGATCACTTTCCATTAAATAAAGTACTGATTGTGTTTCTGGATCTCCCATTCTAACATTATATTCTAAAAGATATGTTCCTTTTTTAGTAATCATAAGACCAAAAAATATGATTCCTTTAAAATCAAATCCTTCTTCTCTAATACCAATTAAAGTTTTATCCATTATATTTTCTTTAAAATCTTTTAAAATTTCTTCAGTCACATATGGATTTGGTGCTAACACCCCCATGCCTCCTGTATTAGGCCCTTTTCCACCATCAAAGATTTGTTTATGATCTTTAGCAGATATAAATGGAATTATTGTCTTTCCATCAGTTATTGATAGTATTGATGCCTCAACACCTTCTAAAAATTCTTCAATTACTATTTTTTGTCCTGCTCCATTAAATATATCATCTAACATATATGAGTTTACTGCTTTAACTGCATCTTCTTTAGTTTCACATATAGCTACACCTTTACCAGCTGCTAATCCATCAGCTTTAATTACTGTTGGATAAGAACACTTTTCTAAATATTTTAACGCCTCTTCTGCATTATTAAATGTTTCATATTCAGCAGTTTTAACTCCATATTTTTTCATAAATTCTTTAGAAAAACTTTTACTACCTTCAAGCATTGCTCCATTTTGTGCTGGCCCAAATATTTTTAATCCCTCTTTTTGAAACTTATTAACAATTCCTTTTGTTAAAGGTTCTTCTGGACCTACTATTGTGATATCTATAGCTTCTTTTTTTGCAAAATTAATTAATTCTTCTATGTCAGTTATATTTATATTTTCACATTTATTTTCTATCGCAGTTCCTCCATTGCCCGGTGCTACAAAAATTTTTTTAACTTTTGGACTTTTTGCAAGCTTCCACGCTAATGCATGTTCTCTACCACCTGAACCAATTAAAAGTAATTTCATATATGTTTCCTCCCAAAATTCAAAAGTTAGATATTTAATTTACGCTATGTTTTAACTGAATGTTGATATTTTAGTATAAGGTTGAACTAGAATGCAAATTTCTCTATCTATGACCTTATACTACAATATCAACACGGTTTAAAAAAATAGTTTAATGTTTAAAGTGTCTAAGCCCTGTAAACACCATTGCAATTCCATGTTCATTACAAGCATCTATTGATTCTTGATCTCTCATGGAACCACTAGGTTGAATTATCGCTTTGATTCCAGCCTTAGCAGCTTGATCAACTACATCTCTAAATGGAAAGAATGCATCTGATGCAAGTATTGTAGCACCTTTTCCTCTTCTCAAAGCATCTTCTGTTGGCCAAATTCTATTAACTTGACCTCCTCCAATTCCAAGTGCTATTCCATCTTTAGCAACGACTATAGCATTAGATTTAACATATTTAACTACTCTCATTCCAAATAATAAATCTTCCATTTCCTCTTCAGTAGGTTTAACTTCAGTTACAACTTTTATTTCATCAACTAATTTATTATCCTCTTGTTGTACTAGCATTGCTCCATCTACTGTAACCATGTACTTTTCTGACTTTGGAATACTATTAAATTTAAGAACTCTTAAGTTCTTTTTAGTTTTTAATACTTCTAAAGCATCTTCATCATAACCTGGAGCTGCTATAACCTCTAAGAAAATTTTAACCATTTCTTCTGCGGTTTTCTTATCTACCTTTCTATTAAATGCAACTATTCCTCCAAATATAGAAGTTGGATCAACTTCATATGCTTTCATATATGCTTCATAAGCATCTTTTCCTATAGCCACACCACAAGGAGTATTATGTTTTAATGCACAACATGATGCTTTATCAAACTCATTTGCACACTTCCAAGCTATATCAACATCTTTAAAGTTATTATAAGACAACTCTTTACCGTTTAATGTATCAAAAGTATTCATAGCACCATCAAGCATTGTTGAAGAATAAACAGCTGCACTTTGATGAGAATTTTCACCATATCTTAATCCTTGCATTTTCTTATATGAAACTGAAAGATATTCTGGATACTCTTCTTCATCTTCTAATAAAAAGTTTGAAATAGCTCCATCATAAGCGCTCATAAGATTAAATACTTTGCCAGCTAATTTTTTCTTAGTCTTTAAGGAAGCCTCTCCATTTTCTTTTATTTCATCCATTACAGTCTTATAGTCATTCTTATCTGAAATTACAATAACATCTTGGAAATTCTTAGCAGCAGCTCTAAGCATTGTAGGGCCACCAATGTCTATGAATTCCACCTTTTCTTGAAAATCTAAATCTTCATTAACTTTTTCAAAGAATGGATAAAGATTTACAATTACATAATCTATTGTATGAATTTCTCTTTTCTTTAAAGTATTCATATGTTCTTCATTATCTCTTATAGCAAGTATTCCTGCATGTACTAATGGATGAAGTGTTTTAACCCTTCCATCTAACATTTCTGGAAAATTAGTAACTTCATTTATTTCAATTACATTTACTCCATTTTCCTTTAAATATCTATAAGTACCCCCTGTTGATACTATCTCAACATCTTTAGAAATTAAAAATTCAGCAAAATCTAAAACTCCATCCTTATCAAATACACTTATTAAAGCTCTCTTTTTCACTAGAATACCTCCCATTATTTAATTAATAATTGTGGATTATTAATTTTCAATTATCTTAGCTTTTCCATCTATAAATTCAACCTTATTTTCACTAATTAATTTAATTGCTTTAGGTAAAATAATATGTTCTTTTTCTAATACCCTTTTTTGAAGAGTTGCTGAATCATCCTCAAAATAAACTGGAACAACCTCTTGAAGAAGTATTGCTCCCCCATCAACTTCTGAATTTACAAAATGTACTGTACATCCTGAAAATTTTACTCCACTCTTAATTGCTGCTTCATGAACTTTTAATCCATACATACCAGCTCCACAAAAAGATGGAATTAATGATGGGTGTATGTTTATTATCTTATTATTAAATTCTTCTAAAATTTTTCCTTCCAAAATTGATAAAAATCCTGCAAGTACTATTAAGTCAACTCTTCCTTTGGTTAACTCTAAAATCTTATCTGAAAACTTTTCTCCATATATCTTTTTATTAACAACAAAAGTATCTATATTATGCTTTTTAGCTCTTTCAAATCCATAAATACTTTCTCTGCTTCCAATAACCATTTCAATTTTACAATTAATTTGTTTACTTTCAATTGCATTTATTATTGATTGAAGATTTGTTCCTCCTCCAGAAATCAAAACTGCTATTTTAAACAAACACCCTCACCTCCAGAGGTTACATAACCTATTTCATAAGCCTTTTCTCCCATTTCTATTAAAGTTTTTATAATAGGCTCAGCATCCTCTTCTTTAACAGCAAGTACAAATCCAATTCCCATATTAAAAGTATTATACATATGTTCTTTATCTACACCTTTTTCAATGATTCTTTCAAATATAGCTGGCAATGGGTAAGAATCTTTATTTATTACAGCTGTAAAATCCCCTCCATTAAACATTCTTGGAACATTTTCAATAAATCCTCCACCTGTAATATGAGACATTCCCTTAATTTCAAAATTCTCTAAAAGTTTAAGTATTGGTTTAACATATATTTTAGTTGGAGTAATCAGTGTTTTCCAAACTTCCTCTCCATTAAACTCTTCATTTAAATCTGGGAATATTTTTCTTATTAATGAGTATCCATTAGAATGTATTCCTGAAGAAGCAATACCAATTAATTTATCTCCCTCTTTAATAGCTTTTCCATTAATAATCTTATCTTTATCAACAATACCAACTGCAAAACCTGCCATATCATATTCGCCTTCATCATAAAAACCTGGCATTTCTGCAGTTTCCCCTCCTATTAATGCACTTTTCGCTTCAATACAACCATCAGCTATACCTTTAACTAAATCAGAGGCAACTTCTGCTTCTAATTTTCCACATGCAATATAGTCTAAGAAAAATAATGGTTTTGCACCATGACATAGAATGTCATTAACACACATAGCAACACAATCAATTCCAACTGTATCATACTTTTTATTTTTAAATGCTATTTCAAGCTTAGTTCCAACTCCATCTGTTCCTGAAACAAGTACTGGTTTTTCATATCCAGATGGAAGTTCAACCATTCCGGCAAAACTTCCAAGACCATTTAAAACATATTTACTCATAGTTTTAGCTGCATACTCTTTTATTAATTTAACTGATTTGTATCCTTCTTCTATATTAACTCCAGCTTCTTTGTAAGTAATCATTTATTAATCCTACCTTTCAAGATCTTTTGATATTTCTATAGGTGTAGCTACTGGATAAACTCCATTAAAACACCCCATACAAAATCCTTTTTTACCTTCACAACTTCTATAAATTCCTTCTTCACTTAAATATCCTAAATAATCTGCTCCAATCATATCTTTTATTTCTTCTACTGTATTAGTTGAAGCGATAAGTTCACTTCTATACGGAGTATCAATTCCAAAATAACAAGGATATTTTACACTTGGAGAAGCGATTAAAAAACTGATTTCTTTAACTCCAGCTTTCCTTAATGATTCAACTAAATGTTTTGATGTTGTACCTCTTACAATTGAATCATCTATTAGTATTACTCTTTTACCTTGAAGATTTACTTTTAATGGATTTAATTTTACTGCAACTGCTCTCTCTCTTATTTCTTGAGATGGTGATATAAATGTTCTTCCAACATATCTATTTTTAATAAATCCTGTGTCATAAGGAATTCCTGATGCTTTTGCATATCCTATTGCTGCTGGTATTCCTGAATCTGGAACAGCAATAACTAAATCTGCATCTATTGGATGTTCCCTAAATAATTCTTCTCCAGCTCTTACTCTTGTTGTATGTACTTCTAACCCGTCAATTCTTGAATCTGGTCTTGCAAAATAAATATATTCAAATGCACAAGTTTGACATTGAGTATTTTCAGAGTACCTATATGAATTTATTCCTTTATCATCTATTACAACAATTTCACCTGGTTCTATATCCCTTATAAATTCAGCGCCTATTGCATCTAAAGCACAACTTTCAGAAGTTAATATATATCCTTCTTCAATTTTCCCCAAAGAAAGTGGTCTAATTCCGTGTGGATCCCTTGCTCCTATCAATTTATTTTTTGACATAATAACTAGTGCAAATGATCCTCTTATAGCTTGCATTGCATCTACTACTGCTTTTGCAATCCCCTTTTTAGCACTTCTTGCTATAAGGCAAGCTATTACTTCAGAATCACTTGAAGTATGAAATATATGCCCCGCATCTTCAAGTAATTCCTTTATTACATCATCATTTACCAAATTTCCATTATGAGCCATAGCTATTGAACCCACTTTTGAAGTGCTCAATATCGGTTGAGCATTTTCTATTCCTTTGCCCCCTGCAGTTGAATATCTTACATGACCTATAGCAATATGCCCCTTTAATTTTTTTAAATCCTCTTCCTCAAATGCTTCTGTAATTAACCCTAAACCTTTGTGTATATCAATTTCTTTTCCATCAGCTACTGCTATTCCTGCACTTTCTTGCCCCCTGTGTTGTAGTGCATAAAGTCCATAATAAGTCATAGTTGCAACATCTATAGGTGAATTTGCATAAACACCAAAAACTCCACATTCATCTTTAAATTTATCCATACTTGGATCCAGTATTAATTCAAAATTTGGATTACTCATATACACAATCCTTTCATACTTGATTTTTATTAAACACTTGCAAATAAATAATAAGTCCAAAGTTGCAATAGACTTGTTATTTTTTGATTGTGCCTTATTTAGAAATTCTCTTTAATATTTCAACATATGCATCTTTAACATTACCTAAATCTCTTCTAAATCTATCTTTATCTAGTTTTTCTCCTGTAGTTGCATCCCAAAATCTACAAGTATCTGGTGAAATTTCATCAGCTAAAACTATTGTTCCATCTTCACATTTACCAAATTCAATCTTAAAATCAATTAGATTAATATTTTGTGCTAAAAATACTTCTTTTAATACATTATTTATTTCTGCTGTCATTTTAAGAATTGTATCTATTTCTTCAAATGTAGCTGCACCAATTGCTACAGCATGATAACTATTTATTAGTGGATCTCCTAATTCATCATCTTTATAAGAAAATTCAAATACTGTAGTTTTAAGCTTAAACCCTTCTTCAAGACCTAATCTTTTTGCCATACTTCCGGCTGCTATATTTCTTACAATTACTTCAAGCGGAATTATTTCTACTTTTTTACATAATTGTTCTCTATCATTTAATTTCTTAATAAAATGAGTATTTATACCTTTCTTTTCTAGTAATTCGAATAAAATTGAAGTAATTTCATTATTCATAACACCTTTATCTTCAATTTGACCCTTTTTTTCTCCATTAAATGCTGTAGCATCATCTTTGTAATATACTATTACCTCATCTGATTTATCTGTTGCATAAATTTTTTTAGCTTTTCCTTCATATAGCATTTGTAATTTTTCCATTATAGTTCTACCCCTTCCCCATTTTCCTCTATAAATTTTTTCTTCATATTTAATCTAAAGTCAATTAATTTATCTTTTAACTTTTCATCTTTAAGTGCTAACATTTGTAATGCTAGCATTCCAGCATTATAGCTATTATTTATTCCAACTGTTGCTACAGGAATTGCTTTAGGCATTTGTACTATTGAATATAATGAATCTAATCCTTGAATAGCTGCATTAATAGGAACTCCTATTACAGGAAGTATTGTTTTTGATGCAATTACTCCTGGTAAATGTGCTGCAAGTCCTGCTCCTGCAATTATTACTTCACAGCCCTCTTTTTCTACCATTTTTAATGTTTCATATAATTTTTCTGGTACTCTATGAGCTGAAAGAATAAATGCTTTATAGTCTATATTAAATTCTTTTAATGCATTTGCTGCTCCTCTCATTACCTCGGTATCAGATTTACTTCCAAAAAATTCTTAAATTCTTAAATTCTTAAATTCTTAAATTCTTAAATTCTTAAATTCTTAAATTCTTAAATTCTTAAATTCTTAAATTCTTAAATTCTTAAATTCTTAAATTCTTAAATTCTTAAATTCTTAAATTCTGGGTATTTTATCATTCTTTATTAGTTAATACCTAAAAATTTTTAATTTTTATTTATAAAACTTAATTTATATTCTTCTATTAAATTAAGTGATTCACAGAAAATCATAGATTTAAATTTACTACTTGAAGTAATTAACTCCTGATTTAAATATTTTTTGATCAAAGTCTCCTGGTATATTTTTGTATAGATTTTCTCCTATTCTTTCTGAATGAGCCATCTTACCTAATACTCTTCCATCTGGACTTGTTATGCCTTCTATGCCATACATTGATCCATTTGGATTAAATGGCATATTAAGAGCAACCTTTCCATCAAAGTCAACATATTGAGTTGCTACTTGCCCATTTTCTATCAACTCTTTAATTAATTTTTCTGGAGCAACAAATCGTCCTTCACCATGTGAAATTGCTACTGAATGAATATCTCCTAAATTCGCTTCACTAAACCATGGTGATTTCTTTGAAACAACCTTTGTGTTAATTATTGAAGACATATGTCTATTTATATTGTTATAAGTTAATGTTGCCATATCTTCTTTAATATCTACTATCTCTCCATAAGGTACCAACCCTAATTTAATTAAAGCTTGGAAGCCATTACAAATACCTAACATTAATCCATCTTTATTTTTTAATAATTCCATAACAGCTTCTTTAATTTTTTCATTTCTAAATACAGTTGCTATAAATTTTCCTGATCCATCTGGTTCATCACCTGCTGAAAATCCTCCTGGAATCATAATTATTTGAGATTTATTTATTTCATTTTTAAGACTTTCTATTGATTCTAATAAAGCTTCTTTTGTAATATTTCTAAATACTACTTCTGATACTTCAGCTCCTTCTTTTTCAAAAGCTCTCTTGCAATCATATTCGCAATTATTTCCTGGGAAAATTGGAATAACAACTCTAGGCTTACTAACTTTAATAACAGGAGAACTATACCCTTTTTTATCATATAATGATGTTTCTATTTTTTCTAAAACATCATTAGTCTTAATTTTAAATACACTATTTAATTTTTTCTCATAAACTTCTTCTAAAACTTTTATTGATAATTTAAAATCAAATTCTTCTGAAACTATAGCTAAATCTTCTATTGTTTTACCTACTTCTTTATAAAAACAATCCTTAAATTCTTCGTTTATATTTACATTTGATTTTACTTCTAATAATATACTTCCATAACTAAGTCCAAATAATTCTTCTTCAGTTAGATTTTCAAATTCAACACCAATTTTATTACCAAATGACATTTTAGTAATAGCTTCTGAAACTCCTCCGAATTTAATAGTACATGCGGAAACTACTTTTTCCTCTCCTATTAATTTATAAAGAACTTCTAAATTATTTTTAAACTTATCTATGTTAATAGTTTTATCTTCTAACTCTTCAGTTTTAAGTAAAACTAATTTTGAACCTACTTCTTTAAATTCAGGTGATATAATTTTACTTGCTTTTTCAACCCCAACAGCAAATGAAATTAACGTTGGAGGAACATCTAAATCTCCAAAACTTCCTGACATAGAGTCCTTGCCCCCAATTGCAGGAATTTCAAGTTGCATTTGAGCTTCATAAGCTCCAAGCAATGCAGCAAAAGGTTTGCCCCATCTTGTTTCATCCTTACCTAGTCTTTCGAAATATTCTTGAAATGTTAATCTTGCCCTTTTATAATTTCCACCCATAGCTGAAAGTTTTGCGATTGATTCTATTACTGAGTAATAAGCCATATGATATTGACTCCAAGTACCTAAGTTTGGATTAAATCCAAATGTCATTAATGTTGCATCCTTGCTTTCTCCTCCAAGCACTGGAATTTTCGCTGCCATTCCTTCTGCTGGTGTATTGGCATATTTTCCGCCAAATGGCATTAGTACTGTTCCAGCACCAATTGTTGAATCAAATCTTTCAACTAAGCCTTTTTGAGATGTTACATTTAATTTTTTTAAATTATTAATCCACTCATCTTTAACATTCACATTAGATATCTTATATGGATATTCACATGGTGCTTTAACCTTAACATTTGTTTTTTGAGTTGCTCCATTTGTGTCTAAAAAGCTTCTCTTTAAATCAACAATGTTTTTACCTCTCCAATACATTCTTAACCTATCAGTATCAGTAACATTTGCTACTAAAGTTGCCTCTAAATTCTCTTTATTTGAAAGTTTTATAAATTCATTTGCATTTTCTTTTTTTACAACTACTGCCATTCTTTCTTGTGATTCTGATACTGAAAGTTCTGTTCCATCTAATCCCTCATACTTTTTAGGAACTTTATCTAAATCTATATCTAATCCTCTACAAAGTTCTCCGATAGCAACTGCAACTCCACCTGCACCAAAATCATTACATCTTTTAATCATTTTAGCTACTTTAGGATTTCTAAATAATCTTTGGATTTTTCTTTCAGTAGGTGCATTACCCTTTTGAACTTCTGCACCACATTCATTTATTGAGTCTACAGTATGTTCCTTAGAAGACCCTGTTGCACCACCAACTCCGTCTCTCCCAGTTCTACCACCTAATAGTATTATTGCATCTCCAAGTTCTGGTTCTTCACGTACAACATTTTCTTTTGGCGCTGCTGCAATAACGGCCCCAACTTCCATTCTTTTTGCCGCATAATTTGGATGATAAACCTCTTGAACTTGACCTGTTGCAAGACCAATTTGATTTCCATATGAACTATATCCATGTGCTGCACCTAAAGTTATAGTTCTTTGAGGAAGTTTTCCTTCTAATGTTTTCTCTATTGGAACAGTTGGGTCAGCAGCCCCACTAACTCTCATTGCTTGATATACATAAGTTCTTCCTGATAATGGATCTCTTATAGCACCACCTAAACAAGTTGCTGCACCTCCAAAAGGTTCTATTTCTGTTGGATGATTGTGTGTTTCATTCTTAAACATCACTAAGTAATCTTCCATACCTTTATCTGTTTCAATTTTTACGTTAATTGAACAAGCATTTATTTCTTCTGATACATCTAAATCATCAAGTTTTCCTTTTTTTCTTAATTCCTTCATTGCAATAACTGCAATATCCATAAGAGTTTTTTTTCTTTCTTTCTCTCCATATACATACTCTCTTGATTTTATGTATTTTTCATAACTTCTTTTAATTGGATGTGTATATTTATTTTCTTCAATTTCTACATCATTTAATATTGTTGAGAATGTTGTATGCCTACAATGATCTGACCAATAAGTATCAATAACTTTAATTTCAGTAATTGACGGATTTCTTTTCTCCTTATTAAAATACTCTTTAATCATAACAAGGTCATCTATACTCATCGCAAGTCCTTGTTCACTGTGAAATTCCTTCAATTCATCCAGACTCTTAGTAATAAATCCATTTAAGATTTGAATATCTTTAGGTGTGTTTGAAGTTGATGATATATCTTTGCTATTTATATCCACTTCTCTTGAATCAACGGGATTTATATAATATTTCTTTATCTTATTAATTTCTTCTTTTGTAATATTCCCTTTTAATATAACTATTTTAGCAGATTTAACTTCTACTTTATCCTTCGCTGTTAAAAGTGATATACACTCTGATGCTGAGTCTGCTCTTTGATCATATTGTCCTGGTAAAAACTCCACACCAAAAGCTATCTCTCCTTCATTAATTTTCAGTTCTGATTCATATACATTATCTACTGTTAGTTCTGAAAAGATAGTATGAAGTGCTTTTTTATAATTATCTTCACTTATATCTGAAATAATATATTTATTTATAAGCCTTACTTTTTCTAGACCCTCTATACTTAAATTTTCTTTAAAGTCTCTTAATAAGCTCTTAGCTTCTACATCAAATCCATCTTTCTTTTCAACGAATATGTTTTTAATATTTAACATTGCAATTCCTCCAAAAATTATTAATTTAACCTTTAAACTAACTACCTTTCCCGAACTTTAAAATTTCTTTTAATAATAATTTTCGTGTTTATGTTTTAAGATTAGCATTAAATACGTATATTGTCAACCAAATTAATGTAATTACTTTAAATTTTCGACTATTTCACGAATTATACATAATTTATTTAATTATAATATTCGTTTATTTCTTTGTTTTGAGCTATTGATTCTTAATATTAAAATTATACTCACACCAATGCTAATTTATATTCTAATTATCCTTTGCTTAAATTTTTTTAATGTATCTGACTATTTGAACACATATTAATTTAAGCAATATAGTTACTTTTTGTTTTTTAATCCCTCTTTATTCTTTTAAACTATATTTTTATATAAATTACTTAAATATATTCAATTTATATAATCCATGCATCATTTCCAAACATAGTTCAGAAAAAAACAATGCAAAAATATAATCTGAGTTATCCATATATTCTTTAGAAATATAAATTCTTAAAGAATAAAAAATATCACTGTATTTATTTATACTTTATTATAAACAAATACAGTGATATTTAAATTTTGCTAAATCTATTATAAAGCATTTTTGTTAATAAATTCAGCTTTAATCTTAGAATAAACAATTTTTTGACTACTATAAAGACTATAATATCCCGATAACATATAACTAACACCACAGGCAATTGCAAATAAAATTAACCCCTGTGCACCAAAAAGCTCAATACTAAGTATTATAGAAGTAATTAAGGTGTTAACTACTCCACAAAATAATGCTATCAATCCAATAGCAGCACCAAATCCTGGGTCAATGCCCAGAAGTTTTCCCGCAACACATCCAAATGTTGCCCCAATAAAAAATGTTGGTACAATTTCTCCACCTTTATAACCTACACTTATAGTAATAGCTGTAAAAATTATTTTTAAAATAAATGCTTCTGGTTTTGAATTTCCACTTATAGCATTCGTTATAACATCCATTCCTGCTCCATTATAATCTCTAGTATGTACAACAAATGTAAGTATTATAATAATTAATCCACCTAAAAATACTCTAAGATATGAATTTTTGATAAGGTTTGATAAAAATGTATTAGTTTTATGTAGTGACTGACAAAATATAATGCTTACTACTGCACATAATACTCCTAAAATAGCAACCTTTATCATATTCTCTGGAGAAATATTAGGTATAACTGATAAATTAAATCGAACAGGTTGAATTCCAAAAAATATTGACACTTCATATGCAACAATAGATGAAACAATGCATGGGATAAACGCAGAATAATGTATAATTCCTACACTAATAACTTCCATCGAAAAAAAAGTTGCTGTTAATGGTGTTCCAAATAATGCTGCAAAAACTCCGCTCATTCCACATAATGTAATTAAATGCATGTCTTTCTCATCTAATTTAAAAATTTTTCCTACTTGTGTTCCTATACTCCCTCCTAATTGCAATGCAGCACCTTCTCTTCCTGCAGAACCTCCAAAAAGATGTGTAATCACAGTACTTACAAAAATAAGAGGTGCCATCATAAATGGAACTTCATCATCTGTACGTACAGATTTTATAACCAAATTTGTACCTATATTTTCACTCATTTTTAATAAATTATAAAGAGCTATTATTACGATTCCTCCAATTGGCAATAAAAATATAATCCAATCATTTTTCACACGAAAATCTGTAGCATATTCAACACTAATATGAAAGGCACTCCCTACAAGCCCACCTACTAAACCAGTTATTCCAGCAATAATTACCCATTTTAAAAATGTTACTATGTATTTTTTCGTTATTTTTACGTTCTCGATTATTCTTAATTTTTCTATTAATACTTCCATTTTCACCTCTCCACTTTATTTTATTAGACATATAAAACAAAAGACCATAAGATAAATCTTATGGTCTCTAAAGAAAATACGTATCAGTAAATTCTAGTAATTTCTGTTGTTGTTTCTTTGTTGTTTTCTAGCTCTTCTACAATCTGGACATCTAACTGGTTCGTTATCAAATCCTTTTTCTTTGTAGAATTCTTGTTCTCCAACTGTGAAAACGAATTCCTTTCCACAATCTTTACATACTAATGTCTTATCTTCCATTCTAATTTCCTCCCTTTTCATAGATTATAACCCGATACTAGAACTAATCTCTGAAACAGAGGAAACTTATAGTACTGATTAAATCTTGAATTATCTTACTTATTTATGATATCACATTATAATTTATAATTCAACATAAATTAATTATTCTTCAAAAATTAATCCTTCTTGAATTTTACCTTCATTCATAGAAACTATCCTACTTGATACAGCTTTTGCAAACTCCATATCATGTGTTATTATAAGCATTCCCATTCCAGTATTACTTAAACTCTTTATTAAATTTGTAACTTCACCTGTAAGTCCTGGATCTAAAGCTGATGTTGGTTCATCAAAACACATTATTTTAGGTTCTAATGCTAATGCCCTTCCTATAGCAACTCTTTGTTTTTGTCCTCCTGACAATTCAAAAGGATAGTTATTTTTCTTATCTCCTAAACCTAAAAAACCTAAAATTTCATCTGCCTTCTTTATTGATTCATTTTTACTTAATCCTAATACTTTTTGTGGAGCTTCTATTATATTTTCTAAAACAGTCATATGAGGAAATAAGTTAAAGCTTTGAAATACCAATCCAATATCTTTTCTTATTTCAGACATTGCTTTTTTATCAGCATATTTTCCATCTTTACATATATATTTACCATCAATTTCTATACTTCCATTATCACATTGTTCTAATGCATTTATACATCTAAGTAATGTAGTTTTACCACCGCCTGAAGGACCAACAATAACTAAAATCTCACCTGCTGCAATCTTTAAGTCAATACCTTTTAATACTTCAGTATTTCCAAACTTCTTTCTAATTCCACTGACATTTAACATATTAATTGCTCCTTCCTATTTGTAATACTCATACCTTTTTTCTATTTTTTCTAAAACTTTACTTAAAACACCTATTACAATTAAATAAACAGCTCCTGCTAATATTAATGGCATTAATGTAACATCTCTATTAGATGCTATTTTAGCTACTTTTAATAATTCGTCTAATCCTAAAATGTATACTAAAGAAGTATCTTTAACCAAAGTAGTAATTTCATTTGCTACTGGAGGAATAACTCTTTTTATTGCTTGAGGTAATATTATTCTAAAAAATGTATCTTTTTGAGTAAAACCTAATACCTCTGCTCCCTCATATTGTCCTCTATCAATTGATATTATTCCTGCTCTAAATATTTCCCCAAAATAAGCAGTATAATTTAATACAAAAGCTAAAATAGCTGCTGTAAATCTATCAAATGTTATTCCAACTAGAGGTAATCCAAAAAATATTATAACTATTTGTAATAACAGTGGAGTTCCTCTCATTACAAGTATATATGCTCCTACTATCTTTTTTAATATTAAAGATTTTGATGTCCTTGCTAAAGCAACTATAATTCCTAAAGGAATAGATAATATCAATGTCAATGCAAAAACTTCTAATGTAACCTTTAGCCCATCTAATATTTGAGGCATTAATGATAAAATGTAATTCAAGGTAACTCCTCCTTTTTTTATTTAACTATTATATCTTCTCCAAACCATTTCTTTGATACTTCTGAAGCACTACCATCATTTATTGCTTCATCAAGAGCTTTATTAAATTCATCTACAAATTTCGTATCGCCCTTTCTAATTCCGACTGCATAAGTTTCCTTACCAAAGTCATCATTTAAAACTTTATATTTATCTTGTCCTCTTTCTTTTATATAATATTTAGCTAAGATTTCATCAGCAACAACTGCATCTATTCTTCCTGCTTCTAAATCCATTAATGCATCATTATTTGTTTCAAATGTAACAATATTTCCACCATCAAATGTATTAATTATATCTCCATCTGCTTTTATTGCATCTACTGCACTTGATTGATTTTGGGCTCCAACCTTAGCACCAGCTAAATCTGATTTTGTATTAATTTTAGAATTTGCTAAAGTTACTATTACTTGTCTATTATTTAAATAAGCTTTTGAAAATTCTACTTTTTCTTTTCTTTCATCAGTAACTGAGTATCCATTCCAAATTAAATCTATATTACCATTTTTAAGTTCAGCCTCTTTCATGCTCCAATCAATTGGCTGAAACTTTATAGTCTTGCCTAATTTTTCTGCTACTTTCTTAGCAAGTTCTACATCAAATCCAGTTAATTCCCCATTATCATTTCTAAATCCCATAGGTACAAAAGTATCATCAATCCCAATAATCAATTCATCTTTTTCAGACGTACTCTTGCTCTCGCTATTCTTACATGCTACTAAACTAATTCCAAGTACAATAACACATGATGCTATAAAAACTTTTTTTAAAATTTTATTTAATCTCATTATTCCATCCCCCTTGTTTCACTTTCCTTATTTATTACTTTATCATGATAAAGTAATAAAGTCAATATTCTTTATTATAAATTTTTATAACTTAAAAGTTTATAGTTTTGATTTTATTTTAAAATTATCTATTTATGTATTAATATAATTTGTATACTAATTTAACTTTTTATAATTTCTTAAAAATAAAAAAGGATTCTATTAATCATAGAATCCTTTTTTATATTAATGATTTCCAAGTCTATTTAATGCTTTTTGTAAATTATCTATATGTGAATTAAAATCATCTTTTATATCACTTACTTTAGTTTCATCAATAATGTTATCATCCTTTTTTTCTTCGATTTTATCTTTAACATCATCAGTCTTGTCCTTAAGTTCATCTAATTTATCAGTTAATTCTTCCATATTTTTCTTAACGTCTTCACTCTTACCTTGTAAATCTGCTTCATTTAACTTATCAGTTAATTCATCAGCCTTATCTGTAAACTCTTTAATTATTCTTTCTTTATCTTCGTCCATATCATCTAATTTATTAGCAATTTCTGCTGGTTTATCTTTTAGCTTGTCTTCTAATTCTTTAACTTTATCAGAATCGAAAATATCATCTACTTTCTCTGAAGACGGTACTTCATCCTCATTTTGTTTTGTTACAAGTATATAATCATCTTGAAATTTACATCCCATTAAACTAAAACTCAAAAATATACACAGAAAAAAGCATATAAAATTCTTATTTTTCATCTTTTCACCTCAAACAAGATAGTATTTCGCGTATCTTTAATATAAGCTTATGTATCCTATTTTAATACTTTTTTAATAATACTTCAATAATTTTTTAGACTAATCAGTATTAAAATTTATATATCTTATTAAACATATTTCTTCTATATTCTACAATTTCATTATGTTTTTTAAATATTTTAAGTATATTAGGTAATACTAAAATTAAAATTTAAAAGAAAAGGAGTAATTATTTATGTGGAAGAAAAGTTTTGGTGTTCTGCAAAAAATTGGAAAAGCATTAATGTTGCCAGTAGCACTTTTACCTGCAGCTGGTATACTTCTTGCATTTGGAAATATGTTTCAAAACCCCGATTTTTTAGCTTTAATGCCATTCCTTAAATCTAGTGGTTTCCAATTATTCGCAACAGTAATTGAACGTTCTGGTGGTATTATTTTTGATAATTTACCTTTATTATTTGCTGTTGGTGTTGCTGTCGGTTTAAGCGATGGTGATGGTGTTGCTGGACTCGCAGCTATAGTTGGATTCTTAATTATGAATGTAACAATGAGTAAAATGATTGGTGTTACAGCTGATAATTTAGGTGATCCAATGTATGCTTTAGTTCTTGGTGTTCCAACATTACAAACCGGAGTATTTGGAGGCATAATTATAGGTGTTATAGCATCATCATTATATAAAAGATTCTTTAATATAGAACTTCCTTCATACTTAGGATTCTTTGCCGGTAAAAGATTTGTACCTATAATAACAGCTGCATCAGCAGTGCTTTTAGGTATTCTTATGACATTTATTTGGCCACCTATTCAAAATGCTTTATTTGCTTTTTCAAGAAGTATGATAGATACTAATAAAACAGTTGCAGCCTTTGTATTTGGTGTTATTGAAAGAGCATTAATACCATTTGGATTACATCATATTTGGTATAACCCATTCTGGTATCAATTTGGAGAATATGTTGATAAGGCTGGAAACTTAGTTTTAGGAGACCAAAAAATATTCTTTGCTCAACTTAAAGACGGAGTTCCTTTTACTGCTGGTACGTTTATGACTGGTAAATTCCCTTTCATGATGTTTGGTTTACCTGCTGCTGCACTTGCAATGTATCATGAAGCTAAACCTGAAAAAAAAGCTTTAGTTTCTGGTATATTATTTTCTGGAGCATTAACAAGCTTCTTAACTGGTATTACTGAACCAATTGAATTTACATTTTTATTTATAGCACCAATTTTATTTGGAATTCATTGTATTTTTGCCGGTCTTTCATTTATGATAATGCAGATACTTAACGTAAAAATTGGTTTAACATTTTCAGGCGGTGTTATAGACTTTATATTATTTGGAGTTGTACCGAACAGAACTAAATGGTGGTTAGCTATAGTAGTAGGATTATGTTTCTCAGTAATATACTATTTTGGTTTCAGATTCTTTATTAGAAAATTTGATTTAAAAACACCTGGTAGAGAAGAGGATGAAGTCGGTGTTGTTGATAGTACCCCTGGTTCTAGAAAACAAGGTGCCGCTTTAGCTAATAGTATTATTCATGCTTTAGGAGGAAAAGAAAATCTAGATAATCTTGATGCTTGTATTACAAGACTTAGAGTAATTGTTAAAGATAAAGATAAAGTTGATAAGAGTAAACTTAAAGAATTAGGTGCTGCTGGAGTCATGGAAGTTGGAAATAATATTCAAGCAATATTTGGTCCTAAATCTGATAATATTAAAAATCAAATGAAAGATATTATTTCTGGTAATTTAGCTGTAGATGAAGATGACTCTACTGAAATAATTGTCGATGAAAAACCTACTTCTAATAGTGATTCAATAAACTCTAGTATTATTTGTCCTATTGAAGGAAAAGTAATCGAATTATCAAAAGTTCCAGATGAAGTATTTTCACAAAAAATGATGGGAGATGGTTTTGCTATAGTTCCTGAAGGTAACATTGTTTACTCTCCTATAGATGGAGAAGTAGCCACTCTCTTCCCAACCAAACATGCAATTGGATTAGTTGGAAATAATGGAATTGAAATTTTAATTCATGTTGGAATGGATACTGTAAGTTTAAAAGGAGAGGGTTTTAAATCTTTTATAAATCAAGGTGATAAAGTAAAAGCTGGAGATAAATTACTTGAAGTTGATTTCAATTCAATTAAAGATAAAGTACCATCAATAATAACACCTATAGTATTTACAAACTTACAAGACAATGCTGAACTTAAAGTTAACTATGGAAAACATAAAGCTAGAGATAAAAATATTGCAACTGTAAAACAGTCTTAAAATAACTAAATAAAAATAGGATAATACATATATGTATTATCCTATTTTTTACTCAAAAATTCTAAATATAAAACAAGAACTATTTTTTTGATTATGCCTTATATTATTTTTTTACAACATCTTTTAATGTATCAGCTATAGCTGCTAAACTACCTAATGATGATAGTGTTTCATTAGGTAAGATAAGCTTGTTAGCTGGGTTTTTAGCCATCTCTTTAAGGGCTTCAACTTGTTTTATAGCAATAACTCTTTCATCTGTTCCTGATTCAATAATTGCTTTATTTACTTTTCTTATAGCTTCTGATTCTGCAATTGCTATTTGTTCTATAGCTTTAGCCTTACCTTCAGCTTCTAATAATTGAGATTCTTTTAAACCTTCTGCTCTTCTAATATTAGCTTGTTTTTCTGCTTCTGCTCTAAGTATTTGAGATTGCTTTTCACCTTCTGCTTTTTCAATTTGTGATTGTCTAAGACCTTCTGCTTGAAGGATCATAGCTCTCTTATCTCTTTCAGCTTTCATTTGTTTTTCCATCGCTTGTTGAATCTCTGCTGGTGGAACTATATTCTTAATTTCTACTGAAAGTATCTTTATACCATAAGCATCTGTAACTTCATCAATAATACTTAATAAATCTTGATTTATTCTATCTCTTCCTGATAATACTTCATCTAGAGTCATATTACCTACTATGTTTCTCATATTAGTTGTAGATGAATAAACTATACCTGATCTATAATCTTCAATATTATATACAGCATCTTTTACATTTAATACTTTATAGAATATAACATTATCAACTGAAATTTTAACATTATCTTTAGTTATAACTGATTGTGGTGGTACATCTAATATTTGTTGTTTTGTTGAAATCCTTTTTCTAACAAAATCTACGAATGGAATAAGAAAATGCCATCCTGGTTCTAATACTCTACTAAATTGACCAAATCTTTCTACAACACATAAGTATCCTGTATTTACAATTTTAATTGAAGAAAAAATTGTAAATATTATAAATATTAATATTATTGGTAAAATAATAAACATTATTTTTTCCCTCCCTGTATTTTTTTAATTTTTAACTTTGTCCCTTGAATTCCTGTAATGCAAAATTTTTCTCCAGCGTTTATTGAATCACCTAAATTTATTGCTGTCCAATAAATTCCCCCTACTTTTATAATTCCTTTTTCGTGAATTTCCTTTTCTGCTAACAGTTCTTTTCCTATATATGTTTCTTCCATAAGAGGCATTCTATGTTCAGCGTTCTTATATTTCTTTTTTATCAATGGATATCCAATCGATGTTGCAATAATACTTACTACTAAAAATACTACTGCTTGAATTAAAAAAGATGCATTTAAAGCCCCTGCAATAATAGCTGTTATTGCTCCTATTGAAAACCATACAAATAGAAAACTACTAGTAAAAATATCTATTAAGAATGTAGAAACTCCTAATATAATCCAAAACACCAGACTTGTCATTATATTTCCCCCTTCTTTATCTTAGTTTTCTAATATTTCATTTATCAGTATATCATTAATTGGTATATTATCCAATCAAAGTATTAGGTTAATATGATTATACAGTATTAAAAACCTTTTTACAATATATTTTTTATCTTTTTATAAGTTATATTTTTATGCATTTCAAAACTATTTTAATTATATTGATTTTAATTTACTTTTAAAATATCATGGTTATATATAACAAATATTCTTGGTTATAATAAAAGTATTAATAGAAATTGGAGTTGATATAATATGGATTTTATTAAAGTTGCATCTGCATGTCCAAAAACTAAAGTTGGAGATGTAGATTATAACATATATAATATTCTAAAATGTATAGACGATGCAAAACAAAAAAATAGTAAATTTATAGTTTTTCCTGAACTTTGTGTAACATCATATACATGTGGTGATTTATTTTTACAAGATTATCTTTTAAGTAAATCACTAAATGGAATACAACAAATATTAAGTGCAACTGAAGATTGTGATATGTTAATAGCAGTAGGAGCACCTTTATTAATTGATAGTATTTTATATAATTGTGCCTTTTTATTATTTAAAGGAAAGATATTAGGAGTAGTTCCTAAATCATACATACCTAATTATAGCGAATTTTATGAAAAAAGATGGTTTACTGAAGGTATTTCTGTAGAAACTCATGAAATAGATCTTCAATTCCAAAAAAATGTTCCTTTTGGAACAAATCTTATTTTCTCTTCAAACATAGCAAATTTTGGTGTTGAAATTTGTGAAGACTTATGGGTTACAATTCCACCTAGTTCATATTTAACACTTATGGGTGCTAATATAATAGGAAATTTATCTGCTTCAAATGAGTTAGTAAGTAAAATGACTTATAGAAAAAATCTTATATTAAATCAAAGTGCTAGAGGAATATGCAGCTATATTTATTCTTCTGCTGGAGTTCATGAATCTTCTACTGATTTATCATTTAGTGGACATTTATTAATATCTGAAAACGGCTCTTTATTAAAGGAAAATAAAAGATTTCAACGAGATAATGAAGTTATTTATTCTTGGGTTGATATTTTTAAATTAAAATCTGAAAGAATGAAAAATCTTAGCTTTAGAGATGCTTCTAAATTTACTGGTAAAAAACCTTGTTTTATTAAGTTTAAATTTAGCAATAATAATATAGATAGTTTTGATAGATTTATAGATAAACATCCATTTGTACCTTCTTCTAAACAAGAAAGAGAAGATAGGTGCAAAGAAATTTTTAATATTCAAAGTTCTGCTTTAGCAAAAAGGTTGGAACATACTGGTTTAAAGAAAGCTGTTATTGGTATTTCAGGTGGACTAGATTCAACACTTGCACTTCTTGTAGTAGTTAAAACTTTTGAACTTCTTAATTTAGATAAAAATAATATACTTACTATAACAATGCCTGGATTTGGTACTACTGATAGAACTTATAATAATGCATTAACTCTTTGTAAAGAATTAGGATGTGATTTAAGAGAAATAAACATCGTAGACGCATCACTTCAACATTTTAAAGATATTGGTCATGATAAAAATATACATGATGTTACTTATGAAAATGTTCAAGCAAGAGAAAGAACTCAAATTTTAATGGATTTAGCAAATAAAGAAGGTGGACTTTTAATAGGTACAGGAGATTTATCTGAGCTTGCACTAGGTTGGTGCACTTACAATGGAGATCACATGTCTATGTATTCAGTAAATCCTTCTATTCCTAAAACTTTAGTAAGATATTTAGTAAAATATGTTGCTGAAAAAGAATCCAATGGTGATGTTGCTTATACACTTATGGATATATTAGATACTCCTGTTAGTCCAGAATTATTACCAAAAGATTCAAATGGTGAAATTGCTCAAAAGACAGAAGATATAGTTGGACCTTATGAACTTCATGATTTCTTCTTATATCATTTTATAAAACATGGTTCATCAAAAGATAGAATATTATTCTTAGCAACAGAAGCTTTTAAAAATGATTATACAAATTCAGAAATAGAAAAATGGCTTAATAAATTTATGTGGAGATTCTTTACGCAACAATTTAAAAGGAGTGCTTTGCCTGATGGCCCTAAAGTTGGTAGTATATCTCTAAGCCCTAGAGGAGATTGGAGAATGCCTTCTGATGCAGTACCGTGGAAATAGCATATTACCATTTTACTATTATCTTTTTACTTATTTTGATAATGTAGTAATATAATTACACTTTTTATATCAAATTGTAGATTTTTTCTTTAAGTAGTGCTACAATATATCATATTAAATAAAGGTAATTTTAAGCCTATTAGATATGGAGGAATTAATATGGGGAAAAAAATTGATATTGATTGGAACAAACTAGGATTTAATTATATAAAAACAGATTTTAGATATGTCTCAGTTTGGAAAGATGGTAAATGGGATGATGGTAAACTTACAGAAGATAATATGCTTCGTATGAGTGAAGCTTCTACTGTTCTTCACTATGGCCAAAGTTGTTTTGAAGGACTTAAAGCATATTCAACAAAAGAAGGTAAAATTCAATTATTTAGACCAGATAGAAATGCTGCTCGTATGAATGAAAGTTGTAAAAAACTTCTTATGCCTGAAATTCCTGAAGAAAAATTTATTGATGCCGTTATGCAAGTGGTAAAGGCTAATATAGATTATGTACCACCATATGGTAGTGGAGCTACTTTATATCTAAGACCTGTTATGATGGGTGTTGGAGATAATATAGGTGTAAAACCTGCTCCTGAATATATATTTACAGTGTTCTGTATGCCAGTTGGACCTTACTTTAAAGATGGTTTAACACCTTGTAATTTCATTGTTTCAGATGAGTATGATAGAGCGGCACCTCATGGCACAGGCGGACAAAAAGTAGGTGGTAACTATGCCGCTTCTTTACAAGCACATGCTGAAGCTGTAGAAAAAGGATTTACTGATTGTATATATCTAGATCCTGCAACTCATACTAAAATTGAAGAAGTAGGTGCTGCAAATTTCTTTGGAATAACTAAAAATAATGAATTTGTTACTCCAAAATCTCCATCTATATTACCAAGTATAACTAAATATTCTCTTCTTCATATTGCAGAACATTACTTAGATATGCCTGTATACGAAAAAGAGGTATCAATTGATGAATTAGATCAATTTAAAGAAGCTGGTGCATGTGGTACTGCTGCTGTAATTACTCCTATCGGAGGTATTCAATACAAAGATAAATTACATGTATTTTTCAGTGAAACTGAAGTTGGTCCAACAGTTCGTAAATTATATGATATACTTTGCGGTATTCAAGTTGGTGATGTTGAAGCTCCTGAAGGTTGGATATACGAAGTAAAATAATTTTATTAAGACACATGAAAATAAATAACAAGTCCAAAATTACAATGGACAATAGGTAGGCAAGTGGATTGGTTATTTTTTGATTGTGCCTAAAATACAAAAGGTGTGATATAAAAACCTCTATATCACACCTTTTATTTTAAATATATCCACCATCTGCTCTTATTATTTGTCCCGTAATATATGAAGAATCATCACTACATAAAAATGTTACAATTTTACCAATCTCACTAGGCTTCCCAAATCTCCCCATAGGAATCTCTTCTTCTAAAGACTTTCTTTCATCTTCTCCTAAAAATGAATTCATCTTTGTATCTATAACACCTGGTGCAACTCCATTAACTCTTATATTTGAAGGTGCCATCTCTTTTGCGAGTGACTTAGTAAATAAATTTATTGCACCTTTAGTAGATGAATATAAAACTTCACATGATGCTCCAACATCTCCCCACATAGATGAAATATTAACTATATTTCCGCCCCCATTCGAAATCATATAAGGAAGTACATGCTTACTCATATATATACTACCTAAAAAATTTGTATTTATAATTCCATTAATCTCTTCTTCACTTGAATCCATAAATAACCCAATAATACTCTTAGCTGCATTATTCACTAAAATATCTATTTTTCCTAATGTATTTATGGTGAATTCTATTATTTTTTTAGTTGATTCATAAGATGATATATCTTCCTTACATAAAACAGCATATCCTCCAATACTTTTTATATGATTCAATGTTTCTTGTGCCCCTTCATCATCTTTAGAATAATTTATAACTATATTAACTCCCTCTTTAGCTAGCTCTATAGCAATGTCCCTTCCTATTCCTCTTGAAGCACCAGTAACAATTGCTACTTTTCCTAATAGTTTTCCCAATTTTCCTCTTCTCCTTTTCATTATATCTTTCTCAAAAAGCATCTCTATTTTACGCTATGTTTTAAAATAGTGTTGATATTATAATAAGGGTAAACTAGCATTGAAATTTATACTATAATATCAACATTCAACTTAAACATGGCATTATTTTAATACATCATTAAAAACTCTAAGAGCATTTTTATAAAATATTTTTTCTATTTCAGAATCTTTGAATCCATTAATTTTAAGATATTTATATAATTTATTAAATTCCGAACAATTTTCTATTTCAACTTCATTATCTATTCCGTCAAAATCACTACCGAGTGCTATAACATCAATCCCACCAATATTTTTTATATGTTTTATATGAGTTATTATTTCTTCTAATGAAGATATTTTTTCTGTTCCTAAAAAATCAGAACAGAAATTTATTCCCATAACGCCTCCGTTATTTGATAATAATCTTATCATTTCATCAGTTAAATTTCTCGGATGATTAGTTACCTCTCTAGCATTAGAATGTGAAGCTATAAAAGGTTTTTTAGAAAACCTAACCAAATCATAAAATCCTCCATCAGATAAATGTGATACATCTAGTATAATACCTAATTCTTCTGCTTCTTTAATAAGTTCTATTCCTCTTGTAGTTAGTCCATTATTTTTATATCTATAATTTGCATTAGGATATCCAAGAGCATTAGGATAATTCCAGGTAATTGTCAATATTCTAATTCCCATTTCATATACTTCTCTTAATTTTTCACTTTCTCCCTGAATTACTTCTCCTTCTTCTATTGATAAAAATGCTCCTATTTTATTATTTTTTTTACATTTTTCTAATTCATTTAAATTCGTTACTATATTTATTTCATTATCATAATTACTAAATTCCAATTTAAAATTATTATAAAGTTTTATAAACTCTTCATAAGGTGATCTTGTTATATCCTGATCAATAAAAAAAGCAAATACTTGTGCTAATGACTCTCCTTTTTTTAATTTATCAATATTAACCTTACATATATCATTTTCAAAATTTAATTTATTATAATATATTTTACTTGCCGTATCACAATGTAAATCAATAAACTTCACTGTTAGTGACCTCCTCCATTTTAAATATATATCCCCCCTGTCTATGGGGTTTATTCGATATCTATCACCTGTAATTCTATAACAATTGCACAATCATGAATAATAATTTCTAACCTTCAGATGAAAGCAAGTTTCACTGAGACTAAGAACTTTGTTTATACTATAATATCAACACTATTTTAAAAGATAGTCTAAATTTTTAATCTATCTGCATAGTATAGATAGTTTTCTATTTTTTCTGAACCTCTAATTTTCTCTCTTTTTATATATAAACTGTTATTCTCATCTACTTCTATACTCCATTTTACCAAAGAAATTTCTCCTTTTATAATCTCAATAGTAGTTATTGATGATGGAAATACACAGCAACCATCATTAAAATACAAACCTTCTCCTACTTGTGGAAATATATCATTATGAGTATGTCCACATATAAACATTTTTTTCTGTCTTCTTGAAATTATATCTAATATATCATCAATTTTACTACCTTTATTATAATTATTAGCTGGACTTATTGGAGCCTTAAATCCAGCAATCCCTTCTAGAAATCTCCATAAATACCTTACTAAAAATCTGCTCACTCTCCAAAGTTGACAATTCATAAAATCAACTTGATGACCATGAAAAACAAGTATATCCTTCTTCATGGGAATATATCTAAGTATAATACTTTCATAGAATGTTACATTATTATATAACTCCAATAATTCTTTTCCAATACCATGACCAATTTTATTAAAAATTTTTTCTTGTTTATAAACAAAATCTGGATTTGATTTTATCATATCATGATTTCCATAAATTAAGTATAATCTTTTATCTTTATTAAATTTATTTAATATCTTAAAAATTTCCTTATAATGAAATGAAATGTCTAAACAATTTTTATTTTTCCATAATTCATCACCATCTCCTACTTCGATTAATTTATATCCATCCCTAAAATAATATCCAAGAGCAGCTTTATATATATTTTTATTTATTCTTAAAGAATCTGCATTGCCTCCATCCCCTCTATGAACATCACTTATAAATACCAATTTAGAATTTTTATCAAACTCTACTACCTTTCCATTTTTTGATATTCTCTCAATAAATTTATCTCCCATATTCCTAACCTAACATAAATTAATTCTTTTCATTATATGAATAAAAAGAAAAAGTGATAAAATATATTTGATTTTATAAATTCTTAAAAGAAAAAGAAATGTGACTATAACAAGTTTTATTTGATATTTAATCAGAATTGCGGACTTATAAAACTCCATAAAAGATGATAAATATAATAACTTAATTAGAACATTTATATTATATAAACAAAAAAATAACTGTAATAAAAATTATTATAACTCAATTCTTATTACAGTCTCTATATTATTTATATTGAAAGAAATAATATATTCTATTTAGTTTATTTTTATTGATTATCAACTTTATATTCTTGAAACCATCTTATCCTATAAATATTTAATGTTCTAATAAAATTTATTGATTAATATAAATCTTAAAATATTTATAAATTATATAACTTACCATTATAGTAAGGAACTTATATAAAAAATTTATGCTATATATACTTCTAACTAGATATTGTTACTTAAATATATAATTCTCTATAAAATATTATAAATGTATTAACTTAATTAGAATATATATATTATAATGATTCACCAAGATAAGCTTTCTTAATTTCTTCATTATGTAGCAATTCTTTACCAGTACCTTTTAATATTATTCTTCCTGTTTCCATAATATATCCTATATCAGCTATTTTTAAAGCTGCATTTGCATTCTGTTCTATTAAAAGTACTGTCATACCTTCTTTATTAATTCTTTTTATAATTTCGAATAATTCTTTTACAATTATAGGTGCAAGTCCTAAAGAAGGTTCATCCATCATTATTAATTTAGGTCTAGACATTAGAGCCCTTCCTATAGCAAGCATTTGTTGCTCTCCACCTGAAAGAGTACCTGCTGCTTGCCAAGTTCTTTCTTTTAACCTAGGAAAAAGTTCATACATCTTTTCTAAATCCTCTTCTATACCGTTATGATCATTTCGAGAATAAGCACCTATTTTTAGATTTTCTAATACTGTAAGATCTGCAAAAACTCTTCTTCCTTCTGGTACTAAAGCTATACCCTTTTTAACCATTTGCTCAGTACTAATTTTTGTTAAGTCTGTCCCTTCATAATCTATATTACCACTTTTAGGTTTAACAAGACCTACTATAGATTTTAATGTAGTACTTTTACCTGCTCCATTAGCTCCTACTAAAGTTACTATTTTTCCACTTGGAACTTCTAAATTTATTCCTTTTAGAGCTTCTATTCCACCATATGCTACAACTAAATCATCTATTTTAATCATCTTCAGATACCCCCAAATAAGCTTCTATAACTTTTTTATCATTTTGTATTTCAGTAGGTGTTCCTTTAGCTATAGTTATTCCATATTCAAAAACTTGTATTTTATCTGATAATCCCATAACCATATTCATATGATGTTCTATCATAAATATAGATAATTTAAATTTTTCTTTTATTTCCTTAATAAATTCTGTTAGTTCATCTGTTTCTGTAGGATTCATACCTGCAGCTGGTTCATCAAGAAGAAGAAGCTTTGGATTAGTTGCTAAAGCTCTTGCTATTTCAAGTTTTCTTTGCTTACCATAAGGAAGAGCACTTGCTTTTTCATTTTTTAAATCTTCAAGCCCTAATTCTTTTAGCAATAAAATAGATTTTTCAACCATGTCTTTTTCTTCTCTTTTATATTTTGGTAATTTTAACATTGCTTCAATAAAGTTAGATTTAATATGAACATGATTTCCTATTAATACATTATCTAAAACACTTAAATCATTAAAAAGCCTTATATTTTGGAAAGTTCTTGCTATACCATTTTGAGTTATAATATCTTGTCTCATTCCAGTTATATCTATATTATTAAAAGTTATTTTACCTTTTGTAGGGGTATAGACATTTGTTATCATATTGAAAGCAGTAGTTTTTCCTGCTCCATTTGGCCCAATTAAAGAAACTATTTCACCTTCATTAATTTCAAGATTAAAATCTTTTACTGCAGTAAGACCTCCAAACTGCATAGTTGCATTTTCCACTTTAAGTAATGCCATTATCTATTTCCCCCTTTCTTCTAAAGTTTCTTTATTTGAAACTTTAAATATTTTATCCCATGTTAATTCTTTAGTTCCCATAATACCTTTTCTAAAGAATAATACTATTATCATAAGTAAAATTGAGAAAATAACCATTCTTAATCCTGGTATACCAGTAAAACTTATAAATCCTAAATTAAATTGTTTTTCCATATCTAAAAATCTTAAAGCTTCACCTGCAATTGTTACAACAAAAGCTGAAATTACTGTACCAGTAATGCTTCCCATGCCTCCAATAACTATTATAAGAAGTATATTAAAAGTAAGAACAAATTTAAACATATTAGGATCTATAGTACCAAGTAAATTTCCTAAAAGTCCTCCTCCAACTCCAGCAAAAAATGCTCCAATGATAAAAGCTATTGCTTTGTGTTTAAAAAGATTTATTCCCATACTCTCAGCTGCTATTTCATCTTCTCTAATAGCTTTTAAGGCTCTTCCATAAGAACTATTTATAAGTGATACCATTATTATTATTGTTATAATTGCTATTCCAAAACTCCAATATAAATTGGTTTTATGTGGTATTCCTCTTAGACCTAAAGCACCATTTGTCAAACTTTGAGTATTATTAATTACTATTCTTATGATTTCTGCAAAACCTAATGTAGCTATAGCTAAATAATCTCCTTTAAGTCTTAAAGCTGGAGCAGCTATTAAAAATGCTATCGCTGCTGAAATAATTCCTGCTAAAATTAATGATGGAAAAAATGGAATTGATATATGATTAAATGGTGCTATTAATGGTTCCATGAAAAAATTCTGAGTTTTAACTTTTTCAGACATAGTAAGAAGTGCTGATGTATATGCACCTATAGCTATGAATCCAGCATGACCTAATGAAAATAGTCCCGTAAATCCATTTATTAAATTCATACTAAGTCCAAGAACCGTATATATAGCACATAAATTTAAAATTCTAATTTTATAAGAATCTAAGCTATTACTTGCAGCTAATAATAGTAAAAATATAATTACAATAAGAGCTATATTTAAAACTTTATTTCTCTTCTTCATATGTTACACCTTCTCTGTTAAATTTTTTCCCATTATTCCTGTAGGTTTAAATAACAATATTATTATTAAAAGTATAAATGCAAAAGCATCTCTATATCCAGTTAATCCTGGAAGAAAAGCAATTATCATAATTTCACCTATCCCAAGAATAAAACCTCCAATAACAGCTCCTTTTATATCTCCTATTCCACCTATAACTGCAGCTATAAAACACTTTAGCCCAGGAATCACTCCCATAAGAGCAACTATTTGTGGATATTTAACAGACCACATAATAGCACCTACTGCTGCTAGCATTGAACCTATAGCAAAAGTAAATGAAATTATTCTATTTACATTGATTCCCATAAGCCTTGCTGTTTCAACATCTTTAGATACTGCTCTCATTGCCATACCAACATTTGTATTATTAACTAAATGTAATAAAGCATATAATAATATTATTGTTACCAAAGGTATTATAAATGTAAGTTTTTGTATAGAAACTCCACCAATAACAACTACATCTGTTAAAATTTCTGGTGTTGGAAATGCTTTAGGTTTTCCCCCAAATAACACAACTGCTAAATTTTCAAGTAAGAATGAAACACCAATAGCAGAAATTAAGATAGATATCTTTGGTGCACTTCTAAGTGGTCTATAAGCTGTAAATTCTATTACCATGCCTAGTGCTCCAGCCGTAATTATTGCTATTAAAAAAGCAAAATACCAAGGTAAATTAAATGTAGCTACTCCAAAAAATGCGAAGTAAGCAGCCATCATAAATATATCTCCATGGGCAAAATTTATAAGTTTTAATATTCCATATACCATTGTATAACCTATAGCTATAAGTGCATATAAACTTCCTAATGAAACTCCATTTGTTAAATGTTGCATAAATGTACTTAATGTCATATAGTCACCTCCTAATTATTTTTCTTCCGCTTTTATAGTATCTAGATAAGTAAACTTACCATCTTCTATTACTTTTAAAACTGCATCTTTTATCGCATTATTATTTTCATCTATTGTAATTACTCCTGCTGCACCTGGAAAATTCTTTGTTTTTGCTATCTCATCTCTTATTTTTACAGAATCTATTGAATTAGCTCTTTTTATTGAATCTAATATTAATAAATAAGCGTCATAAGATAAAGCTGCAACTGCTGATGGTTCCTTACCATACTTTTCTCTATAAGCATCAAGAAAAACTTTTGATTCATCAGTTATAGGGGTTTCACTTGCAAAAAATGTTGAAAATACACATCCTTCTACTGCTTCTTTTCCTATATCCACAAATTCTGGTGTTTCCCAAGTATCTCCACCTATTATAGGAGTTGTTATTCCTAATTCTCTTGCTTGTTTTACTATTAATGCTCCTTCTGTAAAATTACCCGGAGCGAATATTACATCTGGATTTTTACTTTTTATATTTGTAAGTTGAGCTGTAAAATCTTGATCTCCAGAATTATAATTTACTTTAGCTACAATTGAATTATCATCACCTGTAAGCTGTTTGAATGAATCAGTAAAAAATTTACATATACCAACTGAGTAATCACTAGAAACTTCTTGAATTATGGCTGCTTTTTTAGCTTGCAATTTTCCTGCTGCATATTTTGCCATAACAGTACCTTGAAAAGGATCTATAAAACATACTCTAAAATAATAATCATTTCCTGCTGTTACTAAAGGATTTGTACAAGAAGCACCTACTGCTGGAACTTTAGCTTCCATGACAATATCTCCTGCTGCCATAGAATTACCACTTCCCCAGCTTCCTATAATCGCATTGACATGTTCTTGTTCTATAAGATTAGATGCTGCATTAGCCGCTTCAATTTTATCAGACTTATTATCTGCAAAAACTAATTCTACCTTTTTACCAAGAACTATTGGATAAAGTTCATTAGCAAGTTTTATTCCTTCCACTTCAAGTTCCCCACCTGCCGCATTAGCACCTGTCATAGGTTCAAATACTCCAATTTTAACTACATCACTATCTACATTTGTTTTTAAATCCGATTTAGAAGTACAACCTGCCAAAATCATTGAAGTTGACAAAGCTAGAACCAAAATCAAAGAAATTTTTCTTTTCATAAAAATATCCTCCTATATTAGTTTAAATGTAAATACTTTGAAACATTTAATTAAAATATAGATTTTACAAAATATTGCACTAATCTATATCCTAATATTTTTAATATGTCTTAAAAGTATCTATTGGAAATAATTTATTGTTTTTAATAATTTTCTCGAATAATTAGTAATTTATTAAAAAACAGCAATAATTATTGATAATCTTAAAGTTATAAATATATTATATTATATGACTTATTGTGTCAATACATGACACAATATGTAAAACGTATTCAAAACTATCCTTGTTTAAAACACATGTGTATTTACCTGGATTACAGCTAAAATATTTTTCTTATATTTTTTTTAATATAAATTTATTAAATTTTAATTATTTTATATGTTTAAGTTAAACTAATAAATTTTACTAATTATATATATTTCTTATTTATTTTAAGTTTTAATTGTTTTCATATTTATTATAGATTTATACATAACAAAAACCACTCTTTTGCTTTCAACATATATAGTATTATCATCTGCATATCTTTAAATATTTATGTTCTCTTTCTCTAAGTTCTTTATCCAATTCAATGAACAAACTTTATTGGAACTTATATATTATATTAGCTACTATAATACTTTCAAACATTATATATGGCCATATTATTTTCACAAAAAAGAGATAGTTTTAAGTAAAGAATTACTTAAAACTATCTCTTATAATTAAAATTATTTTATTATTTGTATAATGGATATTTATCACATAAAGCTTCTACTCTAGCTTTAAATGGTGATAAACCTTCATCTCTATTTTCAATAGTATCATTGATTATTGCAGCAATTTCTTCCATATCTTCTTTTTGGAAACCTCTTGTTGTTATAGCTGCAGTACCTATTCTAACTCCTGAAGTTACAAAAGGACTTCTTGTTTCATTTGGCACTGTATTTTTATTAAGAGTAATTCCAACTTCATCTAATAATTTTTCAGCATCTTTTCCAGTGATGTCTTTATTGTTTAAATCTACAAGAATTAAATGGTTATCAGTACCATCTGATACTAATTTAAATCCTCTTTTAGAAAGTTGTTCGCCTAGTTCTTTACAATTTTCTACCACATTTTTAATATATTCTTTAAAACTTGGATCTAATGCTTCTTTAAAACATACAGCTTTTGCAGCTATAATATGCATTAATGGTCCACCTTGCATTCCTGGGAATATGTTCTTGTCTAAATCCTTAGCATATTTTTCTTTGCAAAGAATCAATCCACCTCTTGGACCTCTTAAGGTCTTATGTGTTGTAGATGTTACAAAATCTGCATATGGTACTGGTGATGGATGTACTCCTGCTGCAACAAGTCCAGCTATATGAGCCATATCTACCATGAAATATGCTCCAACTTCATCACATATTTCTCTAAATTTTTCGAAATCTATCACTCTTGAATATGCACTTGCACCTGCAACTATTAACTTTGGTTTATGCTTAATAGCAAGTTCTCTTACTGTATCATAATTAATAACTTCAGTTTCTTTATCTACTCCATATGATACGAAGTTAAATAACTTACCTGAAAAATTAACTGGTGAACCATGAGTTAAATGACCACCATGACTTAAATCCATACCAAGTACAGTATCACCTGGTTGTAAAACTGTAAAGTATACTGCCATATTAGCTTGTGAACCTGAATGTGGTTGAACATTTGCATGTTCTGCTCCAAATAATTCTTTTACTCTATCACGAGCTATATTTTCAACTTCATCTACTACATAACATCCACCATAATATCTTTTACTTGGATATCCTTCTGCATATTTATTAGTTAAATATGAACCCATTGCTTCCATAACTGCTTCACTTACGATATTTTCTGATGCTATTAATTCAATTCCTTTTTGTTGTCTTACTAATTCTTTTTCAATTAGTCCATAAATTTCATTATCTTGTCTTTGTATGTTTTCAAAATTCATTTTATCACCCCAAAATTTATTATACATTATTAAACAAATTTACGTTTTTTTAATAATATATTATATAATTATAAGTTTTCTAACTAAATTTATCAACCATTTTTTATAATAACAATTAAAGTTACATATAATAAAATATAACTTATCCATAAGATTTAACTTTTTGTAATTTACTAAAGAATTTAAAAAAACTTTGTGTTATAATACTTTCATTAAGTTGTTCTCTGTATGATTATAGCTTACTTTTAGACAGTTTCCTTATTACAAAAATTGTATAAAAATCATTAAATAATTAATATTTATTACATAGTTCATATGAGAGGAATAAAATTATGGATTTAAATAAATTGCTACAAATTTCTACTTTTGCAGGCAAAATAATGATTGAAAGTGGTGCTGAAACTTATAGAGTTGAGGAAACTATTTGCAGAATATGCACTTCCTTTGGAGTTGATGAAGCTGATAGTTTTGTAACTCCTACAGGTGTTATGGTTTCAATAACTTATAAAAATCAAGTATTAACTTTAGTTAAAAGGGTGACTTCTAGAGGGGTTGATTTAAATAAAATTGATAAGATCAATAGTCTTTCAAGAAGAACTCAAACTGACAAAATTACTCTTGATAATTTTAATAAAGAACTTATTAAAATCTCTAAAGGAGATAGATATTCTAACTTCTATACTCTAATTTGGTCTGCATTGTCAGCTGGATCATTTGCTATACTTTTTGGTGGTAACTATAAGGATTTTTTTGCAGCAACATTAATTGGACTCATAATAAAAACAATCTCTATTAAATTTGAAAACTTAAACTTAAATGAATTTTTTATAAATTGTTTGTGTGGTGCAGTATGTGCATTATTAACCGTATTATTTATAAAATTTAATCTTGGTAATAATCTTGATAAAACAATTATTGGTTCCTTAATGCTTCTAGTCCCTGGTTTAACAATAACTAATGCAATTAGAGATACTATAGCTGGAGATTTTCTTGCAGGTATAACTAAAATTTCAGAAGCATTTTTAGTTGCTGTTTCTATCGCTGTTGGTTCTGGTGCAGTTTTAAGTATATTTATAAATAAATTAGGAGGAATATAAATCCATGATTTATGAAACTTTATTTGCCCTTGTAGCTTCATTTGGTTTCGGAATAATTTTTAATATAAAAGGACGTAACCTTATTTTTGCTGCTATTGGTGGAGGATTAAGCTGGTTTGTTTATTCATTTTTAATAAAGTTTAATGTTAGCAATATTCTCTCGTTGTTTATAGCTTCAGTAAGCTTTAGCACTTATTCAGAAATTTGTGCCAGAATATTAAAAACACCTGTTACAACATTAGTAGTATGTGCTTTAATTCCTTTAGTTCCTGGTGCTGGAATGTACTATACAATGTATGAAACTGTAACTGGAGATATTATGCAATCTCTTGAATTAGGTCTTCATACATTAGCGAGCGCTGGAACATTAGCATTAGGAGTAATATCTGTTTCAACAATAACTAGGCAAATAACAAACTTTAGAAAAATAAAAAAACAAATTTCATGTAAATAACTATATCAAAAATGGACTATCTTAAAAACGTATTTATGAATTCAAGATAGTCCATTATTCAACTATATTAAAATATAATTTAAAATATCGCTATGTTTTAAGTGAATGTTGATATTTTAAAACATAGCCTAAAATATTTATATAAACTAAATAGCCTTTGCCATTTTTATAAATCTTTCCCCTAAAATAACTTTATCTAAAATAGTTTTATAATTTAACTTTTTATAAAAACTACTAACATCTTCATCTTTTGCTAATAATGAAATTCCATAGTACTTATTTTTTTTTGCTGTTTCTTCAGCATAATCCATTAATATCTTCCCTACACCAAGTCCTCTGACTTTTGTAGATGTAGCAACATTAGCTAAATATAATTCCCCTTCTTCACATTCCTTACATATTATAAGTTTTATACAATCTAATATAAAAGAACATTTATTTTTTAATCCCTGGAATTTATTAATTAATTTTAAATCTGTATTCATACTTAATACTTCCAATTTATTAGATGGTATAAGTACTATAGCACCTAATATTTCTCCAAATCTTTCTGCTACCGTAATATATTCTAAGCTATATCTTGATTTCTTTGTTAATATTAAAGTTTCAAGATTCTCAATACATTCTTTTTCTGTAGCTCCTCCTCAAACATCTTCAGGCACTGTTTCCGTATAATATATTAGGCTTGCAATTGTTTTACTATCTTCTTTTTTTGCCTTTCTTAATTTTATATTTTCCATAACTATATTCCTCCATTTTTGAGTTAAGTTAAAATTTAACTCCTTTAATGATATTATATATTAGTTATGTCATTAATATAATTGACACTCGTACTTATTAATAAGTATAGAATTACGCTTTTTTATATATGGAATATTCTTAAAACATACAAATGTACTTAAAATTTCTTTATATATGTACAAAAGTTATCTTAGCTTCAACCTTATAATATAAATCCAAGTAATAATAGTATGTAATTCATTCTTTTGTTTATTTGTAATTTATAATAACATCTATTTACTACTTTGTTGAATTTGTAATATTCTCGCAAAGATTTATTCCCCCGTATAATATTTATAAAACATTACTTTTATTTATATAAAATCTCTGATAACTACTAAATAAATTCTTATATTTTCATAAAAATTACTTTGACATAAAGGGTTTATATCACTTAAACTAATTAAAGATTATTTAGTTTATAGTATTATAAAATTAGTTAATATATAAGTTACAATAAAATTTAAAACTTATATGTTTATTAATAGTAAATTGTATGGATAAACCATATAAAAATAATATTTTCATTATTAAAAATAAAAAACAAAACGCATGTTACAGCGTAAAGTATCACTAAAATACTTAATAAATTAAGAAAGGAGAAAGTTACTAAAAAACAAGTAACATTATAGAAGTAGAAATAAACTTTATACATCTAAGTTTTTATATGCTTTTATAAGTTTTGGGTAACAAAAATAAATGAGCGTACTTATTGTTAAAGATATGAATCATGGATTTGGTGATAGAGCCATATTTGAAGAAGTTTCATTTAGATTATTAAAAGGAGAACATGTTGGACTTATCGGAGCTAATGGCGAAGGTAAATCAACATTTATGAATATAGTAACTGGAAAACTTCAACCAGATGAAGGAAAAGTAAGTTGGTCAAATAATGTTAGAGTTGGATATATGGACCAACATGCAGCCTTAACTAAAGGTCAAACTATAAGAGATGCCCTAAGAGATGCCTTTAAATATCTTTTTGAATTAGAATCAGAAATGAATTCATTATATGAAAAAATGGGCGATTGCAGTGAAGATGAACTAAATAAAATGCTTGAAAGAACTGCTGTAATCCAAGATATGCTTGATCATAATGGATTTTACGTTATAGATCCAAAAGTTGAAGAGGTTGCTAAAGGTCTTGGACTTTTAGATTTAGGCCTTGATAGAGATGTAGATGACTTATCCGGAGGACAAAGAACTAAAATTCTTCTAGGTAAATTATTATTAGAAACTCCTGATATATTACTTTTAGATGAGCCTACTAACTATCTTGATGAAGAACATATAGAATGGCTTAAGAGATATCTTCAATCATATGAAAATGCGTTTATCTTAATTTCACATGATATTCCATTTTTAAATTCAGTAGTTAATTTAATATATCATGTAGAAGACAGAAAATTAACTAGATATGTTGGAGATTATAATGAATTCCAAAGAATATATGAAGAAAATAAGAAGAAATTAGAAGCTGCATATGAAAAACAGCAAAAAGAAATTGCTAGATTAGAAGATTTTGTTGCTAGAAATAAAGCTAATGTTGCTACTGCTAATATGGCTAAATCTAGACAAAAGAAATTAGATAAAATGGATATAATTGAATTATCAAAAGAAAAACCAAAGCCAGAATTTAATTTTAAATCTGCCAGGGCTTCAGGTAAAGTTATTTTTGAAACTAAAGATTTAGTTATAGGGTATGACTCCCCTCTTACCAAACCTTTAAATTTATATATGGAAAGAGGACAAAAAATTGCTTTAGTTGGTGCTAATGGACTTGGTAAATCAACTCTTTTAAAGAGCTTACTTGGACTAATTAAACCATTAAGTGGTGAAGCTAATTTAGGTGATTATCAATACATAGGATATTTTGAGCAAGAAGATAGAACTGATAATAAAAATACATGTATAGATGAGGTTTGGCAAGAATTCCCTGGATTTACTCAATATCAAATAAGAGCAGCACTTGCTAAATGTGGGCTTACAACAAAACAGTTAGAATCTCAAATAAGAGTTTTATCAGGTGGAGAAGCTGCTAAGGTTAGACTTTGTAAAATCATAAATAATGAAACAAACATATTAATCCTAGACGAACCTACTAATCACTTAGATGTCGATGCAAAAGAAGAACTTAAAAGAGCCTTAAAAGAATATAAAGGATCAATACTTCTAGTATCACATGAACCTGAATTTTATAGAGACATAATTACTGAAACTTGGAATTGTGAAGATTGGACAACTAAGATTGTTTAAATAAGATAAATATAATTGGTATATTAAAGGAGACTAAATAAAATAATTATTTAGTCTCCTTTTTTATAAAAATCTAATAAATATAAGTACTAACTATATAATAAATAATAAAATTCCAAATATGTATCTTACTTAAATTATTTCATTACTTAAATAAGAACTTTATTGTTTTTTGATTTTTTTAATAGACTTAAATTTTACATAAAAACCATAAATCAAACCCATTTCCATAAATCAAATATTGTCTTCAAATTTAGAATATTATATTATTTGATTACAAAGTAAATACGGGGGAGACTTACTAGTAAACTATATAGAAATTTTATATTTAAACTAAATAATTATAATAAATAAATATTTTTAATTTAATTTTTATATAATAAATTTTAACAAAAGAGGAGAGTTATTAATGAGATCACAAAAATTAAAGAAAATAATATCTATTGCTATAATAGGAGCAACAATATTAACTGCATTTCCAACAGGAGCAAATGCTGCATGGAAACAAGATTCTCAAAATAATTGGACTTGGTTAGAAAATGGAACTGCTTCAACAGGCTGGAAATATATTCAAGGAACTTGGTATTATTTTAATAATAGTGGTATTATGAAAACTGGTTGGTTAAAAGATTCTGATGGTAAGTGGTACAACCTAGATGATAGTGGTGCTATGAAAACTGGTTGGATGAAAGGTGCTGATGGCAAATGGTACAACCTAGATAATAATGGTGCTATGAGAACTGGTTGGTTAAAAGATTCTGACGGGAAATGGTATAACCTAGATGATAGCGGAGCTATGAGAACTGGTTGGGTGAAAGATTCTGATGGTAAATGGTACAACCTAGACAATGGTGGTGCTATGAGAACCGGTTGGTTAAAAGATTCTGATGGTAAATGGTATAACCTTGCAGATAGTGGTGCTATGAAGACTGGTTGGATAAAAGATAAAGATGGTAAATGGTATTTTGCAAATTCATCTGGTGCAATGCTAACTGGCGTAGTTGAAGTAGATGGTAAAACATATATACTTGCAGATAGTGGTGCAATGAATACTGGAAATATTGAACTTAATGGCAAGAATTACACTACTGATGAAAGTGGTGCAATTATAGGAGATAAACCAGATTGTGGTGATAATAAGTTTACTAATGAAGGAACAACTATAACATTTAAAGCTACAACAAATAATTCAATATTAAATAATGAAGAAACTTTAGGATTAGTAGGAACAACTGCAACTAGTACTACTGGAGCAGCTGTAACAATAACAGATGGTAAAATAGCAATTACATCAGTAAGTCAAGGAACTTCAAAAATTACAGTAACAGATAATTTAAGCAATCAAGCAACAATAGACGTAACAATAGCAGCTAATGGAACAATTACAATAGGAACAATTACAAAATATGTTCCAGTATTAGATAAAACTGCAATAGATAATGCTTTAACAACTGCAGCAGCTGCTAAAGTTGATGTAGTAATAAGTGCTGATGGAACTGATGCGGCTACAACTTCTAAATGGGTAACTCAACAAGTTAACGATGCATTAGATGTAGCTATTACTGCAGCAACAAATGCTAAAACTTCAGCAGCAACTACACAAGACGTAATTGATGCTGTTACTGCATTAAACTCAGCTATTAACACATATAACTCAGCTAAAGCTGATGGATCAAAAGTACAATAAAGAAATTAAGGGTAGATCTTTTAATCTACCCTTTTAATTTATCTATTATTCCTTTTACTAGTCTTATCATATATTCTTGTAAGTTTAGCCTTTAAATTTCTAACTTCATTTGTAAGAATTAAAATTCTATCTTGTGATTTTAAAAATTTTTCTTTTAAAATAAGTATTTCTTTTTCTTTTTCTTTATTCATTCTCTCTAGTAATTTGATTTTTTCTTCTCTATCAATTAAATTTCCTTGAAGTAAATTTGCATTTTCGTTTAATTCACCCTTTAAATTTATAAATTTAGTATAAGCTTTATTTATAGTTTTAAATTTTCTTTCATAAAACTGAGTTTGCATTTTTTGTTCTTCTAAATTATATTTTAATTCAGCAATTGATTGCTCATTTTTTTTAAATGCTTTTTCATATAGTAAAATATTTAAAAATATTTGGGTCATATAATATTCCATACACAATAAATACTCATTGTTCTTTTTATTATTTTTAACACTTGGAGATAACTCAGTACAAATTAAATATTGTAAGCTATCATCATCAGTAACATATACTTCATTAACTAATAAACCTCTCCTATCTCTAGAATCATTTGATATATATGCTGCTTTATAAAGACATGAAGAACCTATTGATTGTTCATAAGGTGGATTACTAAAATTATTTCCATTATTTATAGAAAAACTACTATGAAGTTGATTGTTCATTACCCAAAAACACCATATCTCACCATACATTATAAAAATTAAACATGATTCTATATTTTCGCCTTTAAATAATTTATTATTTTTAAAATTAAAATTATTACCATGTATATAAATTAAATTATCTATATTCTCTTCTTTTTTTACATATAATGCATGTACACTCTTTTTAAACATTATTGCAGAATAGTTATTAAAAGGATTAATGCTTACATCTATTAAATTAAAATCAGACCATCTTTCAATATTATTATCAAAAAGTTTATATCCTATCTCATGCCTATCTCCAAATCTCTGATACATAAGAAATAAATTTTTATTATCTGGTGAATAAAAATTAAATGGAGATTTATAATTATATTTAATTGTATCTATTATTTTAGGATTAGATAAATTATTTCTTTCATCAAGACTTTCATGAAAAAGTGTTGTAGTATTATCTTTTCTGTTTAAAACACTAAAAATTATATGAATCCTATCTTTACTACCAACAGCCTTAAATTTTATACTAAAATCTTTACTTTTTTCATTTTTTAATATTTCTTTATTTCTCCAACCTATTCCATCATACTTACTTAGTATTATAGTTCCTGTTAAATCTTGATATAAAACGTTTATGCTATCATCTGAAAACAACATCACTGAAAAGTTCTTTGAAACTTTATCATTAATTACATAATATTCAGACCAACTATTATCTTTTAAAAATTTATATATTAGTCCTTTATCCTCTTTAAATAGAAAATTCCATATCATGCCATTATTTTGTTTTATAATATAAAAATTTTCGTTATTCATTAGCATTACTTTATTCCTTTCTAATAATATTTCTTTATATAAAATATGATTAAGTGACTAATATTGATAATTTAAAATCCAATTAAAATAGTAGCAATATTAAAAATTGCTCATAAAATACTAATATATAATTATTTTTTTTACAAAGGAGATACGTTAATATGAAAGATATACAAGAAATAATGACAGAAATGGAAACTTTAGATAAAGAAATTGCTGCTACTAATCAAGAAGAGACTGAAACTAAAGAAAGTTGTTTAGGATGTGGTCAAAAAGGTTCAGGAAATCGTTATTGTCCAAAAATTAATCCTTATGTAAAACTTTGTTGTACAACAGTTGTAAAAACTTTCAAAGTAAATGAAACTGCTCTTGCAGATCCTAAAAATTTAACATTTATCTACGATCCTAATTGTTTAAATGCCATTGTAGAAGAAATACAAGTTCCTATATGTGATGGTTGTTCAGAATGTACAGCATACTTTGTAAAGATAGTTGGTTGTATTCCATTTGCATTTAGTGCTAGAAAAGTCCTTTCAGGAACTTATAAGAATAAACCTACTTGCCCTACTGGAGCATTTAGTGATGTATGTTGCCAATGCTGTATATGTGTAGATAAATATGTTGCATGTTATCCTACTAGAAGAGAAGCTGAAAATGCAATTCCAGGAATTGTAGCTACAATAAAAGCTTGTAGTGCATCAATTATGGGCCCTGCTGCTGAGTTAGTTCACTGTGACGCTAAGGGTGGTCCTCTTTGTAATTGCTGGTTACACAAATGTAAAAATGAAACTTATGTAAAATTTGAAGCAACTCTTAACCTTCTACCAGCACCACCATGTGCTAGTGATAAAGTAAAATAAATCTCTTTAAACAGATAAAATCTAAAATTAAAGTTTCATTTATATACTTTATATAAAACACTTTGAAATTAATAAACAAAAGCTTATTAAAAAAACAAATCTAATTGTAAATAAATCATCAAAAGTTTATTTTGGAACTATAAAATAAACAGTTGTAATAAAAACCATAATAGTTAACTATTATGGTTTTTATTTTTTAATTTAAATTATTATTTATATATTAACTTAAACTTACTATACATTCTGTTTATAATAAATAGAATAATGTATTAAAATAAGAATAGAATATCATTATAATAAAAATACTTATATATTTTTTATTACTTGACATAATTTTTAATGGTGATATTATAAAACTAATAAATTTTAAAGGTATATTCTATATATTTTAAAAAGGGGGCATATAAAAATGATGACATTAGAAAAATTTGAACAAGCATACGATGCTGTACAAAAAGTAATTTTAAAAACAAAATTAGTCTATAGTGATTATTATTCAGATTTAAGCAACAATAAAGTTTACTTAAAAACTGAGAATCTTCAAAAAACAGGGGCTTATAAGATTAGAGGGGCTTATTATAAAATTAGTACTCTTGGGGATGAAGAAAGAAGCAAAGGATTAATTACAGCTTCTGCTGGCAATCATGCACAAGGCGTTGCATATGCAGCACAATTATATAAAGCAAAAGCAATAATAGTTATGCCTAAAACAACTCCTCTTATAAAAGTAAATCGTACTAAATCATATGGTGCAAAAGTAATTTTGCATGGGGATGTTTATGATGAAGCCTGCAATTATGCATTAGAGCTTGCAAAAGAAAAAGAATACACTTTCATACATCCTTTTGATGATTTAGATATAGCAACTGGTCAAGCCTCTATTGCAATGGAAATATTAAAAGAACTTCCAACAGTTGATGTTATATTAGTTCCAATTGGAGGGGGTGGACTTGCAGCTGGTGTTTCTACTTTAGTTAAACTTCTTAATCCAAATATAAAAGTAATAGGTGTAGAACCTGCTGGTGCTAATTGTATGCAAGAATCTTTAAAATCTGGACATGTTGTTACACTTCCATCTGTAGATACTATCGCAGATGGTACTGCTGTTAAAACTCCAGGAACAAAAATTTTTCCATATATTCAAAAAAATATTGATGATATTATTACTATTGAAGATAAAGAATTAATTGTTGCATTTTTAGATATGTTAGAAAATCATAAAATGCTTGCAGAAAATTCAGGATTATTAACAGTTGCCGCACTTAAACATTTAAACTTTAAAGGAAAAAAAATAGTTTCTATTATTAGTGGTGGTAATATGGATGTAATTACATTTGCATCATTAGTTCAACATGGCTTAATTGAAAGAGAACGTATATGTACTTTATCTGTTTTGCTTCCAGATAAACCTGGGGAATTAACAAATGTTTCTAAAGTAATTGCAGAATCTAAAGGAAATATAATAAAACTTGATCATAATCAATTTGTTAATATTAATAGAAATAGTGCTGTAGAACTTCAAATAACTATGGAAACCTTTGGACATGAACATAAAGAAGCCATTATAGAATCTTTAAAAAATAGTGGATATAATCCTAAAGAATTGAGGCCTAAAGTTATTTATCAATAGAATATGGGTTAGTAGGTATAAATATAATACTTACTAACCCATATTTTATTCTAGTGCACTTAAAACAGCTAATAATAGTTAAATAGAATTACAAAAACAAATTTTTGTAAAAAAGAATATAATAAATAAATCATTTTAAAATACAAACTTTACTTTCTAAATTCTCTTTATATATCCATTAAGTCTATTCTCTGCTAAAAAACTTATTTCTTGATGACAGTAGTTTAATTCATTTAATTCACCTGTTTTTATAGAAAGTATCTCTTCTGCTATTTCTGAACACTTGCATATAAAATCATCATAATTATTAGAATCTAAACTTTTTAATTTATCATTTATTGGTTTGGAAATATTTAATTCACTTTCATCTTCAAATCCATATAATTGATACACTTCTAATTTATCAACTAAATCCATAACAATCGCTATTATTTCATTTATTGTAAATATATCTACTTTCATAATTTTCTCCTACTAAATTTTAATATGTATTTAAATTTATCCTAATATTTTAATAAAACTATAAATTATATTTTTAATTATATAATTTATAAATCATTTTAAAAATATGTTAAAATAACCCTTCATCATTGTATTTTAACATATTTTTATCATCTATACTTTTACATCTATACTTTTATTTAAAATATAAACTATAATATCTATCTATTTTTTTCTTTATCTCTTCAATGCTAGAATATTTAGATTCTCTAAAAACCTCTTTTCCCTCAATAAAAAATATCATTATAGGAACAGAATATACATTAAAATATGCTGATATATCAATTGATATGTCTCCCAAAACTTCACACATTTTAATATTAGTATACTCATAAAGTAATTTTTTAATTTTTTCTTTTAGAATAATACATGCTCCACAAGTATTAGTAGAAAAATATATTACAGACATATTATTTTGTTTAATAAAATCTTTAACTTCTGTTTTATTTTTTAATATCTTCACTATATTTCTCGCCACTTTCTTAAATTATATTTTTATTCATTAAATAATCACTTCTAAAATTTTAGTTTTATATTAATTATAAAATTAATTCATTAAAAATAATATAATTTATTATAAAAGTTTTAATTTTTATGCTAAACTTACTATTAAATCATACTGAAATATAGCTTATGGAGCATTTTTTATAGATTACATAGAAAATAAAAATTGGTGAAATAAAAACTTAACTTCATATAAAATTTATAATTTTAAGAAAATAAGAAAAATCCTATCTCAAAAACCTTTTTTATATTTGAGATAGGACTTTATTCTTTCTGTTATAACATAATTTTTTTTAATAAAACATTACATTTTAAATTTTAATATCATATTTTCTAACTTTTCTACTAATCTATTAAGATCTTCAGATGAGTTTTTAACATGATTTACAGAACTTAATTGTTCATGTATTGTTGCTGAAACCTCTTCTGTTGAAGCTGCAGATTCTTCGCAAATAGCTGTTATTCCTTGTATAACATTTACTACTGATTCTTTGCTACTATCAACATTATTAATATTTTCTATTAAATTTTCTACTTGCTCTGTCATTATATCAAATGAATTTTTTATATCATTAAAAGATTTTTTAGAATCATTCATAAATGAATTTACTTCAAAAATAGTTTGTGTAGATTTTTCCATATTATCTTGAGTAGTTTCAATCTCAAACCTAATTTCATTTATTATTGATTCAATTTTCTTTGTTGCATCTGCTGTTTCTTCTGATAATTTTCTTATCTCATCAGCTACTACACCAAAACCTTTACCTGCTTCACCCGCTCTTACTGCTTCTATTGCAGCATTTAGTGCCAAAAGATTAGTTTGTTCAGATATATTATCTATAGTTAAAACAATTTCTCCTATTAATGATGATTTATTAGCTAGTTCAGACACACATTCTCTTGTTTTATATCCTATTTCAGTTGTTGCTTCAACTTTTTCTATTAGTCTATCTATAGAATTAACTGCACTATCATTATAAGCTTTTGATTTAAAGAAATATTCATTAAACTCTTTAGTAATTTCAATTATATTTTCTACTTTTTCAGATAACTCTGTTAATTGTTCTGATCCTATTTGTGCTTCTCTTGCTTGTTCTTCTGCTCCTTTAGATAATTCCAAAACAGTTTCATTAATTGCTGTAACTGATTCTTCTAATTGCTCAGTAATTAATTTTAAATTATTTGAATGAATTGATGTATCATCTGAACAAGATTTTATATCTATTAATGTATCCTTTATTATTTTACGTAAATTCAAGACTGCTTTTCCTATTATGCCTGTCTCATCTTTAAAAGTTTCAATTTTTAAAAATTCACTATTTTCCCTAAAATCAAGAGTAGACGTAATATTTACAAGTTTGGTAATAAAAATAATTGGATTGCTTATTTTTTTACCAATAATCAATGCTATTGTTGATACAATTATACAAACTATTAATGTTATTAATATACATAACATTATACTACTATTTATTTTCATAAAAATATCTTTTTCATTTGCTGTTATTGCTATTATATTTCCATTAATAAGTTTTGAATATGCTAATACAGATTCTTGACTATTTTTTTCGTAATATTGTATTCCTTGGTCATTAGATATAACATCTATATTATCACCTAATAAAGTTTTTATATTATCGGTATCTTTATATGTTCTATCAACTAAATAATCACCATTTTGATTAAGTAAAAAAGCATAACCATTATTATACACACTAACATCATTTATCATATTCTTATAGTTATCAAAAAATAAATCTATGGCTACTACTCCTACTAATTTATCATTTATGTATATTGGTCGTGTATATGCAATTCTCATACTTTCTGAGCTTCTATCTTTATGAGGATCACTCCAAACAGGACCTTTAATATTTATAGGCTTATAATACCAATTCATATCTTTATTAGATTCGTAAAATTCTTCTTTTTTAAATTTTTCTAGTTGAGATATTTGATTAGAACCAATATTTCTCTCTAAAATAAGTTGATGCATGTTTTGAGTTAGTTCAGGATTAATGATAACTGCTACCCCTAGCAACTTATCATTATCAGATATTAACTTATTTACAAATGGATTAATATTATTTAAAAAACCATCTACATACTTATCATCTTTATATAACATATTCGTATCTAATGTAGTAGATATTAAATCGACTATATTATCTGCATAGTTTTTTGTTGAAATAAGACCTTCATTTATATTTTGAGCTTTATTTTTAGATATCTCTAATAAAGTATTTTCTGCTTCCGCTCTTAACGTTTTTTTGCTTAATATGCCATTTGATGTAGTAATTATTATTGATGTTATTAAACAAAAAAATAGAATAGATGTAATTATTTTTGTTGATATTTTTTTCATTTCTTCCCCCTTAATCTTATCTTATGTATGATAATTTAATTTTAAAAAACTTAAATATATATCTTTTAATTAATTTAATACATTTATAATCTTTTATATAATTTTCATATAAAATTATATCTTTAATTAACAATATCTAGTCAGAAACATATATATCATAAATTTTCTATATAAGTTCCTCACCAGACTAATAAAAAATACTATTTATAAATATTCTAAATTTATATTAATGAACAAACTTTATTTGAACTTATAGATAATTTTAAAATATTCATTATATATCTCGTTTAATTACTACATATCTTTATAAATAAAATTCTAGCTATATATAATAACTATAATTATATTTCTAAGTAATTCTTTTCTAATGTTTGATTTAACTAAATAGTGTTTCCCCTACTTTTTCCATTTCTTTTTCATCTACAAACCAATAATCTCCGTTTCTTGTCAATGTAACTTTTATTAGTGTAGGATTGTCCACTATAATACCTTCTTCAAGATATTTAGCCCAAATTTTAAAAATTTCTTGGGTCATTTCACTTTGAGAAAGAGTACTACTTTTTTTACTTTGACTTTGAATAAATTCATCTTCAGTTTTCTGAATTATCTCCTTTAAATCTAATCCCCTTATACTCAATTCTACTTCTGCTTTACTTTTAGTTTGTGATATTTGATTTGCCTCATAATCTACTTTTGAAATACCACTAATAATACTCTTATTTAGTAAAGATACTATTTCCTCAGTTATTACATCTTTATTTATAGAAAAAATTGAATTTGCATCTTCTGTTAATTCAGACTTTAGTTCTTCTTTAATTTGCTCATAATCCTCTTCTGTTATTCCTATCTTTGACATTTCATCTTTTTTGTCTTTTAAGACTACATCAAGAAAAATTTCAATACTTTTTTCTGGGGTTTCACACACTTTTTTATTTTCTTTAGATGAAACTATCATTGGAGTTAAAATTATAGTAATTAAAAAAATAACTAATATCTTTTTTAACTTTTTCATATTTTTCTCCCAATATAAAAATACTTTCTTATATTTTATACCAAATTGTATATTTTTTCCATAAGTTTATCTAGTTCTAATAATTTAATAACTTAAAGTATATGTTTTATATTCCACAGAATATAAATTATTGAACATATTGCAAATAAAAATTTTATATAAATAATTGTTTTATCAAAAAAATTTTTTTTGCTATTTTCTTTATATCCAAATATAGAACTATCTCCTGTTTTTCTATTAAGTATCTTTTTTTCTAAATCTATTATATTGTATTTACAATTATATTTATAATTATAAATATAATCTTTTAAATCTTTGTATAATAAAACTTTATAATTTATATTTCCTTTTACTGATAGTGTAGACCTATCATTTGCAATTACTAAAATATCTACTATATTTATATTTTTACCAACTACATCCTTTATAACTTTATGATGCCTCTCTATTTGGTCTTTAGGATTTTTAATAGTTTCGCTTTTACCATTTTTTATTCTTATCCATTCTCCAGATTTATTAATAGTAATATCACCAGAAAAGTTCTTTACTTCTATATTAAATATTCCATTTGAAGAAATTATAAGACTATCTAATTCTTGAGTTAAATCATTTCCTCTTAAGTAAAAACTACTTATGACTTTATATTTATCTTTATTTAAAGTGTTTAATATGCTTTTAACCTTATCTTCTCCTTCTTTTCCAGCTTTTTTTATCATTTTATTTCTTCTATTATTTACAATTACATCTTTAAATAAAATATATAACAAAACACATAAGTAAATAATAAACATTATAATAATACTATTTTGTGAGTTTAAAAAACTAAATATCTTTTTAAATCCAATTGTTATAATAATTATTGAAATTATCTGAATAATACATTTTAAAAATTTCATTTTCATCTACCTCCAGTATCTTTTTAATTTTACTAGAAATTTTCTTTTAAGTTAAGTAAATTCTTTTATAACTATAACTTACATAATATAAATTTTTTCATATTTTGTTAAAAGTTATAATGAACTTATTGAAGTGAACAATGAACAATGCTACACTTATATTGTTCAATAAATGAACACATTGAATAATGTTTGTTATTTTTAATTAAGGCACATGAAATAAAATACCAAGTCCAAAACTGCCATGAATATTTTTCATCAGGCAAGGATACAAAGTATTATCATAGTGGACCTATTATAGGATTTTGTTGACGCAAGATGATGGAAAATATACTAGCAGATGGACTTGTTATTTTTTTGATTATGCCTAACTATTTATAAATGGAGGAAGAGAATATATGGAAGACATGAGTTACTGGAAAGAAGTTTGGGAAAGAAAAGGGAGAGATACAACAAAAAAGCTAGAAGTACTAGACGGTTATGAAGATACTACTGCCAATGTAGAAGAAATCGCAAAAAATATTATTAAAGAATTAGATATAAAAGAAACTGATAGTATTCTAGAAGTTGCATGTGGTGCAGGTGGGTTGGCACAATATATTAATTGCAAATCATATGTTGGGGTAGATTATTCAACCTCTCTCGTGAAAAAACATATTGAATTACTTAATAATTCTGTAATACATGGAGAAGCAAATAATCTAATATTTAAAGATAAAACATTTGATAAAGTTTTTTGTTTTGGTGCATTTCACTATTTTCCAAATCAAGAATATGCAAAAAAGGCAATTGAAGAAATGAAACGAGTTGCTAAAGAAGCCATTTTTATTGGTGATTTACCTATTGTATCACATAGAGAAGAACATCTACTATATGATAAAAATAATTTTAAAGATTGGAAAATAATAGATGGATATTATAATCCTAATAGATTTAATGTAGTTTATAAATTATAAAAAAGTAGCTAGTAAAACTTAACTAAGTTTACTAGCTACTTAACAATTTAATCTTAAACACATGAAAATAAATAACAAATCCAAAGTTGCAATAAACATTTTTTATCACTAAAGGAGATAAATTGCCCTCATAGCGGCTCTATTATGGCAATTTGACGATGAGCAGAGAACCGAAATCTATGATTTTGTGTGAATCGCTTACTCAGCGAGCTTATGCGAGTCGAGCTTCCTCTGATGGAAAATAAGCTAACAAATGGACTTGTTATTTTTTAATTATGCCTTATGCTATTGTATTAAAGTATTCTTCTAATAATTTAATAAACATCTCCATATCTTCTGGATATATTTCTCCTATATTAGCTATTCTAAATGTATTTTCAAGTGATATTTTCCCAGGATAAATTGTAAAACCTCTATCATATAAATATTGATGCATCTTTTCAAAACTATAATTATTTATTTGTGGTTCAATAACTGATGTTATTAACATTGAATGATTTTTTTTATCTACCAACTTATCCAAACCTAACTTTTCTAACCCATCCCATAAAATATTGCAACACATCTTATATCTTGAATATCTTTTTTCTATTGTTTCATTATTACACTCTATTATTGCTTGCTTCAATGCATATATTACTTGAACTGGAGGTGTAAATCTCATTTGATAAGTATTTTTAAAATACTCATATTGTTTATACAAATTTAAATAAAGATTTCTTACTTTATTATTTTTTATCTTTTCTAATGAATCTGTATTTGATATTACAAAACTGATTCCTGCCATCCCCTGTATACATTTATTAGAACTAGACACTAAATATTTAATGTTCATTTCTTCCATATCAATAGGTATTGCTGCAAATGAACTCATTGCATCAACAATCATTTCTATATTATAATATTTACAAATTTCTCCTATTCTTTTTATATCACTTAGTAATCCTGTACTTGTTTCATGATGGACAACTGATAGATGTGTTATTTTCTTTTTACTATGTTTAATTGTTTCTTCTAATTTAATAAAATCTATAGCATCTATAGGAGAGCTTTTAAATTCTATATAATTTAAGTTATATATTTCAGCTATTTCACACATTCTTTTTCCATAAGCACCATTATTAATTATTAAAATATTATCATTATTATCAACTACTGAACTTAAAATAGCTTCAACTGAAGCTGTCCCTGAACCACCAAACAAGATAGTAGTATATTTATCATTTGAAGCTACCATTTTAGTTAACTCTTTTGATACAAACTCCATAATAAGTCCAAATTCTTTCTCTCGTGGACAAATATCTGGTACTACTTGAGCAAACTTAACACTATCAGTGGTTGTTGCTGGTCCTGGATTAAGTAATATATTTCTCTTAACTTCCATTTAATATTCCTCTTTTCATATTAAATAATTAAAATCATTTAAAACAAAGTTATTACGTCACATTTTATTTCAAAAAATTATCTAATTTAAAATTATTATTTTTTTGCTATGTTTTAAGTGAATGTTGGTATTATACTACAATAATAATACGGTTTTAAAACATAGCCTATTTTTTTAATTTCAAAAATTTTATACTTTTCTATGCTAGAATATTGTTTATCTCAAATAGTTCATAAATAATTCTTTATTTTTAATAGGAGTAATAGTTGGTCTTCCTAAGTCCTTTCTTGCTCCTTTTTTTACTTTAATTTCTAATAATATAGGCCCTTCTACATCTTTTATTTTTTTCAAATAGAATAGTAAATCTTTTTTATTACTACATGAATAATACTCTTTATAACCACATGCTTTAGCTATTTCTAAAGTATTTATTTCTAAGCCTACAGTTTTTTGTCCTCCAACTGAATCATGTGCTCCATTATTAATAACTATATGTTTAAAATTTGCAGGACCTTTATTTCCAATTATAGCAATTCCTCCAAGATGCATTATTAAAGCACCATCTCCATCTATACAATAAACCTCTCTATCTTTCTTACCTAATGCTATTCCTAATGCTATCTGTGATGCATGTCCCATAGAACCAACAGTCAAAAAATCTTTATCATGTTTTTCTTTTCTTTTTTCTCTTAATTCAAATAGTTCCCTTGAAGCCATACCTGTAGTTGATACTATTACTGAGTTATCTTTAATATTATCAATAAATATTTCTATTGCTTCTTCTCTACTCATTTCAAAGTTTTCTTTTTCCTCAATTTTTTTAGAATTATACTCATTAAATGTACCTTTTTTTATAACTAATGCATATGGTTCCTTGTATTCGTTCATATACATGTATGCTTTAGTTAATATATCTTTCATATCTTGATTATTTGTGTTTTTACTTAAAACATCATATTTTATATTTAAGACTTCTAATAATTCAATAGTAATTAAGCCCTGCTTTTTATGTTGAGGCTCATCCTTTTTTTCTGGTTCTCCTCTCCATCCTATAATCAACATCATTGGAATGCTATATACAAGTTTATCTGTAAGAGAAGCAAGTGGATTTATTGCATTTCCTAATCCTGAATTTTGCATATATACAACGCCTATATTACCAGTTGCTAAGTGATAACCTGCTGATAATGCAATTGCATTGCCTTCATTTGCTGCAATTATATTAAATTTATCCTGTACATTATCTTTAATATAAGCACAAAAATCTTTTAATAATGAATCAGGAACTCCTGAAAAGAAGTTCATATTTTTACTGATTAATTCATAATAAAAACTTGAAACTTCTATCATTATTACATTCCTCCTGGTATTAATGTTAATATTTCTTTTATTGGCATACAGTTTTTTGATGCTTCTTTACATCTATCATTTTCTAATATACTCTTTGCTGTATTTACCATAGCAGGATAAGCACTTCTTATTAAATGATTTGCATATATTACTACATTAACTCCTAAATTAGAAAGTTCTTCTTCTGTAATAAAATTATACGAAGTTGGTACTACTATAAGTGGAACTCTTTTATTAAAATCTTTATATCTTTTACAGAATTCAATTATTTCACTTCCATCTTTTTCTTTACTATGAATCATAATACCATCAGCCCCTGCATTTATATACGCATTAGCTCTATTTATGGCATCTTCCATCCCTGCCTTTGCAATTAAACTTTCTATTCTTGCAATTATCATAAAATCTCTAGTAACTCTAGCTTCCCTTCCAGCTTTTATTTTATTACAAAAGTTTTCTATAGTATCTTGAGTTTGCTGAACATCTGTTCCAAATAATGAATTCTTTTTAAGTCCTACTTTGTCTTCTATTATAATGGCAGATACGCCCAATCGTTCTAATGTCTTTACTGTATAAATAAAGTGTTCTATTTTTCCACCTGTATCACCATCAAGTATTATTGGTTTTGTAGTAACATCCAGAATATCATTAATAGTATTTAACCTAGATGTTAAATCAACTAATTCTATATCTGGTTTTCCTTTAGATGTTGAATCACAAAGTGAACTTACCCACATACCATCAAATTCTTTTATTTTTCCATTCTTGTCTATCTTAGTTTTTTCAACAATTAATCCTGTTAATCCATTATGGGCTTCCATTATTCTAACTATTTTCTTAGAATATATTAATTCTTTAAGTTTTTTCATTCTAACTTGAGGAGTTGTTCCTATTCCCATTAACGCCTCTTCCAATTTTGTTATTGACACTCCCTCTGTATATTTTACTTCTACTAATTTTCCATTCCATTCCTTAATAGCATCTATTACTCTATGCCTAAGATTTTTTTGAATCCCTTCTTTCCAATCGTCCCCATGCAAAACATATTTGGGTTTAATTTTTATCAAATTAGGAACTTGATCTAATGTGCTTTGAGGTACAACTTCAGTAACACCCTTAATATTCTTAACTACTTCCAATCTCTCTTTATACTTCATTATTGGATTTCTCCAATATTCAGAAATAACCTCGTCTGTATGTAATCCTATTATTACATCACCTAATTTTCTAGCTTCATTAATAATATTTAAATGACCATGGTGAATTATATCTCCACTCATTGAAACATATACTTTTTCCATAATAAATCTCCCCCTTATTCTTCACCTATTTTATTTAATCTTGGAATTATATAATCTTTTACTCTTTTAAGATGGTATTTATCATCAATTTCTCCCCATATTAAATTGTTTTCTTTGATATACCCAACTTTTTTTCTTTTAGCAACATCAAAAATTGCATATTCATAATGATATTGTTTAATAGAAGAATTATTAAATTCTTTTAACATTTCCTTATACAATTCTAATGATATTTTTGAAATACCAACCAATTCCCCATATATAGTTTTAATTTTTTCTTTATTTTTAGAAACTTTATATAAGTTCTCATCTTTAATCTCCACATAACATTCATCTCCTGAATTTGTCATTCCACTTAATAAAATACAATCTTTTTTTGAATAATTAATAACTGAATTTAATGCTTTTTCTTCATAAATAAGGTCACCTTCAAGCAATAAAAAATCTTCATTTATATCATTTTCTAGTATTGCTAACGAAGACATGCTTCCAGTATCTTTATAATCTTTATTATATTTTACATAAATATCACTTTCACATTTTGCCATTTCATTATAGAAATTACTTAAGTGTCCTGTAACTATATATATTTTCCTTATACCACATTTTCTTAGTTTACTAATAGATCTATCAACTAATGTTTTCCCATTAATTTCAATAAAACCTTTAGGTATTGCATCATTAGTTATCTCACATATCCGACTCCCCATACCTGCTGCTAAAATTACAGCACTATTTATCTTACTCAACCTCTCTCTACCATTCCTTTCTAATACCAATTAGTTTTTATATAATATATAAAAATTATATTTTGTTCATTTTTTGAACAACTTCATAGTATCACTATTCACTGTTCAATACAATATGTTCATGTGAAATTTTTCTAATAAAAAAAAATCGCCAAAGTGACTCTGGAGCCGTCGATTTTTTTACGCATATGCCTTTTCGAACTTATGTGAGAAAAATCTGGCAGGCGAATATATTTTCTTTTTATTCTTTAGGTTTTATTTCTTAATCTTTAAGCAAAAATATATTCTAAGTTATCCACAAATTTTTAAAATATAATTTCCTAAAAAATAAAAAATAGCCTAAAAGTATTTGTTATACTTTTAGGCTATTAAAAACTTAATTTTACATATAATCTATTGTTTTAATCTTCAAACCCTTCTTTTTCAATTTCGCTTCAACAACTTCTTTAATGATAGAATAAATTACTGCAAATAATGGAACACCTATAATCATTCCTATTAAGCCCAAAAACTTTCCTGCAACCAATATTGAAAATAGAATCCAAAAAGCAGATATTCCTATTGAATCTCCTAAAATTTTAGGTCCAATAATATTACCATCTATTTGTTGAATTATTAATATAATTATTAATAACCATAATGCCTTTATAGGAGAAACAAATAGTATTATTATAACTGATGGAACAGCACCTATAAATGGTCCAAAGAATGGAATAATATTTGTAATTCCTACTATTACAGATATTAAAATAGTATATGGCATATTCACTATTGTTAATACTATAAATGTTAATACTCCTATAATAGAAGAATCTACTATTTTCCCTATTAAAAATTTTCCAAATGTATCATTACTTCTGTGAGTTATTTCTATAACTTTTTCTGCTGCATTTTTAGGAAATACTGCATATGTTATCTTTTTGCTTAATCCACAAAACTTTTCTTTATCTATTAACAAATAAATTGATATTATTGTTCCTAATACTATATTCCATATACTAGATGCAACAGCAGTTACTACACTTCCTAATACAGGAAGCAAATTAGTTGCAACTTTTATAGTATAATTAATAAAATCATTAAAATTATCATTTATTAATGATAGATATTCCTGAGAAATATTTAAATCTAACAATAATTTATTAATAAATTTTGTAGAGTTATTAATATAAATTGGAACATCATTAATTAATCCAACAATGCTATCAACAAGTTGTGGTAATACAAATTGTATGAATAAGTATAAAAGTAGAAATCCTGTAATATATGTAATTAATATTCCTATTCCTCTTTTAGTTTTTGAACTAAATCTCTTAAACATATTTAATTTTTCTTCATAAAACCTTAAAATAAAGTTTAAAATGTATGCTATAGAAAATCCTATAATAAATGGTTGTAGTATTATTACTGTGTCACTAATTTTATCTAATAATACTCCTAATTGTGATATAGATAAATAAAATATAATAATAGCACTTATTACAATAAATGAATATGTAGCTATTGTGTTATACTTTTCATTCCAGTTAATCTTCATGTTTACCTCACTTCATTAAATCTACGTTACATTTATTTTAACATAATAATATTATTAAAACATTATCATTATTTATTATAAAATTTATATATAGTGCTTTCAATAGAATTAATAAATATTTAATATAAAATCACTATTTATTAATATTAATAAAGTTATATTATCTAAATTTAAATATATCTTTTCAACTTTAAATATAAACATAAATTTTTGGATTTAATTTAAGTTACCTATTGAAATTGATTATCATTTGTAATATAATTAATTCATATCAAAATACTATATTTTAAAAATGAGGTATATTTATGACAACATATTTAATTACATATCATTTAAATCATCATCAACATGGTCAAGATGATAATTTAAGCAGAAAAATAAAATCATTAGGTTCATGGGGACAAATTATGCCTTCTACTTGGGTTATAGTAAGTTCTATGACTTCTGAAGAAATTACACATTCTCTTAAAGAGTTTTTAGAACCTAAAGAGCTCTTATTTGTATCAAAACTTACAAATGATAATTTTGGTATTTTACCTTCTGGTGCATTACCTTGGATTGATGAATGTGTAAAAAAAGTTTCTATATAAAATTTTATTAATTAGTTATCCTTTATTTTATATAACAATAGAATAACTCATATATATTTTAACCAAACACAACTTAAAGGACTATCTCAAAAACATATTTATCAATTTGAGATAGTCCTTTATTTATTCTTATAATTTAAAACTGTAAAAATATTATTTTAAATATATGTTTATAAAGTGTATTAATATTAACATATATTCTTTATATTAATATATTTAATAATTCATTTAAATCTTTAATTATAGTATTAGCTCCTGCCTCTTTTAGCTCATCATAATTTCCATATCCATACAACACACCAATACTATCAAGTCCTGATTCTTTAGCTCCAATAATATCATGCTTTCTATCCCCTATCATTACAACTTTGGATAAATCTTTTATATTATTTTCTGATAAAACATATTCTATGACTTCACTTTTTTTAGAACGTGTTTCATCCATATTACTTCCACCAATAAATGAAAAATATTTTTTTAAGTTAAAATGATCTAATATTTTTTCCGCAAAAAACTGTGGTTTAGATGTTGCAACCATAAGTATTTTCCCGTTATTTTTTAGTTCTTTTAAAAATTCTTCCATTCCATTATAAACGACATTTTCAAAAAGCCCTACCTCACTAAAACGCTCTCTAAATTTTTCTATTGCTTCAACTGTTTGCTTTTCATTAAATTTATAATCCTGACTAAAAGTATCTTTAAGCGGAGGTCCTATAAATTTAGTTAATGTATTAATATCCTCAACTTCAATATTAAAATATTTTAGTGCATATTGTATTGATTTTGTTATACCTATCATTGGATCTGTTATAGTTCCATCTAAATCCATAAAAATATAATCATAATTTTTCTTCAAATTGTATTCCTCCAATAATTTAAATTAAGCAAATATAAATAAATGGCAAGTCCAAAGTTACAATTGATATTTTTCATCAGGCAAAGAGACAAATTGCCCTCATAGCGGGCCTATTAGGTCAATTTGACAATGCAGCATAATGGAAAATAGGATAGAAAATGAACTTGTTGTTTTTGGATTTTGCCTTATTCTATAAACTTATCTTTTAAGTTAAATTTATCCTTATTAATTAATATAAGTATAACATTTGTTTTTAAAGCTTGTACACTTTTAAAAATAACTTATGTTTTAAATAACTAATAATATCCCATAATGATATATAGTCTAAGTACTATTTTAATCATAATTTCAAATTATATAAGTTCCAATAAATTTTGTTCATTAATATAACAGATTGTAAATGTATTAATTTAATTAGAACATATATATTTTATTAATTATTAATTATTAGTGTAAAATAATACTATAATATAACTACTAAATATAAATTATTAATATAAATTGGAGGATTATTATTATGGTTGATTTATGTGTTCTAGGAACATTAGGCGGTATGCCAATGATAGATAGATTTATGTCATCTACTCTTATAAATGTAAATGGGAGAAAATTTTTAATAGATTGTGGTGAAGGAACCCAAGTTGCAATGAGAAAAACAGGATGGGGATTTAAATCTGTAGATATAATATGCATAACTCATTCCCATGGAGATCATACTGTTGGATTACCAGGCCTTTTATCTACAATTGGTAACTCTGGAAGAACAGAAAAACTTACTATTATTGGGCCACCTGGAATAAAAAATATTGTTAATGGTTTAAATGTAATAAATCCTTACTTACCTTATGAATTAAATATTATGGAAAATACAAATGCTTCAATAAATTTTCACATAAACAATAATAATATCTCTTTATGTGAAGATAAAAATAAAAGTAATTTTACATTATCTTCTCTAGAATTAGAACATTCTACTAAGTGCATAGGTTATAGTTTCTATTTTAAAAGAAATGCTAAATTCTCTGTAGAAAAAGCAACTAAAAATAATGTTCCTAAACTTTTATGGAGTAAACTTCAAAATCGCGAAACAATTATTTTTGAAGATAAAGAATATTATCCCTATATGGTCTTAGATAATGAAAGAAAGGGAATTAAAATATCTTATATAACAGATACAAGACCTACTAAAAATATTCCATTTTTTATAAAGGATAGTGATTTGTTTATTTGTGAAGGTACTTATGGTGATGATAAGGATATTGAAAAAGCCGTAAAAAATTGTCATATGACATTTACTGAGGCTGCAACCCTAGCAAAAGAGGGAGCTTGTAACGAATTAATTCTTACTCATTTTAGTCCTGCTCTTGCTGAACCTAATAATTTTTTGATTAATGCAACTAATATTTTTGAAAAATCTATAATAGCATATGATGGATTAATTAAAACTTTAAAATATTTAGATTAATTGAATTTTTCAATACATATTATATAAAAATTTTGTTAAAATTAAGTTAAATTCCTCTTTTTTTGTTTATAAAAAGTTATAATTTATATGTGTGTATAATAATTGGCATTATAAATTTACTTTAAAGGAGAGAGATACTTGAATAGTATAAATATGTTTATCGAACTGCTAGGCGGACTAGGATTATTCCTTTTTGGAATGAAATTAATGGGAGATGGCTTAGAAAACGCTGCAGGGGAAAAACTTAAAAATATTTTAGAGAAAGTTACAAGTAACAAATACATAGGAGTAATAATCGGAGCTATTGTTACTGCAGTTATCCAAAGCTCTAGTGCAACTACAGTAATGGTTGTTAGTTTTGTTAATGCAGGACTTATGACACTTATGCAAGCTGCTGGTGTAATAATGGGAGCTAATATCGGAACAACAATAACTGCTCAATTAGTCTCTTTTAATCTAGATAAAATGGCTCCTTTATTTATAGGAGTTGGGTCTATTTCTTTATTAATTGCTAAAAAGAAAAAAACTAGAGATATAGCTTCTATAGCTTTAGGATTTGGTATATTATTTCTTGGAATGAATATTATGTCTGCTTCAATGAAGCCACTTGCAGAATCAGAAGCTTTCACTCAACTGTTAACTGTAATAGGTGAAAATAGATTTTTAGGTATTTTAGCTGGTCTTGTAATGACTGCAATAGTACAAAGTTCTTCTGCAACTACTGGAATATTAATAGCTCTTGCAATTACTGGAACAATACATATGAATATTGCATTACCTGTTATTTTTGGTTGTAATATTGGTACATGTGTCACTGCACTTTTAGCTTCAGCTAGTGGAAATAAAACTGCTAAAAAAGCAGCTTTAATTCATTTATTTTTTAATGTTATAGGTGTAGTAATATTTATTCCGTTTATGACCCCTTTAATTTCATTAATAGAAAAAATGAATCCTACAGACGTAGCTAGACAAGTAGCAAATGCTCATACTATATTTAATTTAACTGTTACTATAGTTCTTCTTCCTTTAGCAAAATATCTTGTTATTTTAGCTAATAAGATTTTACCTGGTGAAGATAGTATTGAAACTGAAGGTGCTATGTATTTAGATAAAAAATTATTAGAAACCCCTGTAGTTGCTAGTGGACAAGTCTTCAAAGAAACTATAAGAATGGGTAATGCTGCTAAAGAAAACATTAAATTATCAATGAATGCTTTTTTAGAGGAAGATGAAGAAGCTATAAAGAAAGTTTATAAACAAGAAAAAATTATAAATAATTTAGAAAGAGAAATTACTGATTATCTGGTTTCATTATCAAATTATGAATTACCAGATAAGGATAGTAAATTATTAAGTATAACTTTCCATGTTATAAATGATATTGAAAGAATCGGAGATCATGCTAAAAATATAGTTGAATTAGCGGCAGAAAAGATTAACAATAACGTAAATATAGGAACTGAAGCTAAAGATGAATTAATTAGTATGTATGAGAAAACCATTGAATCACTTACTTTAGCACTTGATTGTTATGAAAAAAATGATTCAAATATTGTTAAAAATATTAAAACTATTGAAGCTAAAATAGATAAATATGAAAAGATTCTTAGGGAAAATAATATTAGAAGATTAAATGAAAAAAAATGTTCAGCTAATTCAAGCACAATTTTTCTTGATTTAATTAGTAATTTAGAAAGAATTGGTGATCACTCTATGAATATTGCTGAAACAGTTATTTAAATTTAAAATAAAAATGAGATTAGTGTAAAGACCAATATTGTCTTTTATACTAATCTCATTTTTTTATTCATACTATATTTTAAAATACAGCTTTGGTTTCAATTTTTATAATTTTATTTATGTTTAAACAACAGTAAAAAGTTCTATGTATATTATTTATTAAATTTCATATTTTGAATAATATTAAATTTAATAATTACTCTATTTACAGCTCTCTCTCACCTTTAAATCTGTACTTATAATAACTTTTTTATTAAATCTATTATTATTATTTATTTTTTCAATAAATAAATCTACAGCCGCTATTCCTATGTAGTCTGTATAGACTTTAGTAGTAGTTAATGATGGAATTAAATATTTTGCTGAAGATTCATCATTAAAACCAACTATGCTTATATCTTCTGGTATAATCAAGCCCTTTTCTGATATAGCTTTATAAGCTCCTACTGTCATAGTATCATTAGCTATTAAAAAAGCTGTTGGAACTGTTTTATTTTCTAATGCTTTTTTCATAAGCTTATATCCTTCCTCATAATTGGCTTCAGTTCCAATTTCAATGAACTTTTCATTTAACAACCCTTTATTCTTCATATAATTCCTAAAGTTATGTTCTTTACTTTCTGATAAGCACTCTTTATCAAGTATATATCTTTCTTTATTTCCGATATATCCTATACTTTTATGCCCTAACTCTAATAAATAATCTAAACTATTATTAATAGCTTTCTCTGAATCGATTATAACAGAATCAAACCTCTTTTCATCTGGTGAATAATCAGCAAAAATTATATTTTGAGTAATATTCAACATTTCTTCAATTTCATTATTATTAAAAATTCCTATAGCTATTATTCCATCTATATTTTTGTTTTGTAATACTCCATTTTCAAAATAGATATTTACTGTATTAATTAATAATTCAGCACATTTTTTTTCTACAGTTAATTTGATAGATAAATAATATGGATCTATTAAATCTTTTTTATTATCGCAATGAACTATTCCTAATGTATGTACTTTTTTCTTTTTTTTATTTTTTGACGATTTATAATCAAGCATATCTGCTGCTTCAAAAATTTTTATTTTTGTTTCTTCTGATACGTTCAGAGTTTCATCAAAGTTAAGTACTCTAGAAACTGTTGATGATGACACCCCTACTATATTCGCAATTTCCTTTATAGTTGCCATTAACTCTCACCCTACTTTCTTTCAAAAATTTAAAAATTATTCTCAAATTAAATATCCACTTATTATTGATTAATCTATACTATATTAAATTTAATATAATTATATCAAATTTTTCATTTCTTTGAATGAGTTGTTTAAAGAATTAAACTGCTATATATTTTTATATGCTTATGGTATACTATTTAATGATTTTTAATTATAAAAAATAACTTTAGGAGGAAACAATAACTATGAGTAAATTACTAATAATATTATTTTTAGCTATAGTTGGTGGACTTATTGGATGGATTACAAATATATTAGCCATAAAACTTCTATTTAAACCTATTAATCCAATCAAAATACCCTTAATAAATGTTGAAATATTAGGTTTAATTCCAAAAAGGAAAAATGAAATTGCTCAAAATATAGGACAAGTTATTTCTGAAGAATTATTATCGGTAGATGACTTATTTAATGACATAATGACAGAAAAAGATAAAGAAAATTTTAGTGAATACATAAAAACAAAAATTACTACAATAATATCAGAAAAAATGAGTTTTATACCTGGACCATTTAAAGGGATGATTCAAGGATATTTAGATGATATTATAAATGAAGAATTACCACCTATAGTAAATGACTTAATTAATACAGCAACTATGAAAGCTAAAGAAAAAATTAATATTCAAAAAATTGTTGAAGAAAAAATAAATAAGTTAGATTTATTAGAACTAGAAAAAATAATTGTAAGCGTTGCAAAAAATGAGCTTAAACATATAGAATTATTAGGTTTAGTCCTTGGTACCCTTATAGGACTAATTCAAGGAGTAATTGTTTTATTTATCCCTTAATGAAAAATTTCTCTTATGCTATATAGTTTTTAATACATACTTAAAACATAGAAAATTAAAAGAGACTAGCTCAAATAACAAAATGTTTTTGAACTAGTCTCTTTTTATGTATAATATAATTAATCACAATTAATAAAATTTCTTATTTTTTCTAAAAGCATACTTAATGCTACAATGTTACAACCACCTTCTGGGATTATAATATCTGCTCTTTTCTTACTTAGATCTACAAACTCTTCATGCATTGGTTTAACTGTACTAAGATATTGATTTATTACAGAGTCAATATCTCTTCCTCTTTCTTGAACGTCTCTTAATAACCTTCTTATAATTCTAACATCAGCGTCTGTATCTACAAAAACTTTAATATCCATTAAGTCACATAATTCTTTATTTTCAAATATTAATATTCCTTCAACAATAATTACCTTTGCTGGTTTAACTATAACAGTTTCAGTAGTTCTTGTATGATCCACAAAAGAATAAACTGGATGATTGATAGCTTCACCTTTCTTTAAAAGTTTAAGATGCTCTATTAAAAGATCTGTTTCAAAAGAATCAGGATGATCATAATTAAGCTTTTTTCTTTCTTCCATAGGAATTCCATCATTTGATTTATAGTAGTAATCGTGTGAAAGAATAACTACTTCATTATCAAACTCTTCCTTTATATTTAGGGATAAAGTTGTTTTTCCTGAACCAGTTCCTCCAGCTATACCTATTACCATTATATCTTGCATAATATAATTTCCTCCATATCATTTATCTTCAAATTTTATCTATCTTAATGTAAGAATTTTTTACTTAAAGATTATTAGATTTTAATACACATGAACATGCCTAAATCCTAATTTATACAAAAAGTAATCTTCTTGCAAAGAAAGTTCTATTTTTTTCCCATATTATAATATATCATAGCTTATAGTATTTATCTATATTAAATTATTTTTTAATATAATAAGTATATAAAAAAGCAACTCCATTTTAATTTGAAATTGCTTTTATATATATGTTCTAATTAAGTTAATACATTTATAATTTTTTATTTAAAGAACAGATGATTTTTTATAAAAGTAAACTGTTAATTTATTATCTGTTGAAATAACTGCTTTTTCTTTTTTTTCTTTACCATCAATATCATCAAAAAATTCAATTGCTCTATTTATAGATTTAATTCCATCTGATTTTGTTTCTTCTTTTCTATACAATATTGCTAAATTATTAACCTCCTTATTATCAAATGATGATATATAGTTTATTGTTCTATTATCTGTCTTAGCTTTTGGAGTAAAAAACTGCAATTTATTATGAGTTTTTTCGTTCTCATTATTTGTTTCTTCTATTATATCTATATTCCTTTGCTCATTTCTTTTCTTTAAGTAATATGAAATATCTTCAATCTCAAGATTATTTAATTCTTTTTCTATTTTCTTTCCTGTATTTCTAAATTTAATAAAAATCAAACTTAATTCCTTATATTCATTAACTTCTTCCCCATAATCTTTTTTAAACTTTGATATTAAAAAAGTTATTTTTTCTTCATTATATAAATTAGTAAATGCTAATTCTTTTGCAACTTGTTTTATTATAAAATAGATCTTTTTATATTTCATAAATTTAAATGTCATCATACTAAAATAAGCAGCTAAAATACTTCCTGTAATAAATAACATTATTACACTTCTGAATATAATTGAACATATTATCATTAACCAAAAATTTATCTTAAAAAACTTATATTTTTTTATTCCAAGTTTTATATTTTTATCATATGACAAAATTTCATTTATTATATATTTCTTATTTTTAGCTCTTATTCTTTTCTCCATATTTAACTTTTTAAATTCCTTAATGTTTAATTTCTTCTTCTTAAATAACCATAATTGTTTTTGCTTTTTTATAATTCCATTTTCTCCATATATTCTTATTCCTTTTTTGTTTATAGAAATATGATTTTGTTTATATTTTGTAATAATTGTGATTCCACTATCCTTAGCTATCTTTATTTTTATTTTTTTACCAATATCAAAAGTTTTTTTATAATTAACCTTCATTGCCTTAACCACCTTTTTTATTATATTGTGATAGAGTATTGCAAAAAGTTACTATTGTATTATGCTATTATTTTTAATTACTTATTTGTATTTTATTGTAATTATTTTCCTTAATTTTACATCACATAATATTACTAATCAAGCCTTTTTACTTTCTTAGTTGAATTTATATATTTTTCTTCATAGTTGTATATTTTTCTTCATAATAACTAATTATAGAAATTTTTATATAATAGATATAAAAAAATAGTATTATTTAAGCTAAAAAAAAATCATTTTTTTTATTGACAAGCTCATATAAAATATGATAATATTATAAATTTGATATTTTTTTGTATTTGTGTTATACTATAAATATAAAAAATATATGGAGGTGCATTTTTTGTTTAAAGCCGGTGATAAAGTGGTTTACCCAATGCAGGGAATAGGAATTGTTGAAAAAATTGAAGAAAAAATTTTTTCTGGTCAAAAAAAACAATATTGCATAATAAAAATGCTAAAAAATAATATGGAAATAATGATTCCAACTGATAGAATATCCGCTTCTAACATACGTATGATCAGCGATATAAAGACTCTAGAAAACATATTAACTCACATTCAAGATAACTCTGATATTCAAGAAGATCTTACTTCGAAACAAAGATACCAAATAAACATGGAAAAAATTAAAACTGGTTCATTAAGAGATAGTGCTGAAGTAGTTCATGACTTAACTTTAATTAATAAACAAAAATCTCTAAATTCTAGTGAAAAGCAAATATTAAACACAGCTAAAAAACTATTGATAGATGAAATTACTCTTATAAAAAATATATCTGAAATTGAAGCCACTAATTTATTAAAATCTACTATTAATTAGATATGAATTTTTAATTTTTTATTCATAGCAAAAGCCACATAAACAATATTTATGTGGCTTTTGCTATTTTATTACGTACAAAATATATATGACATGTTTGAATTTTTATACTCAGCTAGTCCTAAATCTAGATAAAACCAAGCTTTCAGTTACAGAAAATTATAAAATTTTCTATAACATAAAAAAAGCTATAGAAATAAATTCCTATAGCTTAACTTTCATATAAAATTATCTTCTATTGTTTTGTTGCTTTCTTGCTCTTCTACAATCAGGACATCTTACTGGTTCATTTTCGAATCCTTTTTCTTTGTAGAATTCTTGTTCTCCAACTGTGAATATGAATTCTGATCCACAATCTTTACATACTATTTTCTTATCTTCCATTTCAATTCCTCCAAATTAAAGACTTAGTTAACTAATACTTTCTCAATGGAGAAATGTTAATGTAATTAAATCTTTATTATATTTTTTTGTTCTTTGTGAACTATTTTAGTATATCATCTATTAATATTAAATGCAAGTTATTAATAAATAATTTTTTTCATTTTTTCAATATTTAATTTTATTAATTTATATTACTTAAATTTTATTCTCCAATTAATGATAAATTTTCAAAAGAATTTGTAATAATATGTCTACTATCGCCAATTTTAATATACTTTACAGATATAAGATCTCCCTTATTTGTCAATGCTACATCTCTAGAAGTTTCGGTTGAAACTGAAAAAATATTATCTATTCCCTTTAACTTTACGTCATAAATACTTGTTCCTTCTTTAACTATGACTCCAATTCTTTCAACCTCTCCTTTTATAGTCTCTTCCTTATTTTCACCTTCCAATGAAATATTAGTATTAGTTAATAATTCTAAATACTTATTAAGTGTAGATTGAAGACTATCTCCAACAGCAACTGTATTATAATTCTTAACATTAACCATGGCATACTGTTTAACTAATCCATTAGAATCTTTTAAAGTCATAAAATAAGTTGGTTCATTTTGGATATTTATTAAATATGGAAATGTAGCTAAATATCCATATTGTTGTACTTTTCCTTGTGCTGATTGCATGCTTGCTTCTTCTGTTGCACCTGCTGTTTCATATAAAGTTGTTTTACCACTTCTTGTATCTGTTAATGTAAAACCTACTAAACTCTCATCACTCCCTACAGAAGTTACACCAGTATAATAATAACAAACATCATTATTATATATTATATTCATACCATTAGTTGTTTTAAGTTTATCTTTATCACTAAAGTTTAAAACACCATGTACTAGTTCACCCCATTTATCTATATATCTTCTTATATAATCTTGTGGCTGTATCCTATCTACCCATTCAGGTAAATTATTAGTATTATAAATTTTAGTTTCTCCTGTTTGTGCATCCATTACCAATGCACCTATAGCTTTTGATTCTAACATTCCAATAGCATTGTCATACCTTGTTACTACCCAATATGGTCTTCCTGTATCATCTAATTCAAAACTGAAATCTGTATGTCCAGCTTTCATATCTCTAAAAAATGTTGCTCTTTTTAAATTAGAAAATAAATATGATGAATTTAAATACTTAAGCTTAATATCTTTGCCATTAAGTTTTGTTACTAACTGAACATCATTTTGATTTGTAGCACTAACTTTTATGTATCCTAATGTACCCTCTCTATTTGTAAACCACTTAAATAATGATGAATGTTCTAATGGTGCTACATAATATAATTGTCCATTTACATTTTGTAAATCTAATTCTCCTACATATACTTGACTACCAAGACTTGCAATTTCCCCTAACTTTTTATCAGCAAGTTTTCCTGCTAATTCTTTATCTATTATTGGTAACTGATTTAAATCAATATATTCTATTTGACTTGAAAATTCAACTTTTTCTACATCTCCAATTAAATTTCTATGTGCATTGTAACTTATTATTGGACTAAATATTAATATTAAGATAATATATGCTAATGCAGCTATTCCTCCAGTTATAATAATTTTTTTATTTTTTACTAAAATACCATATACAACACTAGTTAATACAAATATACTAACTATTAACATTGAGTTTAAACTTAAATCAAAAATTAAATTACTTGTTAATAATAATAAAACTCCTATAAATAAATAAATTGCTAATAGTAATTTTAAAAATTTTACAATATTATTTTTATTTCCCATTTTAACCCTCCACTGTGACTATTTATTTGTAACTATTTATTATGGTTGATATTATATCATAATAAGTTTTTCATTACCATATTTATATAAAAAAGATAAAGTATTATAATGAAAATACCTTATCTTTATTTACTTTAAATAAATATACTATTATTTTTTATCTACTTCTTCATATTCAACATCAATTACTTTTCCATTAAAATCATCTTCATCTGTTTGATATGTAATATTTTGATTATCTTCTGGAATATTTATATGTTCTTTTTCTTTCTTTTTTTTCTGTATAAATGATACTATTTTTATTAACAAATAAGCTATTACTCCAACTAATAAAATATATGGAAGAAGACTTAAAAACAAAGTTACTATTAGAGCTAATATACATGCTCCCCCAATAAAATATAGTATACTTTTTAGATTTCCCCTCATAATATACTCCTTTGCAAATTTTAATTTCTTTGTTTTATATTATACCTTAAATTTAAAACCAGCGCAATAAGTAATATTAAATATTTCATTAAATGGTTATTAAAAACTTATTGCGTTTTGTTTTAATTTTAAATTCACTTACCCAAGTTGTTTTCTCCATTTTCCATTATTTATACTTCCATGTTTTTTATTAGATAATTTTTAAAGCTAATATACTACTTTTCAATTAACATTTATAAAGAAATTGCTAAGTGACTGTGGAGCATCGATTTTTTTAGCCATGCACCCTTTCCAAACGTAGTACAGGAATAATTGTGCGACATAAAAAACTAGCACTAACTTAAGTTAATGCTAGCTAAAACTTTTCTTTTCTTAAAACTAATTTTATTTTCTTAAAAATTTATCTATTCTAATTGCTGCACTTATACCTTCATTAATAGCTGTAACTACTAATGATTGCCCTCTTCTTGCATCACCAGCAACGAAAATTTTAGGAATATTAGTTTTAAAATTACCAAACTCAGCTTTTATATTGTCTCTTTCATCAAATTCAACTCCAAAGGCATCTTTAATATAACTTTGTGACCCTGTAAACCCCATAGCAATTAATACAAGTTCAGCTTTCCAATTTTTCTTTGAATTCTCTACATAAGTTAATGAATTTCTACCTTGAGCATCTTTTTCCCACTTAACATTTACAGTATCAATACTTTCAATATTGCCTTCACTATCTTTATGCAATTCAATAACTGTTGTTAGATATTCTCTAGGATCCTTTCCGTATATAGCTTTAAACTCGTCTTGACCATAATCAATTTTTAGAGTTTTAGGCCATTCTGGCCAAGGATTATCTTCTTTTCTTTCAGCACTTGGTTTTTCCATTATTTCAAATTGAACTAATGATTTACATCCATGTCTAAGAGATGTTGCAACACAATCTGTCCCAGTATCTCCTCCTCCAATTACAATTACATTTTTATCTTTTGCTGAAATATAATTTTCATCTTGGAGATTTGAATCTAAAAGACTTTTTGTATTTGCTTTTAAAAAGTCTACTGCAAAATAAATTCCTTTTGCATTTTCCCTACCTTCTGCTTTAAGATCTCTTGGTTGTGATGCTCCAGTAGCCAATACTACTGCATCATATTCATCTATTATTTCTCTAGCATTGTAATTTTCTCCAACATTTGCATTAGTTATAAATTTAACTCCTTCTTCAGCCATTAAACTAACTCTTCTCAAAATAACATTCTTATCAAGCTTCATATTAGGAATTCCATACATTAATAATCCACCAATTCTATCACTTCTCTCATATACCGTCACTTTATGCCCGCATTTATTTAATATATCCGCTGCCGCAAGTCCTGCTGGTCCAGAACCAATTATAGCAACTTTTTTTCCTGTTCTTTTTAATGGTGGATTAGCAATTACATTTCCATTTTCAAATGCAGTATCAATAATTGCTCTTTCATTTTCCTTTATAGTAACTGATGGTCCATTTAATCCTATCGTACATCCTGCTTCACAAGGTGCTGGACACACTCTTCCTGTAAATTCAGGAAATGGATTAGTTTTTCTTAATCTTTCATAAGCTAAATCCCATTTTCCTCTATATATTAAATCATTCCATTCTGGTATTAAATTATGAAGTGGACATCCTGATACCATTCCTGAAAACAATACTCCCGATTGACAAAATGGAACTCCACAATCCATACATCTTGCACCTTGGATACATTGGTTTTCTAAAGGAAGTCTATTATGGAATTCATCATAATCTGTTAATCTTTCTTTTGGATCTCTGTTTTCTCCTACTTCTCTATTATATTCTAAAAATCCAGTTGGTTTTCCCATATCTTATTCCTCCTATCTTCCTTTAACTTCTTCAAATGTTTTCATTAATGCTTCTTCTTCATCACATCCAAGATTTTTATATTTTTCAACTATTTCCAATACTTTTTTATAATCTCTAGGAATTATTTTTATAAAGTTATATTTTTCTACTTCAAAATTAGATACTATTCTGTTTCCTTTAGACGATCCTGTAGCTTTAACATGTTCTTCTATTAAATTCTTTAATTCTTCTTCATCATCTAAATCTAATTCCTCTAAAAGAACCATCTCATCATTTATATTTATTTTAAAGTTCTTATCTTCTTTATAAAGATAAGCAATTCCGCCACTCATACCTGCTGCAAAATTTATTCCTATTTTACCTAAAACAACAACTTTACCACCTGTCATATACTCACATCCATGTGCTCCAACACCTTCAACTACTGCTGTAGCCCCTGAGTTTCTTACACAGAATCTTTCACCAGCAATACCATTTATAAATACTTTTCCTAAAGTTGCACCATATAAAGCTACATTACCAATTAAAATATTTTCTTCCGCAATAAATGTTGATTTCTTTGGAGGATAAACTATAAGTTTACCACCTGATATACCCTTTCCAAAATAGTCATTAGCATCGCCTTCAACTTCAAGTGTCAAACCTTTAGGTATAAATGACCCAAAACTTTGACCTGCTGCACCATTACATTTAATAACTATAGAATCTTCTTTTAATCCTTTTGATCCATGTTCCTTTGTTATTTCAGAACCAAGCATAGTTCCTAAAGTTCTATTAATATTAGTTACATCCAGTTCAAATTTTACATTTTCACCATTTCTTATTGCATCTTGGCATTTACCAATAAGTACTTCCTTATCTATTACTTCATCTAATTTATGATCATATTTTCTTCTTTCATCAAACTTAACCACTTTACCTTTAAATTTATCTGGTGTATATAATATAGAACTTAAATCAATATTTTTTGCTTTCCAGCCATGAATATTTTCTTTTTGTTTAAGCCTATCTACTCTTCCTACCATTTCATCTAATTTTCTAAAACCAAGACTTGCCATTATTTCTCTTAATTCTTGTGCTATAAAATACATAAAATTAACTACATATTCTGGTTTTCCTTTAAATCTTTTTCTTAATTCTTCATTTTGAGTTGCAATTCCAACTGGACAAGTATCTAAATTACATACTCTCATCATGACACATCCAAGTGATACTAATGGTGCAGTTGCAAATCCAAATTCCTCAGCACCAAGAAGTGCTGCAATTGCTACATCTCTTCCCGTCATAAGCTTACCATCAACTTCAACCTTAACTCTATCTCTTAATTCATTTATTAATAAAGTTTGGTGTGCTTCTGCTAATCCAAGTTCCCATGGAAGCCCTGCATTTTTAATTGAATTTTTAGGTGATGCACCTGTACCTCCATCATAACCTGATATAAGTATTACATCAGCTCCACCTTTTGCAACACCAGCTGCAACAGTACCAACACCACATTCTGATACTAACTTTACAGACACTGCTGCATTTGTATTAACATTTTTTAAATCATAAATTAATTGTGCTAAATCTTCTATTGAATAAATATCATGATGTGGTGGTGGTGATATAAGTCCAACTCCAGTAGTTGAATGTCTTGTTTTTGCAATCCATGGATAAACCTTAGTAGCTGGTAATTGTCCTCCTTCACCTGGTTTTGCTCCTTGCGCAAGCTTTATTTGTAATTCATCAGCATTTACTAAATATTCAGATGTTACTCCAAATCTACCAGATGCAACTTGTTTTATTGATGATCTTCTTGAATCACCATTTTCATCTCTATTCCATCTTTCTCTATCTTCTCCACCTTCACCGGTATTAGATTTACCGCCAATTCTATTCATAGCAATAGCTAATGCTTCATGTGCCTCTTTTGAAATTGATCCATATGACATAGCTCCTGTTTTAAATCTTTTAACTATTTCAGAAACTGGTTCAACTTCATCTAATGAAATACTTTTAGAATTATAATTAAATTCTAATAATCCTCTTAAAGTTATTTCAGATTCTTGATTATCAATTAAAGAAGAATATTCTTTAAATAAATTATAATCTCCTATTTTAGTTGCCTCTTGTAACTTGTGAATAGTTAATGGATTATATAAATGTTCTTCTTTTTCCTCTCCTGATCTAAGCTTTTCATATCCTGGAGAATCTAACTCAAAATCAGAAGCATAAGTTTTATCTCTAAATGCATTTTCATGATTTATTTCAGCTTCTCTTTGAATTTCTTTTAAGCCAATGCCTCCAATTCTACTTACAGTATTAGTAAAATATTTATCTATTACTTCTTTACCTATACCTATAGCTTCAAAAATCTGTGCTCCTTGATAAGATTGAATTGTTGAAATTCCCATTTTAGAAAGTATCTTGATTATACCTTTAAGAATAGCCTTATTGTAATTATAAACAGCCTTTTCATATTCAACTTCAAGCATTCCTTCTTCAATAAGATTTCTTATAGATTCATATGACATATATGGATTTATAGCTGATGCTCCAAATCCTATTAATGTAGCAAAATGATGTACTTCTCTTGGTTCTCCCGTTTCTAGTATTAATCCTACAGATGTTCTAGTTCCCTTTTTAACTAAATATTGATGCAATGATGATACTGCAAGTAATGATGGTATTGGAATCTTAGTTGAACATACACTTCTATCTGACAATATTAGAATAGTATATCCTTTTTCATATGCTTCTTGTGCTTTGTCAAACATTTCATCTAATGCATCTTCTAGGGATTCGCCTTTATCAAATACAATATCTATAACTTTTGATTTTAAATTTCCTTCATTAAGTGCCTTTATTTTTGATAATTCTTCATTATTTATTATCGGTGAATCAAGCTTTATAAGCTCACAATTTGTTGGCTTATCTTCTAAAATATTGCCTTCTGGGCCTATATAAACATTAGAAGCTGTAACTATTTCCTCTCTAATTGCATCTATAGGTGGATTTGTTACCTGTGCAAATAATTGTTTGAAATAATTAAATAATGGTTGTGCTTGCTTTGATAATACTGATATCGGAGTATCAACTCCCATTGCTGAAAGTGGTTCTGAAGCATTTTTAGCCATTGGAAGGATTGTTGTTTTCACTTCCTCATAAGTATAACCAAAAGCTTTCTCTAATTTTTTTATAGTTTCTTTGTCATATTCTATTTTTAATGATTTGCTAACTTTCATCTTATCTAAAGTTAATAATTTTTCTTCAAGCCATTCTCCATAAGGATGCTCTATAGCATAAGTATGTTTTAATTTCTCATCATCAATAATTTCTTTTTTCACTGTATCTACAATTAACATTCTACCAGGTCTTAATCTGTCTTTCTTTTCTATAATTTCTGGTGAAATATCTAATGCTCCAACTTCTGAAGATAAAATTAGCCTTCTATCTTTAGTTATATAGTATCTAGATGGTCTTAATCCATTTCTATCTAAAACTGCTCCAACTTTTTCCCCATCAGTAAATACTATTGATGCTGGACCATCCCATGGTTCCATCAATGTAGCATTATACTCATAAAATGCTCTTTTTTCCTCACTCATAGTTTTACTTTTTTGCCATGGTTCAGGAATTGCCATCATAACAGCTCTTGTTAAATCCATACCATTCATATATAAAAATTCTAAATTATTATCTAAAATTGCTGAATCAGATCCTTCTTTATTTATAATTGGTAATACTCTATTTAAATCTTTTCCAAGTACTCTTGATTTTACATTAGTTTCTCTTGAGTAAACTTTATTCACATTTCCTCTTAATGTGTTTATCTCTCCATTATGAATCATAAATCTATTTGGATGTGCTCTTTCCCAGCTTGGAAATGTGTTAGTACTAAATCTCGAATGTACTAATGCAAGAAATGTTTTAACTCTTTCATCATTTAAATCTTTATAAAATTCTCTTAATTGAGTTGATAATAACATTCCCTTATATACAATAGTCTTAGATGAAAAAGAAGCTATGTAAAAAGTTTCATTAAGAAATTTACTTATCCAAGTTGCTCTTTTTTCTAAATTTCTTCTAATTATATAAAGTTCTCTCTCAAATGCTATTCCTTTTTTTATCCACTTTGGTCTTTTTACAAAAGCCTGCATAATTACTGGCATTGCTTCTAAAGATGCTTTACCTAATATTGAAGGATTTACCGGAACTTCTCTCCAAGCAAACAATTCTATACCTTCCTCTTTAATAATCTCTTCTAAAAGGTTAATTGCTTCTTTTCTTGCCTTTTTCTCCTGTGGTAAAAATACCATAGCAACTGCATAGTCACCTTCACTACCAAGAGTTATTCCTTTTAATTTTAATTCTTCTTTGAAAAATTTATGAGGTATGTTAAATAATACTCCTGCCCCATCTCCAGTATTTTCATCCGAACCAGTTCCGCCTCTGTGTTTTAAATTTTCTAAAATAGTTAAACAATCTGATAAAATTTCATGAGATTTTTCACCATCAATATTTACAATAGTACCAATACCACATGCATCATGTTCAAAACTTTGTCTATATAAACCTTGTAAATTAGAATCAAAATTTTCCACTTAAATTCCTCCTTTTAAAAATATATCCATTTGTAGCAAAATAACGAGTAAATATATCTCTTTTTTAGACATAATTACTCGTAAATTTTATCTACACGGTCATTGTGATTCACTTAAAATTAAATTAGCAATTTCTCCTAATTTCCTTCCAGAATCCATACTTAATTTTTGCATATATCTAAAAGCTTCATTTTCTGTAATACCTGAATCTAACATCAATTTACCTTTAGCTTTTTCAATAAGTTTTCTTTCTTCTAAAGTATGCTCTAACTCTTCAACCTTTTCTTTTAATTTTTTAATTCTTCTTTTACTTTGAAATATTAAATCAATTGCATTTGTCAAAAGCACATTTGATATTTTAGTTCCAATACAATATATATCTGTATCTTCTTCTATAAATGATTTATATGGTTCATTCACAATGGCTAAAAAGCTAGTAGTGTCTACTAATGTTTCATAAACATCTAATAAACTCATATCTTTAAATTTATGTCCTACTAAAACTAGATCTGGAGAATTTTTTATTACTAATCTAATTAATTCATTACCTGAATTACATAATGCTATAACATTATACCCTTCTTGCATTAATAGATTCTTTAATTTTGTGGCTGTTTCTGTATTGCTTAAAGCTATAACTATTTTTTCTGTTTTTGCCATTGCAATTCCCACCTTAAAATAAGAATGATTTATATTAGTATTTACTTAAATAATTTTCTAATTCCCAATTATGAACTTTTGTTCTATAATCATCCCACTCAGCAGCTTTTGCTTTAATATAATTATTAAATGTATGCTCTCCTAATGCTTTTTTAGCTAACTCACTTTCTTTCATGAAATTAACAGCTTCATATAAATTATCTGGTAAATTATCTATATTATTATTCTTTCTTTCTTTATCTGTCATATCAAAAATATTCGCTTCAACTTCAGCTGGTACTTCTAAGTTATTTTTTATTCCGTCTAATCCTGCTTGTAAAAGACAAGCTAATACTAAATATGGATTAGAACTTGGATCTGGGCATCTTAATTCCACTCTAGTTCCTGCTCCTCTAGATGCTGGTACCCTTATTAATGCTGTTCTATTCTTACAAGACCAAGCTAAATAAACTGGTGCTTCATAACCTGGTACTAATCTCTTATAAGAATTAACTAATGGATTTGTAACAGCAGCTAATCCCTTAACATTTTTTAATAATCCAGCTATAAATTGATATGCTATTTTACTTAAGCCTTTAGGATCATTTTCATCAACAAATACATTTTTTCCATCTTTAAATAATGACATATTGACATGCATACCTGAACCATTTATTCCAAAAATTGGTTTAGGCATAAAAGATGCATATAATCCATGTCTTTGAGCTATAGATTTAACAACTAATTTAAATGTCATAATATTATCTGCTGTTGTTAATGCATCTCCATACTTAAAGTCAATTTCATTTTGTCCTTCTGCAACTTCATGGTGAGAAGCTTCTATTTCAAATCCCATATCTTCTAAAGCTAAAGTTATATCTCTTCTAGCATTTTCACCCAAATCTGTAGGTGCTAAATCAAAGTATCCTGCTTTATCTTGTGTCTTAGTTGTAGGATTTCCATTTTCATCAGTCTCAAATAAAAAGAATTCACACTCTGGTCCAACATTCATTTCATATCCAAGTTCTTTTGCTTCTGCTATAGCTCTTTTTAATATATATCTTGGATCTCCTTCAAATGGTTTACCATCTGGCATATAAACATCACATATTAATCTAGCAACTTTTCCTTGTTGAGGTCTCCATGGAAAAATAACAAAACTATCTAAATTTGGTCTTAAACTCATATCTGATTCTTCAATGCTTACAAAACCATCAATTGATGAACCATCAAACATACATTCATTATTTAATGCCTTTTCTAATTGCTTGTCTGTTATTGCTACATTTTTTAATGCTCCAAACATGTCAGTGAATTGAAGTCTTATAAATTTAACCCCATTTTCTTTTACTAAGTTTATAATATCCTCTTTTGTATACTTTGCCATAATATATCCCCCTTTTTATTAAAAAAAGGCGTACAATGAACCTTTATAATTGTCCATTGAACGCCTTTGCTCAATCATTTTTTCTTATTATATATTATATAAAAAACTAATTCAACTACTTTTTAATAAAATATTATTATTTTTTTATTTTACAAAGTGATTTATTATTTAAAATCAAATATATTTACAATATAGTCTGATTAACTTCTATTATTTTAATAAAATGTTAATCACAAATTTATATATAATTTTTACCACACATATTTTTTTATTACTTATTCTTATATTTAAGTTTATAGTTTATCATATATAAAATTGTTGAATATTAAATAATAAGTTGTTACAATGTTATTATATGTAAATTTATATATTTTACATATAATAACACTACATTTTTAGGGGGCTATAAAAATGAATACTATTATAACAAAATTTGGTGGAAGTTCTTTAGCAGATGCTAATCAATTTAAAAAAGTAAAACATATAATTGATTTAAATAAATCAAGAAAATATGTAATACCTTCAGCACCTGGCAAAAGAAATTCTAAAGATTCTAAAATAACAGATTTACTATATCTTTGTCACGCTCATGTTGATGCTGGTATTTCTTTAGATGATGTTTTTAGTCATATTCAAAAAAGATATATTGGTATAGTTAAAGATTTAGAATTAGACTTTGATATAGAATACCACTTAAATACAGTAAAGAAAAATATCGAAAGTGGTGCTTCTAAGGATTATACAGCAAGTAGAGGGGAATACTTGAATGCATTAATTCTAAGCAACTATTTAGGTTATGAATTTGTTGATGCAAAAGATGTTATTGTTTTTAATAATAGCGGAACTTTAGATTGTAAAAAAACTCTTGACTTATTAAAACAAAAACTTTCACCAACTAATGGTGCTGTAATTCCTGGTTTTTATGGTGCTGATGAAAAAGGAGATATAGTAACTTTTTCTCGTGGTGGATCTGATGTTACTGGAGCATTAGTAGCAGCAGGTTTAAATGCTGATCTTTATGAAAACTGGACTGATGTTTCAGGTTTCTTAATGACTGATCCTAGAATAATTGATAATCCAAAACCTATAAGTACAATTACTTATACTGAACTTAGGGAGCTTTCTTATATGGGTGCTTCTGTACTACATGAAGATGCTATTTTCCCTGTAAGAGAATTAGGTATCCCTATTAATATAAAAAACACAAATAGACCTGAAGATAAAGGAACATTTATTGTAGAAGATTCATTTAGTGATGATACTCAAATTATAACTGGTATTGCAGGCAAAAAAGATTTTACTGTAATTTCTATTTCAAAAGCTCTTATGAATTCTGAATTAGGATTTTGTAGAAAATTATTATCTATCCTTGAAAATAATAATGTTTCATTTGAAAATATGCCTTCAGGAATAGATACTGTATGTCTTGTTATTTCAGATTCACAATTAAAAAACAAAAAAGAACGTATTTTAGATGAGATTAAAAGAACTTGTAATCCTGACTCAATAGTTGTTCATCCAAATATGGCATTAGTTGCTACAGTAGGTAAAGGAATGGCTAAACAAAAAGGAGTTGCTGCAAAAATATTTCATGCCTTATCAGAGGCTGATGTTAATATTAGAATGATTGATCAAGGCTCAAGTGAAATTAACATATTAATCGGAATAGAAAATGATAATTTTGAAAAGGCTATAGCTGCAATTTATCATGCTTTTAATTAATAAATATTTTATAGATAAGACTATGTTTTAAAACATAGTCTTATCTTATTTTTCAAACAAAAAAACTCGGCTTTAAGTAAGTGTTGATTAGTATAATATCAACACTATTTTAAAATATAGCCAAATAAAAAAATCGTCAAGGCGACTGTGGAACCATCTATTTTTTTACGCATCTAGATTTTCGAACATATGTGAAAAAAATCTGGCAGGCGAATATATTTTCTTTTTATCCTTTAGTGGTACTTATAATACCTTTAAATCAAGATATTCTAAAAGTTATCCACAGATTTTAAAATATATAATTTTCTAAAGAATAAAAAAATGTTGGAATTTTACTTCCAACATTTTTTTATAATAGATATTTCTTATATTGCTTTCATATTTCTAGCAGCAACTATATCTACACCAGTTCCTAATACATCTTTTACAATAACATCTCCTATTTTAACTGGAGCTTGTACTTCTACTTCTTTTAAAACTTCCATACATTTAAAGTTAAGTCCTTTTGGAATAGATCCATTAGTTTTAACTGGAATAACTGGAAGTGATCCACCTTTTACTTTAACAGTTGAAGTTATTACTCTAACTGGGTTAGTAACTTCATTTATTCCATATTCTGCTCCTCTTTTACAAGTGTTTCCTGTTACTGTTTTATTTTCAGCATCTACTTTTAAATGACAACCCATTGGGCAGCTTATACAAATTAATTCTTTTATCATCTTATTCACCATCCTCTAATGATATTGTAATATCACCTTTAACTTTTTCTAATAAAGGTTTGCTTAAAATAACTTTTTCCATTTCTGATGGTGCTAAGTGAGTTCTCTTAAACTTAGCAATTTCTTCACCATTACATCTTACAACTAAAGCTTTATTATGATAAATATTATTAACTCTCATAAATATTGTTAATTTATCATCTACAGCTTCTACATCAAGCTTTTGAGGTACTGTATAATTAATGTTTTGTCCATTGATTATATTAACATAGCTACCTTTTTTAAGTTCTTTTTTAATATATTTAGCTGCAGATTTTCCAGCATGTTTTGACTCTTGAGTTACAAAGTCAACTAAGTCATGAACATGAACTACATTACCACAAGCAAATACTCCATCCATTGATGTTTCCATGCTTTCTGTTACTACTAATCCATTTGTTCTATTATCTTTTTGTATACCTGCATTTGTTGATAATTCATTTTCAGGTATAAGTCCAACTGATAATAATAATGTATCAACTTCAAATTCTTTTTCTGTTCCCTTAATTGGTTTTCTATCTGGACCAACTTCAGCAATAACAACTTTTTCTAATCTTTCTTGACCTACTATATCAATAATAGTATGTGATAAGAATAGTGGAATATCATAGTCATTTAAACATTGAACAATATTTCTGTTTAGTCCATTAGAGTATGGGCATAATTCTACAACAGCCTTTACCTTTGCACCTTCAAGTGTCATTCTTCTAGCCATTATAAGTCCGATATCTCCAGATCCAAGTATTAATACTTCTTTACCCGGCATATATCCTTCCATATTTATATATCTTTGAGCTGCACCTGCAGTGAATACACCCGCTGGTCTGTCTCCTGGAGTATTTATAGCTCCTCTAGTTCTTTCTCTACATCCCATTGCAAGTATTACTGCTTCTGTTTTTAAAGTCATGTAACCTTCTTCTGAATTAATTGCATGTACAGTTTTATCTGAATCTATATTTAATACCATTGTATCTAATTTAACTTCTACATTTGTATCTTTTAGCATATCAATAAATCTGCTTGCATATTCAGGACCTGTTAATTCTTCTTTAAAAGTATGAAGCCCAAATCCATTATGTATGCATTGATTTAGGATTCCTCCCATTTCTTTATCTCTTTCTAGAATTAGTATTTTTTTGACTCCTTCATTATATGCTTCATATGCTGCTGCAAGTCCTGCTGGACCTCCACCAATTACTATTAATTCATAACTCATAATTAAAGCCTCCTACTTAGTTTTTCCTGTTAAAATGTATGAACCGTCTTTTTCTTGCACTACTTCTTCTAGTTTAACTCCAGATTCTCTTGATATTATTTCTTGAACTCTAGGTCCACAGAATCCACCTTGACATCTACCCATTCCTGGTCTACATCTTCTCTTAATACCATCTAGAGAAAGAGTTCCAAATGATCTCTTTATAGCATCAACGATTTCACCTTCAGTAATGCTTTCACATCTACAAATCATTCTTCCATATTGAGGGTTCTTCTTTATTAATTTAGCTTTTTCTTCAGCTGGTAATTCCATGAAATGAACTTGTTCTCTCTTAGCAACAAAATTATCTTTTTTAGCTAATTCAAGTCCTGCATTTCCTAAAATTTCAACTACAGCTTCTGCTACAGCTGGTGCAGAAGATAATCCTGGTGATTTCATTCCAGCAGCATCTACAAATCCTTTAACTTCATCATTTTCTTCAACTATAAAGTCACCAGTACTTGGAGTAGCTCTAAGTCCTGCAAAGTTTCTGATACTTTCTCTAAAATTAATCTTAGTAGTAGTATGAAGAGAAGCTTCTCTTATAGCATCTAGTCCTTCTCCTATTGTTCCTAAATCTTCTTTATCATCTATATCAATAGCATCAGGTCCGATAATAAGATTTCCATGTACTGTTGGACTAACTAAGATACCTTTACCCATTTTTGAAGGACAAGGGAATATTGTATGAGATACTACAGTACCTTGAGATTTATCCATTACATAGTATTCTCCACTTCTAGGAGTAATACTAAATGTTTCTTTGCATATTAAATTATGAATTTTATCTGCGTAAAGACCAGCAGCATTAACTATATATTTAGCTTGAATTTTTTCTCCATCAGCTGTTTCAATTGTAAATATATTATTATCTTTCTTTATTGAAACCACTTCTTTTTTAAGCTTAATTTCTCCACCATTAGTTACACCATTTTCACACAATGCAATCGTATACTCAAATGGTCCTACAATTCCACCAGTTGGTGCATATAGAGCTCCATGAACTTCATCTGTAAGATTTGGTTCCATCTCTAATAATTCTTTTTTATCTATAACTCTTAGTCCTTTAACACCTATTTTAGTTCCATTTTCACAAAGACCTTTTACAGTTTCCATTTCTTCTTCTGAATGAGCTACAACTAATGAACCATTTCTTTTAAAAGGAACTGATAATTCTTTACAAAGGTCTTCAAACATTTCATTTCCTTTTACATTGTACTTTGCCATTAAAGTACCTTCTTTTGGATCAAATCCAGCATGTACTATTGCTGAGTTAGCTTTTGAAGTACCCATTGATACATCCTTTTCTTTTTCTAAAACAGCCACTTTTAAGTTATATTTAGTTAATTCTCTAAATATAGAAGCTCCAATGACACCAGCTCCAATTATTGCTACATCATACATATTTTATCCTCCTTTTATATAACAAAAGAGCCAAACACAAATACACGTTATACATAACCTGTTTTTGCGCTTGACTCTAATTCTCTAAGCACTTTTAATTTATATTTACATTATAACACAAATGTTCAGGTTTGTCTACTCTTCTATCCAACCTTTTACTCTTGAAACTGCATTTTTCCATCCTTTATATAGTTTTTCTCTCTTAGCACTATCAAAAGTTGGAGCATAGCTTTGGCTAACAGCCCATTTAGTTGCAATTTCTTCTTTTGATCCCCAGAATTTAACTGCAAGACCTGCTAAATAAGCAGCTCCTAAAGCTGTAGTTTCAGTTATTATTGGTCTAAGAACTTGTGTATTAGAAATATCAGCTTGGAATTGCATTAATAGATCATTTCTACTAGCTCCTCCATCAACTCTAAGTGATGCTAATTTACATCCAGCATCTTCTGCCATAGCTGTTAATAAGTCATTAGTTTGGTAAGCTATTGCTTCAAGAGCTGCTCTGATTATATGATTTCTATTAGCTCCTCTAGTTAATCCAAAGATAGCTCCTCTAGCATACATATCCCAGTATGGTGCACCTAGTCCAACGAATGCTGGAACAACATAAACTCCACCATTGTCTGGTACTTTCTTAGCGAAGTATTCTGAATCTGCTGCATCATGGATGAATTGAAGTTCATCTCTAACCCATTGAATTACAGCTCCACCAACGAATACTGAACCTTCTAAAGCATATTCAACTTTATTATCAATACCAACAGCGATTGTAGTTACTAGTCCATTTTTGCTAAGAACCATATCTTCTCCTGTATTCATAAGTAAGAAACATCCAGTTCCATAAGTGTTTTTAGCACTACCTTTTTCGAAACAAGTTTGTCCAAATAAAGCACATTGTTGGTCTCCAGCCATACCAGCTATTGGAACTCTAACGCCCCCAACACCGCCAAGGTTTGCATATCCATAAACTTCAGAAGAATTTTTAACTTCAGGTAACATTGATGTTGGAATTCCTAATCTATTGATTATCTTTTCATCCCATTTTAATTCTTTTATGTTATAAAGAAGAGTTCTTGAAGCATTAGTGTAGTCGGTTACATGAACCTTACCATTTGTTAATTTCCAAACTAACCATGTATCAACTGTACCAAATAATAAATCTCCTTTTTCTGCTTTTTCTCTTGCACCTTCAACATTATCTAAAATCCATTTGATTTTAGTTCCTGAGAAATAAGCATCTAATAATAATCCAGTGTTTTCTTTTACATATTCAACAAATTCTGCATCTTTCTTATATTCTTCTACTATTGGGGCTGTTCTTCTACATTGCCATACTATAGCATTGTAAACTGGTTCTCCAGTGTTCTTATCCCATACTATTGTAGTTTCTCTTTGATTTGTTATACCTATTGCTGCGATTTCATCAGCACTTATGTTTGTTTTTGCTAATACTTCTTGAAGCACTCCATATTGGCTTGACCATATTTCTAACGGATTATGTTCAACCCATCCTTCTTTAGGATAAATTTGAGTAAATTCTTTTTGACTTACCCCTACAATATTTTGCTCCTTGTCAAATACAATTGCTCTTGAACTTGTAGTTCCTTGATCTAATGCTACGATGTAATTACCCATTTAATTCACCAATCCTCTCAAAATAATTATATAAAATAAAGCCGCACAAAACACACCTATGTTTTATGCAGCTATTACTCTAATACACTTAAGCCTACATATTCCAAATTTCTTTTTTAGTTGTGGAAACGCAAGTTGCTCCTGAACTCAATGCTAACATTACATCTTCTTTATCAGCAATCAAACCTCCTGCAATAACAGGTTTATTCGATTCATCTGAAATAATTTTTATTACCTTTGGAATAAGTCCAGGTAATATTTCTAGCGCATCACAATCTAACACTAAATGATTTTTTGCATTATTTAAAGCGATTGTATCAAATATAAATACTCTTTGTATTGCTACTAGTCCATAACTTTTAGCAGTTTTAACTACCTGAGGTTTTGTACTTATAATTCCATTAAATTTAGTTTCTTGTTTTATAAACCTTATTACAACTTCTTTGTTTGTAAAACCTTCAACTAAATCAATATGTATTATGCCTACCTTTCCTCTAGAAACTATCGACTCACTAATTTCCTTAATATTCATTACATCTCCAAATAATACAAATATAATTTCAGCTGAGGAGTCTAATGCTAAATCTAATTGTTCTTTATTTTTTACTGCGGCTATGATAGGATTTTGTTCTAGTAAATTTCTAATACTCATTGTCCACCCTCTATTAAACGTTTTCTTTTGATGTTTTTATTATTACATATTTGTATAAAGTTGTCAACATCGTTATTTATTTAACACTCATATTATTTATATTAAATTAAAAAATTCATTTTTAATTTAAGCATTATTTTATACTCCTTCTATTATATTATAATTATTTTTAATAATATTAGTGTTATTTTTAAATACTTTTTATTTTTTATGTATTTTAATTTTATTTTTAATAATTTTGTTTTTATTAGAATTGTTATAAAAAAAAAATAATTGTATAGAAAAGGATCAGTAATTTCCTATGAAATTACTGATCTTTTTTATTCTAGTTTTTAAAATCTTCTATTCTAATTATATTGTCTATATTATTTACACTGATAAGGCTTGAAATTTCATTGCATGAGTCATATATTTGTTTTTGACTAGTTGTATGAGTAACTAAAACTATTGTAACGTTCCCTTCTTCATTTTGATCTCCTTTTTGGATAACTGAACGTAAGCTTACATTATTTCTTCCAAGTATAGCAGTTATTTCGCCTAGTACTCCCGGTTCATCTAATACAGATGCTCTTATATAAAATCTACTTTCAACTTCTTTTATATCAGCTATTTCTCTATCCCATAGATTATTTTTTACTACTGAGTTATTGTTTTCTAAATCTATATTGCTTCTTAATATTGCAATAACATCACTTACCACTGCACTTCCAGTCGGTAAATCCCCAGCACCTCTTCCATAGAACATTAAATCACCAACAGCATTTCCTTTTACAAATACAGCATTAAATGAATCATATACATTTGCAAGCGGATGCTTTTTAGGAATCATTGTAGGGTGGACTCTTAACTCTAATTTTTCATTGTTTTCTTTAACAATTGCAAGTAGCTTTATTACCATTTTGAATTCTTTAGCATAGTCCATATCTATCGGTTTAATATTTGTAATTCCTTCTCTATACACATTATCTATATCTATTTTAGTTCCAAATGCCAAAGATGATAATATTGCTAGTTTATATTGAGCATCATATCCTTCAATATCTGATGTTGGATCAGCTTCAGCATATCCCATATCCTGAGCCTCTTTTAGTGCTTCATCAAATCCTAAACCTTCAGATTCCATTTTAGTTAATATATAATTTGTTGTTCCATTTACAATCCCGTATAATTCTTTAATTTTATTAGCAGTTAAACTCTCATCTATACCATTTATTATTGGTATTCCACCTGCAACACTAGCTTCATATTTAAACATTAATCCTTTGCTATCTGCCTTTTCAAAAAGTTCATCTCCATTTGTTGCAAGTAACATTTTATTTGCAGTAACTATATGTTTACCTTTATCCATACATTGAAGCATATATTCTCTAGCTGGTTCTATTCCTCCCATAATTTCAAGAACTATTTTAATAGAATCATCATTTAATATTTCATTAAACTCTGTAGTTATAAGTTCTTCTGGAACGTCTATACCCCTAGATTTATTTTTGTCTCTTACAAGGATTTTGGCTATTTCTACTTCATAGCCAGATCTTTTCATTATCTCTTCTTTATTAGAATTTAAAATCATACAAACACCACGACCAACATTCCCCAATCCTAGTAGTGCTATTCTAACTTTTTTCATTTTGGATTCCCCCTCTTTATGCATAAATCTTATATTACTTCATTATAATGTCTATATATATTTTTTTCCATATTATTTATAACTTTTTATTAAATAATATTATTTGTATATTTCAAATAAATATAACTACATATAAATAATATGTGTTTTTTAATTAATTATAAAAATGGACTATTTCAAAAAAACATATTTGTGTATTTGAAATAGTCTTCTATTTATTATATTTTAATTAAATGTTAATATTTATTTTCAGACAATCTCTTAAATTAATGTTCGCATCCATCATGGTTACATGTATGATTAGGAGAAAATTCTACTAACTCTAATTTTTTTAATGCTTCTAAATTTTCTTTAATGCTTCCTTGTGCAGACTTATATACTTTAATCCCCATTGAATTTAATTTAGTTATGGCCCCTTGACCTATTCCCCCAACAACTACAGCATCAACTATCTCTCCAGATAAAGCTTTTATTGGTTGACATTTACCATGTTCATGTCCTAAATCTCCATTGTTTAAAACTTTAATCTCTTCAGTTTCTGTATCACATACTATAAATAATGGTGCTGTTCCAAAATGTCCATATGGTATACTATTAACACCTTCATTTGATTTTACTGGAAAACATACTTTCATTTCTAAATCCTCCTTAAAATTTCCTTTATGAGAGCACTTTTTATGTTTACAACTATATATGCATTTACGTTCACTATTTTCTGTATTTTGTATATCGGTTTCTAGAGTAATATTAGAAAAATCATTACTAATTAACTTTTTTATAAACATATCAATTTGATTTAAAATTTCTTCATTTAAATCATAAATAATATGATAGCCTATTTTATATCCTATTACTAAATCAGCCTCTTTTAAAATTTTTATATGTTGAGATACTGCAGCTTCTGTAATATTTAAATGCTTCGATATTCCTTTTGCACACATACTCTTTTTTGATATTAATAACAATGTTTTCACTCTAGTTTCATCTGAAAGAGCTTTAAATACATTTATAGTTTTATTCATAATAACCCTCACCTATTTAATTAAGTAATTACTTAATTAAATTTTAATACTTTATTTTGATTTTTTCAAGTTTTATTATTTATTATCTTTTAAGCATGAATTAATATTTTAGTATAATGACAAAATACCAGTGAAATTTCCTTTTAGAATTCTTAAGTAATAGTCAAAATTTTATAAAAGTTTTTCTAAAGATTTTATTATTTGTATCTTTCCTCTTTCTAATTTTATATATCCTCTTTTTTCTATACTTTTTAATTTTCTACTAACGACTTCTCTTGCTGAATCAATTTCAAAAGCTAATTCGCTATGAGTTGTATATATTATTTTACTCTTTTTACTTATTAATAATTTAATTAACCTTGTTTCTAACGCTTCATGGACTCTTTCTTCTTTATTAGATACAATAAGATTAAATTTTTTGTACAAATCCCTATACATATATGACAAAAATTCATTATTATTTAAAAAATATTTTTTCATAATTTCTAATGGAATTATACATACTAATGAATCTTGAATAGCTTCTCCTATTATATTTAAAGATTCAAATTTTAGTAAACAACTTAATGCTTCGTGGCATAATTCTCCTTCTTTTATATTATAAAGGTTAGTTTCTTCTCCTTCTTTATTAATTTTTTGAATTTTTATTGTTCCTTTTATTACAAATAAAATTCCTGAACATTCTTCTTTTGCAGATGATATATATTCATCTGCATATAAAACTTTTAGGATTCCATGTTCCATTATAATATTATTATTTTCTTGATTTATTTTATTTAATATCGGATAAATATTAAATAATTCTTCTATATATTCCATTTTATTTTCTAATATATCATTTTTATATTTCATTTATTTTCCTCCAAACATATTTCAGATTACTCTCTAGTAATTAAAATTTCAAACTTATTCTTTTATTATAATATAATCACAACATAATAAAGATAGATAAAAAGATATAGAAATTATATAAATAAAAATTTCTACATTATAAAAAAACAGTAGGTAATTTTGTTTTACACTAAATTATCTACTGCATTTTATATAAGTAACTATTCTAATCATATATTTTACTATACTAAACTGACTTTATAATATAGTAAAGTAAATAAATCCATATTCTTTTTACTTATATTATAAGTAAATATTAATATTTTAATATAATAAAAAACTTTCATTATAATTAAATATAGTTTTTATATAAATAAATTTAATCCCGAATCCTCGGTAGCACCTAAATAAGATGCAACTCCTCCTAATTCAACTCCATCAATAAATTCTTCTTTTTTTATTCCCATTAAATCCATACTCATAGAGCATGCAACAACGTCAACCCCCATTTTAATTGCATTAGTTATTAAAGTTTCTAAATCATCTACGTTATGTTTTTTCATTATTTGTTTTATCATTGCAGGTCCCATTCCCATCATATTCATTTGAGATAATGGTAATTTTCCTGGGTGTCCAGGCAACATAAAATCAAACATTTTTTCCATAGAATCTTTACTAACTCTAGGTTTATTTTTCTTTTTTAATACATTAAGTCCCCAAAACGTAAAGAACATTGTAACTTTTTTACCCATAGATGCTGCTCCTGTTGCTATAATAAATGAAGCTATTGCTTTATCTAAATTTCCACTAAATACTACTAATGTTGCTCCATTTTTCTCTGAAGATACTTTCAAAGTTTTATTTTCCTCATTCATACCTTTTTTTATATAAGCTACAAAAGCCTTGTCTTTAGTAAGAAATTCAGATTTTAATAGAGTATTTCCTGTATTATCACACCAAGACTTAATATCTTTACTAAATCCAGGATCACTAGCTTTTACTTCTAATACTTCCCCATCATTCATTTTACTTACTTCTTCAAACACTCTTTTTATTGGTCCTGGACATTGAAGACCACATGCATTTAAAGTAGTCTTAGCATTTATCTCTGTTATATCTAAATCCTCTAGTTTCATAGCTGCAACTTCATCCTTTACTTCTTTAATCTTTCTATATTGATTAGAAATACTTTCTTCTGCTCTCTTTACATATAAATATGTTTTTATTCCACCATCTATATTAGTACACTTTATTCCGTTTTGTTCTAATATTCTACATGCAACATATCCTCTTAATCCTACTTGACAAGTAACATATATATTTTTATCTTTAGGAATTTCACTTAATCTCTCTCTTAAATTTTTTAAAGAAATATGCATAGAATTATCTACAGTTCCTGTTACTAATTCAAAATCTTCTCTTACATCTAAAATTATAGATTCTTCTTTATTTAATTTATCAATTTCATGCCATTGAATTGTTTTTACATTTCCTTCTATAATATTTGATGCATAATATCCTAGCATGTTAACTGGATCCTTAGCTGAATTATATGGTGGTGCATAACAAGCTTCAATATCTTGTAAATCAAAAACTGTAAGTCCTGCTTTAATTGCAGTTGCAATTATATCTATACGTTTTTCAACCCCGTCCATTCCAACAGCTTGTGCTCCAAATATTTTTCCATTTTTATCATCAAACAACATTTTAATAGCTATTGGAAAAGATCCTGGATAATATCCTGCATGAGATCCCGGATGGATATGAATAGTTTTAAAATCTATTCCCATCTTTTTTAATACCTTTTCATTATTTCCAGTTGATGCTACTGTATAATCAAATACCTTTGCAACTGATGATCCAAGAGTGCCTTTATATTCAATATTTTTTCCACATATATTATCTGCTACTATTCTACCTTGTCTATTTGCTGGCCAAGCTAGTGGAATTAATGTTGGCTTTTTACTTCCAAAATCTATTACCTGTACTGCATCACCTAATGCATAAATATTAGGATCTGACGTTTGCATATACTTATTAACTATAATAGCTTCTCTCTCATTTAATTCAATATTAGCTTCTTTCGCTATTAACGTTTCCGGCTTAACTCCAATTGATAATATAATGAGGTCTGTCTCTACTTCTTTTCCACTTTTTAAATTTATTTTTCTTCCGTTATTTTCAAATGATGTTACTGAATCTTTTAAAATTAATTCAACATTTTTATCTATTAAATGTTGATGAATTATACTTGCCATTTCTATATCAATAGGTCCCATTACTTGATCACTTGCTTCTATTAATGTAATATCTATTCCTATATCATATAGATTTTCAGCCATTTCAATGCCTATAAATCCTCCACCTATTACAGTTGCATGCTTAGGTTTAGATTTATCAATGTAATCTTTAATTTTATCCATATCATTCATATTTCTAAGTGTAAATAGATTGTTACTATCATTTATTCCTGGTATCAGTGGTTTTATTGGATTAGCTCCTGGAGATAAAACTAAAATATCATAATTTTCTTCATACATTTCTTGTGTTTTATGATTCTTAATAGTAACCTTCTTATCTTCTTTATTTATTTTTATTACTTCACTTAAATTTCTTATATCTAAATTAAATTTTTTTGACATTTCTTCTACTGTTTGAACAATTAATTGATCTCTATCACTAATTGTTTCACCTATATAATATGGAAGACCACAGTTTGCAAAAGATATATATTCTCCTTTTTCTACCATAATTATTTCTAAATTTTCATCTAATCTTCTTAATCTAGCTGCTGTAGATGCTCCTCCAGCAACACCACCAACAATAATAACTTTTTTAGCCATATTATTTCTCTCCTTATTATAATTTATTTCTTGAAGTAATAAATCTAATAGTATAATCTGCTTAAATTCAAATTAATATTATAAAAAATCTTCTAAATATCTTAAATTTACTTTTTAAAAACTTATCATTTATTTTAGTTTATTTTATAAAATAATTTTTTTCTGTAACTTTATCACATATCAAACATCTTAATATATCTATTTTTCATCAACATAATATCTAAAATAATTTATAAATAAAAATTGAAAAATAAAGGCTATATTTTAAACTAGTGTTGATATTATATTATAGATAGAACTGGTATTGGAATTTACTTTTTAGAATTATTAATGAAGATTTTTCAAATTAATTGCTTGTCAGCAATCTTTGATTGGGAACATGCATTAATTTGACTAATACTTATTCTAGAGTTCTTAAGTGAGAGTCACAAGTAAGAATCCAAAAGTGAAAATCCAAATTTTATATTTGGTTATTTGAACTTTCACAGAGTGCAATTTTATATTTTGTTTCTCGAACTTACTGAACGAATGTATAAGAGTCAAGTTTCCTATTACAATTCTGTCCACAAACTTATCTGCAATATCAACATACACTTAAGACATAGATAAAATAAAAAGAGATAATATATCTTTTTTATTAAAAGTATATTATCTCTTTTAAGTTATTTAATTATTTTTAATTATTATAATAAAGACTTTCTGATGGATAATTCGGATCAGATGTTACTTCTATTCCTAATTTACCAAAAGTTAATTCATCAGCTCTTGAAAGTATAGTTGTTGAATGTGCTTGACATCCTTTTAATAAAGCTAATTTTTCCATTGCAACTCCTGCTGTTGGATTTGTTGCTGCTGAAATACTTAGTGCAGTAAGAACTTCTTCTAAACTAAGAGAAGTATTCCTTTCCTTAAATGTTTTAGCTTTAAGACTGATTATTGGTTCAAGAATAACTGGTGATATTAAATAAATGTCATCTGAAATATTTGCCAAATATTTTATAGCATTTATTGTAACCGCAGCTGCTCCATCCATTAAATCTGAAGTTTTTCCTGTTAATATAGTTCCATCTTTAAGTTCTAATGCCACCGCTGGACATATATCATTAGAATCAGATTTTTCTTTTAATTTTAAAGATTTTTCTCTTGCTGGAGTAACTACTTTTCTATCAGTTTCTTTAAGATTTAATTCTTCCATTATTAGTTTAGATCTATCAAATGTTTCTTTATCAACATATCCTTTTTTATATTCGCATCCAGTTTTAAAATATCTTCTTATTATTTCTTGCTTAGAAGCTTCCTTAACAACATCATCGTCAACTATTCCAAAACCAACTCTATTTACACCCATATCTGTTGGTGATTTATAAACTGATTCTTTTCCTGTTATTTTTTCTATTATTCTTTTTAATACTGGAAAAGTTTCAATATCTCTATTATAGTTAACAGTAACTTTATTATATGCATCCATATGGAATGAATCTAACATATTAACATCTTTTAAATCAACTGTAGCTGCTTCATATGCAATATTTAGTGGATGTTTTAATGGAACATTCCATACAGGGAAAGTTTCAAATTTTGAATACCCTGCAGCATTTCCTCTTTTAGATTCATGATATAACTGACTTAAACATGTAGCAAGTTTTCCGCTTCCTGGTCCTGGTGCTGTAACTACCACTATTGGTTTAGTAGTTTCTATATAAGGGTTTTTACCATATCCGTCTTCACTAACTATTGTATCTACATCAGTAGGATATCCCTTAGTTGCTTTATGTTTATATACCTTAATGCCTCTTCTTTCTAACTTATTTATAAATACTGTAGTTGCTGGTTGTCCATCATATCTAGTAATAACTACACTATTAACTTCTAAATCATAGGCTCTTAAATCGTCAATAAGTCTTAGTACATCCATATCATATGTAATACCAAAATCGCCTCTTATTTTGTTTCTTTCTATGTCTCCTGCATAAACACATATTACAACTTCTACTTTCTCTCTAAGTTTATGTAATAATTTAATTTTTGCATTTTCATCAAATCCAGGAAGTACTCTCATTGCATGTCTATCATTAAAAAGTTTTCCACCAAACTCTAAATATAATTTGTCATAATCATTAACTCTTTCTAATATATACTTCGATTGTTCTTCTAAATATTTTATATGATCAAATCCTGTTTCCATATTATACCTCACTCGCTTTTTCTTTGTAAAAATTCATTATTATATTATTACACAAAGTATCATTATTGTAAATTATCTATTTTAAATAAATTTAATAATAAAACCCATTTATATTTAACAATTATTCTATTACTTGAATATAAAACATTTTCATAGCAAATATTAAATTAAAGTATTTTTTTACTATAATAAAATGAGGTGACTTTAAATATGTATAAAAAATCCAAATTTAAAATTATTATTTCTTTTCTTTTATTGTTTATAATAACTTTTTCTTTTATCTTAAATAGTAGTACTGTTTTTGCTTCTAATAATAATGAAGAAAAAAATATAAATCTTGTTATAGATAATTTGAATTCTAATATAATGCCTTCACACTTTCGGACTACCTCCGATATTTCCAAACTAAAAAATAATTCATCTTTAAATCTCTCTGGATTAGATAAATTAAATGCTTCAGGTAGTCAACAGTTTTCTAAAAATAATATATCTCTTATAAAAAATGCTATAAATACATCTTATCCATTAACTATAATTGATCTTAGACAAGAATCACATGGATTTGTAAATGGAGTTCCTGTAAGCTTTAAGAATGAAAACAACAATGCTAATATAGGTTTAACTAACAGACAGGTTGTTATAACTGAAAAAAAAGATTTATCTTCTATAAAATTAAATGTTCCTCTTACATTTCATAATCATCCTGAAATAACTATAACTCCAACAGAAGTTAAATCTGAAAAAGAAATTACTAAAGATAATTCACTTAATTATATAAGAATACCTGTTACAGATGGTGGATTGCCAGATGATAGTATGGTTGATTATTTTATAGATGTAGTAAAAGAATGTTCAAAAGATATGTGGTTTCATTTTCACTGTAAAGAAGGCGTAGGAAGAACAACTACATTTATGATAATGTATGATATGATGAAAAATTATAAAGAAGCTACTGCTGATGAAATAATACAAAGACAATTTCTGCTTGCAAATTTTTCTGATAAAGACATAGAATCATTTTCTTCGCCTAAAAGAATTTCCTTTTTACATAAATTCTATGAATATTGTAAACAAACAGATGGTAACTATAATACTAAATGGAGCACTTGGATAACTACAAATCAAAATAAGTAATTTTAACTATATTTTAATTAACCATGGATATTTGAAAATATATTTTATCTTCAAATATCCACAACTTTATCTATAATCTGTCAGTTTATAATTATTGTGTAAAAATTCAGCTAAATCTAAACTTACTTTCTTTGCACCCCAAATGTTAGTATGACCCACATTGTTCATATCCTCTTTGAAATCAAAATTGATTTCTTTCATTTTTTCATCTGAAGAATAATTAATAAATGGAATATTATTTTCCTCTGCTATTTGGTTTACTCTATTATACATTGCTGCATCATCTATATACCAGTGTTCAAAATCATTACTAGAATAATCATAAGGGGCATTAACAAAGATCAATTTAAACCCTTTTTGTTTTGAAAGTTCTATAAACTTATAAAGATATTCTTTGGATTTAGGTGGTATATCACCAATTTCTTCACTATATTGATTCCCTTTTATCTCTTCTCCATATTTTTGTGTTCCAGCTTCAAATCCTGTTATCTTTGAATTTTCTCCATTATTTTGTTTGTTTTTACTTAAACTACTCCATCTATCATGATATTTTAATATTGGAAAAAGATAATATATAAAATCACTCTTTGGTGTACAATTCTCAATAGCATGCAATTTATTATAAGAAAGCCTCATGTTGTCTAAAACATTTCTGATATATCCTTCTTCACCATACTCATTTTTTAAACCTATATAATATAAATCTAAAACTACTATTTGGGTTTCTGGATGTATTTTTAAAGCTTCATTTAATAAATAATATGTAACATCTATTGGTTGCCCTCCTGTTCCATAATTAAAACTACTTATCCCATAGTTATCATATAATATTTCTGGATCTATTAAACCATTCATATGGCTTGAACCCATCAATAAAACCTCGTATGAATTCTTCTTATTATATAACCCTTCTTTTAATTTAATAGCATGACCTGGTGTTACAAATATTGGCGATATTAATGCTAATATAATAACAACTATTATTGTTATATTTATTCCTTTTAAACAAAACTTTCTAACCATATTACTCTCCTAAAATTGACAATATATAAATTGTTGTTCACTATATCCTGAACCATAAACACCCAATATAATAATTATTAAAATTATAGATATATAAATCCCCCATCTATATATTATTTTCTTGTGTGATAATACTTCTAAAAGATTTATTTTTTCTTTTAAAATATCAATAATTATTACTATAACTATACCTATAACAGCTACTATAAATTCATCACGTGATATAATTAAATTAAACAATGTACCATCTTGCAAAATACTTTCATTATGTAAAAATAAATTCCTAAATATTATTTTTATATCATTAAATGAATTTGCTCTAAAAAATATCCACGCAAAACTTACAAGGAAAAATGTAGTCAACACCTGAAGAACTTGATAACTAACAAAATCTTTTCTTATACCATACCTTCTAATAATCTTATCTTTTATTCCTCTAGTTATCCCTCCTACAATTTCATAAATTCCGTGTAATACTCCCCATATTATAAAAGTTAATGATGCACCATGCCATAAGCCACTAAGTAAAAATACAATCATAATATTTAAATATTTTCTAAAAGTTCCTTTTTTATTTCCACCTAATGGTATATATACATAATCCTTAAACCAAGAACTTAATGTTATATGCCATCTTCTCCAAAAATCTTTTATAGATTTTGATAAATACGGTTGCCTAAAATTTTCTGGAAGAATAAATCCCATAACTTTTGCAGCTCCTATTGCTATATCTGAATAGGATGAAAAATCACAATATATTTGAAATGTAAAAAATATTGAAGCTATTATAATTTGACTTGCTCCATATTCGGAAGGTGAATCAAACACTGTATTAACCACTATAGCTAATCTATCAGCAATAAATATTTTTTTAAAAAACCCCCATAACATTTGGATTAATGCATTTTTAACTCTTAAATATTCAAAATTATGTACTTCATTAAATTGATGTAATAAATCTTTAGATTTTACTATTGGTCCTGACACTAATTGAGGAAAAAAAGAAACAAAAAGAGCATACTTGCCTAAATTTTTTTCTGCTTTAATATCTCCTCTATATACATCAATCGTATAACTTAAAGCTTGAAAAGTATAAAATGATATACCTACTGGTAACATAAAATCGAAAGAAGGAAATTTAATCGTAATATTAAATATTGAAACCAAAATATTGATTCCTCTTGTAAAAAATTTATAATATTTAAATAAAAACAATATTCCTAAATTAATAAACAAGCTCATTAATATCAGAAACTTTTTTATCAATTTTGATTTACTTTTTTCATTAATTAAATTGCTTTTTTCAATTAATAATCCAGTTAAATATGTACTTATTGTTGAAGCAGCTATTAATATAGCATATTTAGGATTCCAACACATATAAAAATAATAACTAGATACTAATAACCATATCCATTTTAATTTGGATGGTATAATAAAATAAATTATAGTTACTATTGGAAAAAAAATTAAGAAATCTATTGAATTAAAAGTCATATGTTTTCCTCCCATTATTAATTTAAATTTTAGTTTTAAATAAAGACTAATATTATATAGTGTTAAAACTTAGGTTTAACTTTATATATTTCTAATAAGTATAATATAAGTTAATATTGTATATTTTACCCATAAAAATAGAAATTATAATATTTTTATATATAAAGTTTATTTTTTTCATATAAAAAAGGTAGAATCCACTTCTAGATCCTACCTTTTTATACTTATATATATTACAAATAAACTCTACTATATCTAATATTATTCTTCTGATTTTTTATCTTCTTTAGGTAATACTGATATACCAAGTTCTAACAATTGCTTTTCATCAGCTATATTTGGTGCTTCACTTAAATAGCAATATGCATTTTGGTTTTTAGGGAATGCAATTACATCTTTTATATTTTCTGTTCCTGCTAAGAACATTATCATTCTATCAAGACCAAATGCTAAACCGCCATGTGGTGGTGGTCCAAATTTAAATGCTTGTAATAAGAATCCAAATCTTTCCCAAGCAGCTTCTTCTGTAAATCCTAATGCTTTAAACATTCTTTGTTGAAGTTGCATATTGTGTATTCTTATAGAACCTCCACCTAATTCTTCTCCATTTAATACTAAATCATAAGCTTTAGATCTAATATTACCTGGATCAGATTCTATAAAGTCTAAATCTTCATCCATTGGTGCTGTAAATGGATGGTGACAAGCTGTATATCTATTTTCTTCTTCACTATATTCAAATAATGGGAACTCAGTGATCCAAGTGAAATTAAATTCATTTTTATCTTTAATTAAATCAAATTGCTTAGCTAATTCTAATCTTAATGCTCCCAAGCTTTGGAATACTACTGAATTTTTATCTGCTACTATTAAAATAGCATCTCCAGTTTCTGCATTCATAGTATCTACTATTGAATTTGTAACATCATCAGTTAAGAACTTAGCAATTGATGATTTAATTCCATCTTCTTTAAGTTGAATCCAAGCTAATCCTTTTGCTTTATAAGTCTTAACAAATTCACCTAATTTATCAAGAGGCTTTCTTCCAAGTGATGCTCCACCTTTTAAACATAATGCTCTAACAGATCCACCATTAGCTATAGCATCCTTAAATACTACAAACTCTAAATCTTTAACATCTTCTGTTATATTAGTAATTTCCATTCCAAATCTTAAATCCGGCTTATCTGATCCATATTTTTCCATCGAATCTTTAAATGTCATTCTCTTAATTGGAAGAGAAACATCTACCCCTGCAACTTCTTTAAATACATGTGATATTAATCCTTCATTCAAAGCGATTATATCTTCTTGCTCAACAAAACTCATTTCTAAGTCAACTTGAGTAAATTCTGGTTGTCTATTTGCTCTTAAGTCTTCATCTCTAAAGCATTTAACTATTTGATAATATTTATCAAATCCAGATACCATTAATAATTGTTTAAATATTTGTGGTGATTGTGGAAGTGCATAAAACATTCCTGGATAGTTTCTTGAAGGTACTAAATAATCTCTAGCTCCTTCTGGAGTACTCTTAGTTAACATTGGTGTCTCTACATCTAAGAAACCATTATTTTCTAAATAGTCACGTATTGCTTTTGTTGTTTTACTTCTTATCATAAAGATTTTTTGCATATCTGGTCTTCTTAAATCTAAATATCTATATTTTAATCTGATATTTTCAGCTGCATCTAAATCTTCTTTAATATATATTGGTGGTGTTTCTGATTCTGAAAGAATTTTTATAGATTCGCACTTTAATTCAACCAAACCTGTTGGCATATTTTCATTTGTGCTCTCTCTTTTAACAACTTCTCCAGTTACAGCAATACAGTATTCAGGCTTAACTGATTTCGCTTTTTCAAAAGCTTCTGCATTGATTTCTTCTCCAAAAACAACTTGCATAATACCAGTTCTATCTCTTAAATCAATAAAATCAAGTCCTCCAAGTTTTCTATTTCTTTGAACCCATCCCATTAAAGTAATCTTTTTACCTATATGGTTTTCTCTAGGTTCTCCACACATCATTGTACGCTTTAAACCACCTAAAGCTTCACCCATTTGTCATTTCCTCCTAACACTTTTTCCAAATTCTAATTTACATTTCATGAAATTTAATAACGTTAATTATATTCTGTTGAATATGTTTAACCAATCATTATCTTCCATTTAATATAAATTATCCAAGTATTATATAAATAAATATGTAACAAAAACATATTCTTATTTAACTATTTTTTTAATTGCTTCTGTATCATTTAAAGAAACATCAAAAGTTTCCCCATCTGACATCCTCTTTAAAGTTATTTTTTTATCTTTCAATTCATCTTCACCTAAAATGGTAGTAAATAAGGCTCCTAATTTATTTGCAAATTTCATTTCTGCCTTTACACTTCTACCCATATGGTTAATTTCACAGTTTACTCCTAATGTTCTTAAATTGTGAGCTAATTTAAATGCATATTTTCTTTCTTCTTCTCCTCTAGCTCCAATATATAAATCAATTAAAGCCTCATTAGGTATTTCTATACCTTCCTTTTCTAGCATCATTATCATTCTTTCAATACCAATACCAAAACCTACTGCTGGCATAGAAGGACCACCAAGTTCCTCTATAAGTTTATCATATCTTCCGCCACCACATACTGTAAATTCAGAACTTAATATTTCAAAAATAGTCTTAGTATAATAATCTAACCCTCTAACTATTCCTGGATCAATTGTATATGGAAGTCCTAATATATCTAAATACTCTTTAACTTTAGTAAAATGAGTATCACATTCTTCACACATAAAATCTAAAATTATAGGTGCATTTTTTGTGATTTCTTTACATTTTCTTTCTTTGCAATCTAAAATCCTCATCGGATTTTTTTCAAATCTGCTTTTACAAGTATCACAAAGTCCATCATAATTTTCTTCTAAAAACGTCTTTAATGCCTCATTATATTTAGGTCTACAATCAGGACATCCCAAATTATTTATATTTAAACTTAAATTCTTTAAACCTAATTCTTTTAAGGTATCCATAGCTACACATATAGCTTCTGCATCTATTGAAGGTTCCTTAGAACCAAAAACTTCTAATCCACATTGATGGAATTGTCTAAGTCTTCCTTTTTGAACATTCTCATATCTAAATGCTGGAGTTATATAATATAACTTTGTAGGTTGTGCCTCATTAAATAATCTATTTTCTACAAAAGCTCTAACTGCTGATGCTGTTCCTTCTGGTTTTAATGTTATACTTCTATCACCTTTATCTTTAAAAGTATACATTTCCTTTTGAACTATATCTGTTGTATCACCAACACCTCTTAAAAATAGTTCTGTATGTTCAAACATAGGAGTTCTAATTTCTCTTATTCCATAAGTTTTTGCAACATTTCTAAATGTATTTTCTACATAATGCCATTTATAAGCATCCTGTGGTAACATGTCCTTTGTACCCTTTGGTGCCTGCATTTCCATTGCCATTTATATTCCTCCTTAAATAGGAAAATAAAACTTATTTAAGCTTTTTATAATATGATTTATAAAAACTTAAATTAATTTATTCTCACAATAATATAATTTAATACAAAGTATCAAGTAATTCTATTTTCCTCTCAATCATTTCATCTACCCTTGAAACATACTCTTTAATATCCTTCAAGTTTGGAAATCTTTCAAGTCTATCTTCTTCTAAAAATATTACTTTGCTGACAGCAGCTGCTCCCAAGGCAATAATTGTTTGTTTTTCTTCAATCATCTCAATATTATAGATACATTCCTTACCCTTTTTAGCATATCCTAAATTCTCCATATTTCCAACCATATTTTTTTGTCTATACATATAATATGGATAAATATCAAGAGTTTTTGCTAAATTCCTGCTTTCTTCGTACATTTTCGTTATTTCTTCTTGATTTGGAATATCAATTCCTTTTTTTAAAACAAAATTCTCATACATTCTTGATCCTCTTTTTAATGCAAGACCATGAACTGTAATACTATCTGGTTTTAAAGCTATTAGTTCATTTTTAGTTTTAATAACTTCATTATGACCTTCACCTGGTAATCCTATTATTATATCCATATTTATATCTTTGAAACCAAGGCTTCGTGCCATATTAAATTTTTCTTTAACATCTTCTACTGAATGACTTCTCCCTATTAATTTTAAAGTTTTATCATTCATCGTTTGAGGATTAATACTTATTCTACTAACATCATAATCTCTCATAGTTTCCAATTTGTCTAAGGTTATAGTATCAGGTCTACCACACTCAACAGTAAACTCCTTTACATCTTTATCCTTAATAAAAGCACTATATATCTCTTTCATTATAAACTTAAACTCTTCATCATTAACAGCAGTTGGAGTTCCCCCTCCAAAATAAACAGTTTCTATTTCAAGATTTTTTTCTTCAATATACTTGTTAATACCTCTAATTTCTTTAGTTAATGCCTCTATATATGGCATTACCATTTTTTTGTTTCCCTTTATAGGATTTGAGGTAAAAGAACAATATAAACATTTCGTTGGGCAGAAAGCCATTCCAATATAAATAGAAATTTTATTTTTATCCTTATTTACAAATCGTTCTTCAGCTTTTGCAACCTCTATGCAAATTTTTGCTTTATCTTCATGAGCTAGATAATAATCTTTGAATATTTCTATAACTTCTTTTTCTGTCTTTCCTTCTTTTAACAATTTAAGTGCTATCTTTGATGGTCTAATTCCTATTAAAATTCCCCATGGATATATATCTCCAGTTAATTCTTTTAAACAGGAAAAAATGAATCTTCTAAGAGAATGTTTAATATTCTCTCCTAAAGATTCTTCTTTAACATATTCCTTATAAGAAAATTTCATAGTTTTATCATCAATATAAAAAATATATTCACTTTCTTCTTCACTTAAGAATTTAATCTCTTTTAAAGGAAAATATATATTAAATAATTGATACACTTCATATCTGTACTTTAAATTATTTAAATTAATTTTAACTTCCATAACTTCTCCTTTTGACACATAACAAAATGGCTATGCCACTTTTAATAAACAATTAAAAATTGACAATGGAAAATTACATATAAATCTCTACGAGATTAAAAAAACATATTTTATTAAAGTTTTTTTAATTTCTTTGTCAATTATTAATCGTACATTGTCAATCCACAGAATCCTTAAGCCTAGATTTTATCAGTATTTTATACTTCAAATTTTCTATACTTTCCTGTAAAATGAAAGGCTTAAATGTGCCTTATAATAAAAATGTATTTCTTCTTTTTTCATATCCTATATTAGACATAGGTCCATGTCCTGGATAAACTTCTATATCATCTCCAAGTATAATTAATTTTTCTTTTATACTCTTGATTATTTCTTTAAAATCTCCACCTGCAAAATCAGTTCTTCCAATTGAAGCTTGGAAAAGTGTATCTCCGGTAAATAATTTATCTTCAATTAAAAAGCAAAGACCACCCTTAGTATGACCTGGAGTCTCTATTACTTTAAATTCCTTATCTCCTAAACTTAAAGTATCTCCCTCTTTTAAATATCCTGATGCTTTAGGTAAACTTCCAAAAACATAATTATCTTTTTCCATGTATTCTTCATCTATTTTACTTATAAAAAACGGAACATTTAAAGATTTACTAAGTTCAACTACCCCACCTACATGATCCACATGACCATGTGTTAAAATTATATATTTAACTTTAACATTTAAAGATTTAATAATTGACTCTATTCTTTGAGCATCTCCACCTGGATCAATAACTCCACATTCTTTTGATTCTTCATCTATTACTAAATAACAATTTGCATCATATATTCCTGCTGGAATTGTTTTTATAATCATTTGCAGTACCTCCTAAATAAGAATTTTAAAAATTCTTTTCACTATCTAGCATTATTGTAACTGGACCATCATTATTTATTTCAACTTTCATATCTGCACCAAATTTTCCTGTACTAACAGGCAAGTTTGCTTCTTTTAACATTTCTATAAAATCTTCATAAAGTTTTTCTGCCTCTTCTCCAGATTTTGCTTGCATAAAATTTGGCCTTCTACCTTTTCTGCAATCACCATATAAAGTAAATTGTGATATAAGTAAAATTTCTCCTTTAATATCCAATAATGATAAATTCATTTTTTCATTTTCATCTTCAAATATTCTTAAATTTATAATTTTATCTTTTATATATTTTAAATCTTCAATATTATCATCTTTAGATATACCTATTAATACATTAAGTCCTCTACCGATAGAACCTATTATTTCCCCATCTACTTTAACACTTGATGAAGTTACCCTTTGTACTATTGCTCTCATATTTTCATCATCCCTTAACTATTCATTCTATAAACATCTATTACACCCTTAAGTCTTTTAATTTTTTTCATAAGATCTTTTAATTCATCTATAGAATTAATTTTTATTTTTATTCCAATTAAAGCTATGCCTTCTTTAGCTGCATTGGCATTTAATGCACTTAAATGTAATTTTAAATCTGTAATTACACTCATTATATCTGCAAGCATTCCCATTCTATCTTCTGTCTTAACTTGAATTTCAGCAAAATAAGCGTTTCCACTTGGTGTTCCCCAAGATACATCTACTACCTTTTCGCCATCTGTATCAATTAAATTTTTAAGATTACTACAATCTTTTCTATGCACCGATACCCCTCTTCCCTTTGTTATATACCCTAATATTTCATCTCCTGGTACAGGGTTACAACATTTTGCAAATCTAACCATAAGATTACTTTCACCTTTTACAGTTATACCATAATTTTGTGAGTTTTTTTGTCTATCCGTCTTAGAAATATGGTCTTCGATAGTTTTATTTAAAGATTCTTGTGCATCCTTTTCTTTAACTGGTACATTTTCTTCTTTAAGTCTTGATACAAAAGATGATGCAGAAATTCCACCCACTCCAATTACTACATGCAAATCTTCCACGCAGTGAACGTTATATCTCTTTATTAATTTCTCATAACTATCACCTTTTGCTATATCTGAATAATTAACACCTTGTTTCTTAAGTTCCTTATCAAGAAGTTCTTTTCCTTTTATAATATTTTCTTCTTTTTTTGCTTTTCTAAACCACTGTTTTATCTTACTCTTTGATTGATTACTCTTAGCTATATTTAGCCAATCCATATTAGGACCTTTTGAATTTGGTGAAGTAAGTATTTCAACAATTTCACCTGTCTTAAGTGTGTAATCAAGAGGAACTATTTTTCCGTTAACTTTAGCTCCAACGCACTTATTTCCAACATCAGTATGTATTCTATATGCAAAATCAATAGGAGTTGCCTTACTACATAAATTTATTACTACACCTTTTGGTGTAAATACAAATACCTCATCAGAAAAGAGATCAATTTTAAATCCTTCTATAAATTCTTCTGCATCTGAAGTTTCCTTTTGCCATTCTAACATATCTCTAAGCCATACTAATTTTTTTTCAAATTCTTTAGCATTATCTTCTTGTGAGGAATCTCCCTCTTTATACTTCCAGTGAGCAGCAATTCCATACTCTGCTGTTTTATGCATTTCAAAAGTTCTTATTTGTATTTCAAATGTTTTTCCCTGTGCTCCTATTACTGTTGTATGTAGAGATTGATACATATTAGGTTTTGGCATAGCTATATAATCTTTAAATCTACCTGGAATTGGCCTATAAATTGTATGTACTATTCCAAGAACTCCATAACAATCTTTTACTGAATTCACAAGAACTCGGATTGCTGTTAAATCAAAAATCTGTTCAATACTCTTATTTTTATTAACCATTTTTTTATAAATACTATAAAAATGTTTAGGTCGTCCTTCAATATCTGAATCAATGCCCGCATCTTCTAATCTTTTCTTTAAATCAATTACAACATTATTTATATATGTTTCTCTTTCAACTCTTTTTTCAGCTATCTGATGTACTAATTCATAGTATTCTGTTTCATGAAGATATCTAAAACATAAATCTTCAAGTTCCCATTTAATTTTAGACATACCTAATCTATGAGCTAATGGAGCATAAATATTTAATGTTTCTTTAGCTTTCATTTTTTGTTTTTTTGCTGGCATAAATTTAAGTGTTCTCATATTATGCAATCTATCAGCTAATTTTATAATTATTACCCTTATATCTTTAGCCATTGCCAAAAGCATTTTTCTAACATTATCAGCTTGTTGTTCTTCTTTAGTTTTATATTCCATCTCACCAAGCTTAGTAAGCTTAGTAACACCCTCTACTAGATTAGCTATTTCTTCATTAAAAGTATTTACCATTAATTCATACGAACATTCTGTATCCTCAATCACATCATGAAGTAATCCTGCTGCAATTGTACTGGTATCCATACCAAGCTCTGCAAGAATTTCTGCTACATCAATAGGATGAATTATGTACGGCTCACCTGATTCTCTTTTTTGCTCCTTATGAGCTTCTTCTGCAAAAGAATATGCTTTTTTAATAATTTCAACATCAACGTTATGACAATTATTATGAATCTTTTCTAATAAGTTTTCAATCATAAGGATTTGCTTCTCTCCTTTTGCTAAATTTCTATAAATTCAAAGGCTGGTTATATAACCAGCCCTTTTCTATAATTATATATTATTTTACAACTATTTTCAATAAATTTAAATATCATACTGTACTAATGATATTACATCATAATCTTTTAATTTATCTCTTCCCTTAAGTTCAGTTAATTCTATTAAAAAATCGATAGAAACAACTTCTCCTCCTGCTTGTTCTACTAATTTAGCAACACCTTCTAATGTACCCCCTGTTGCTAATAAATCATCTATAATTGCAACTCTTTGACCTTTTTTAATTGCATCTTTATGAATTTGAAGAACATCACTACCATATTCTAAATCATAGTTAACAGATATAGTTTCCCCCGGTAATTTACCTGGCTTTCTTACTGGAACAAATCCAGCTCCTAATGCATATGCAACAGGAACGCCAAAAATAAACCCTCTTGCTTCTGGTCCAACGATTAAATCTATATTTTTATCTTTTAAGTAATCTACAAACATGTCAATTGAGGCTTTTAAAGATTCTCCATCACCTATTAATGTTGTTATATCCTTAAAGCTTATTCCTTCTTTAGGAAATCCATCAATTATTCTTATACTTTCTCTTAAATCCATTTTTATTCCTCCTGAAAACATTATTTAATCAAACTATGTATAAAATTATTATTGATTTTATTTAAACAGCATACATTTCTTAGAACTATATAAATACTTAACTATCTGATCTGCTCTATCTTTGTCAACTGTAGTTAATAATTCTAATACTATCCTGGCATTGTCCATAATTCCCACTGCTCCTATTGTAGGAGTAATAAATTCTATCATCTCATTTATAGAATCATAATTAAATTCTATTATATTATTAAATTCTATTACTGATCTCAACCCATTATTGTTAGTATTAAGCAAAAATTTTCTTCCTTCTTTGACTAATACTGCATTTTCCCCTTTAATCGGTACATTTGTACATTGTACTCCCATAAGAATTAAATCTAAATATTTATTAATACTTTTCATATTATAATATATCGCAATTGCTTGCATTAACTTAAATGTTAATCCACTTATAGATAAATCTTTATATCTATATTGGCATCCTTTTTGTTTTGGATTAACATAAATGTATTCATCAACAAGTTCACTTTCCTTGTTGTCAAAAACAATTAAATCTATACCCAAATTATTGCATAAAGCTACTTCCTCATGAGATTTTAAACCTACGCCTAGAGTTATTAACAACTCAGCACCTAAAAAATCTACATTATTTCTTATATCTTTACAATTAAGTCTATCCCTAGTTTTTACCCCATCATATATAAGATATTCTACATCTGCATTCAAATATTTTAAAACAAGAATTAGCGATGCAACAGCACAAATACCATCGACATTTGGAATCCCGTAAACAACTATTTTCTCTCTATTATTTACTGCAGAAACTAATCTTTCTAATGCTTTATTCATACCTTTAAGGATAAAAGGGTTGTATCCAGTAATATAATTTGGACAATAAATACTTTCCCAGAACTTACGCATGGCTTACTCCTCCATAAAATTAGAAAACATTTATATTATAATTGATAAAATGAATTTTTACAAATATTTTATTAAAAAATGAATAAACCTCCATTATTAACTATGGAGGTTTGCTCTTTTATTTAATCTTTATATTAATTTAAAATATACTTTTATTTATAAATTACCTAAATTCACTTTAATATATCTATGCTTTTTGTAAAGATCTGTTTTTATTTGTTATTTTATTTTTCCCATTTTTTCTGTTATTTAAATAAACCCAAACTGGAGATGCTACAAATATAGAAGAATAAGCACCTGCTACTATACCTATAATTAACGGTACTGTAAATTCTCTTACTGTTGGTACAAATATATTTACAGAAACTATAGTAAATAATGTTGTTAAAGATGTATTTATAGATCTTGACATAGTTTCAGTCAAACTTGTATTTGCAATTTCTATAGGATTAGATCTTCTCATATTTCTGAAATTTTCTCTTATTCTATCAAAAATTACAATAGTATCATTCATTGAATAACCTATTATAGTTAATACAGCTGCAATAAATGGAGTATTAACTGAAATGTTAAATATAGCATACACACTTATTGTTATTAAAACATCATGCAAAGTAGCGACTAAAGCTGCAATACCAAAATTAAGCTCAAATCTAATAGCTATATATATTAACATTACAATACATGACATAAGTAATGCAATTAATGAATTTTTAGTTAACTCTTGACCAATAACTGCACCTATTTCCTCTTGAGAAAGTAATGCATTGTCATCTAATTGGTATTTATCTTTTAATGTATTCATTATAGCCGATACTTTTCCACTATCTAAATTTCCTGATTTTACTTCATATTGATTATTATCTATCATATTAGCAACTGCATCTGGAGCATATCCTTTTATTATATCATCAACTTCTTGTTTATCTATTCCTTCTTTAAGTTGAATTGTTAATTGTGTACCACCTTTAAAATCTATTCCAAAATTTAATCCCCTGGTAAATAAAAAACCTAGTCCAATTAAAATTACAATTAGAGAAATAGAAAGCCATATCTTTGATTTTTCTATTATTTTAAGCATGTTCTACCTCCCTCTTAACTCTAAAATATGATAACTTATTAAGCATACCTATTTCGACAGCTAAATTCATTAACAATTTAGTTACTACTAAAGCTGTGAATAAACTTATAATTATACCAATCATTAATGTAACCGCAAACCCTTTAACAGCACCTGATCCGAAAAAATATAATATTAAACCTGCTAAAATTGTTGTTACATTTGAATCTACTATTGATGAAAGAGCATTTTCAAATCCTTTTTTAATAGCAGTTTTAGTAGATATGCCTTTTCTTAACTCTTCTCTAATTCTTTCAAAAATCAATACATTAGCATCAACCGCCATACCAATTGTCAGAAGTAATGCTGCTATACCTGGCAGTGTTAATGTTACTCCAATTTGTACAAATACATATAGTGTAATAGTTATAAATAAACTTAGAGCTATGCTTGCTAAAAGTCCTGGAACCCTGTAATAGCATATCATAAATAAGAACACTATTCCTATTCCTAGTGCCCCTGCCTTTAAGGCATTAGGAAGTGCTGTAGCACCTAACTGAGCACCTACATTCTTTACAGAAGCTGCCTTAACAGCAACAGGTAATGCTCCTGAATTTATAACTCCAGCTAACTTTTTAGCTTCGTCTAATGTTTGGCTACCAGTAATAACTGCATTCCCATCCACAATTTGTGTTTGAACAGTCGGACTTGTTAATAACTCATCATCCATATAAACAGATATTTTTTGTCCTACATACTTTCCTGTTGCTTCTGAAAAAGCTCTTTGACCATCTTCATTTAATTCTAATGATACAACTGGTTGACCATTTTGCTGATCAAGTACTGCTGATGCTTTCTTTACATCTTTACCTGCAAGAATTTCATCACCATTCGGACCCTTAAATATTAAATTTCCTGATTTACTTAAACTTTCAACAATTTCTTGTGAATCAAATGCACCTGGAATATCTACTCTTATTCTTTTTTCCCCTTCTGTTGTAACAACAGTCTCAGAAACTCCAATTTTATTTACTCTTAAAGAAATATGTTCTTTTGTGCTTTCTAATTGCTCTCTAGTAACTTTATCTTCTTGAATTTCCATTAATACTGAAACTCCACCTTGTAAATCAAGACCTTTTGTTATCACTTCATCGAAAGATTTAAATTTCCATCCATTTATAACCACTCCTTTAAATCCAACAAAAGCTGAGAAAAATGCTACAGCAACTATTAATATAAATAATACTGCACTTTTTCTTTTTTTCTTCATCGTAATCCCCCTCTACTATATATAGTTTTATTTTAGTACGTAAAACCCAAATCATTGAACTTATAGTATAAAACTCACCGTAACATTTTATTATGTAAAACATATATACTTAAATATAAGTTTAATGATTTAAGTGATATATTGTTATTTTATCACTTTTACACCAAACTTATACTTTAACTACAATACAAAGTGATTCTTAAATTTATTTAATATACTATACTAAACTGTTGAAAAAATATCAATAGTGTTCAAGATATTACCAATACAAAAATGATTATATCACAATAAAAATTCTTAATAAAGATTTTTATAGATTTATACCTAACATTCCCGCCAATAATCCAATCACCATGGATATAGCAAATTTAGCAACATCAAAAATTTTAAATGTTATAGCTCCACCTATGTAACTTGATAATATAAATAAAACTAAATAATAACTTAATCCTATCCCAAGACCTACAAGCCAGCCTTTTGATGAATTTGCTTTTGCTCCTATTATAGAACCAATTGCTAAACTTACTAAAGATATAATCACATATAGCATACTAAATATACTTGGCGTAAAATCAATAACTTTCATAAATATAGACAATATTATTACACCAATTAAACTTAAAATTATTGCTCCAAACAAACCTTTAAATACTGATTTTACATAATTATTACTTTCCATTAAAATAACACCCCCTAATACTCCATTTTATGAAGTATTAAGAGGCATTATGATTAATTTTCCTTGTTTATTTTAGAAGATATCCCATTCCTCGAAATTTTAACTTTAGTCTTTGCTGCACTTGTTTCTATAACAACATATTCTTCATCAATCTTTGATATTTTGCCTATGATTCCACCTCTTGTAAGGATTTCATCATCTACTTTTAAATCACTTAACATTAAGTTATATTGCTTTTTTCTTTTCTTTTCAGGTAATATAAGTAGAAAATAGAATATAACAAATACTACTATAAAAGGTACAATGTTTGTTAAAATAGCCATGTTCATTTTTTACCTCCATAAAATTCTTTAAATTTAAGAACTAGTCTATCCAATTTTTAGAACTAGATATACTCTAAATTTACCAAGTAAATTTAGATATTCTATGATAGTTAGTTTACAATTATTTCATTGCAATGTCAATCCATACCATTACTATTGGTTCCATTCTGCTAATTTACGCATTTTAAACTCTTCGAAATAATCTCCATCTATAGCATCTCTTATATCTTGCATTAAGTTATTGTAAAAATATAAATTGTGTAATACACATAGTCTCATTGCAAGCATTTCTTTTGCTTTAAATAAATGTCTTATATAAGCTCTAGTGTAATTTTTACATGCTGGACATTGACATCCTTCATCTATTGGTCTTTCATCTAACTCAAATTTTGCATTAAATAGATTTATTTTCCCATTTCCTGTAAAAACATGACCATGTCTTCCATTTCTAGCTGGTAATACACAATCAAAGAAATCTACTCCTCTGTCTACTGCTTCTAATATATTAGTTGGTGTACCAACTCCCATTAAATAAATTGGCTTATCTTCAGGTAAATATGGTACTACTGCATCAATTACTCTATACATATCTTCATGAGTTTCTCCTACTGCAAGACCACCTATGGCATAACCATCTAAATCCATCTTAGTTATAGTTTTAGCATGCTCTATTCTTATATCTTCATAAACTCCGCCTTGATTTATACCAAATAACATTTGTTCTTTATTTAAAGTTTCTGGTAATGAATTCAATCTATCCATTTCATCCTTACATCTTTCAAGCCATCTTGTTGTTCTAGCTACAGAATTTTTTACATATTCTCTAGTTGATGGGTTAGGTATACATTCATCAAATGCCATAGCTATAGTAGACGCTAAATTACTTTGTATTTGCATTGACTCTTCTGGTCCCATAAATATTTTTTTTCCATCTATATGAGAATTAAAGTATACCCCTTCTTCCTTAATTTTTCTTATTCCTGATAAAGAGAATACTTGGAATCCACCTGAATCTGTTAATATTGGTCTATCCCAATTCATAAATTTATGTAATCCACCAAGTTTTCTTACAACCTTATCAGAAGGTCTTAAATGAAGATGATATGTATTGGAAAGTTCAACTTGGCATCCTATCTCTTTTAAATCCATACTCGAAACTGCACCTTTTATAGCTGCTAAAGTTCCAACATTCATAAATACTGGAGTTTGTATTGTTCCATGAGGAGTTCTAAATTCTCCCCTTCTTGCTTTTCCATCTTTCTTTAGTAAAGTATATCTTTTACTCACAAGCGCTCACCTCTTAATTATATTTTTAAGGAAACTAATACCTTTATATCTTTGGCATTAGCTAAGTTATAAGAACAAAGTTTTTAGCTTAGTTCTCACTTATATTGAAACACTTGACTATGTCACCTCATCAATGTAATTCAAACAATTTTTTATTTATGCTATTTAGAATATTTATATTCTAGCTATTCCACTTTTTTAAATTAACACTTAACAATAAATAATTATTGTGTATATACTGAAAATTTAAATGTGCAACAAAAAAGTACACAGCTATTTCATTTATTAAACAATTCTTATTACAACATGTATAAATGCACTATATAATTTTTTAATAAATTGTTTTTTATTTATTATAAATCAGCTTATTTAATAAACATTGCATCTCCAAAAGAGAAAAATCTATATTTTTCCTTTACTGCTTCTTCATACGCATTCATAACATGTTCTTTTCCTGCCAAAGTAGAAACTAACATTATTAATGTTGATTCTGGTAAATGGAAATTTGTTATAAGTTTATCTACAACTTTAAATTGATATCCTGGATAAATAAAAATATTAGTCCATCCACTTTGTTCTCTAACAAATCCATTTTCATCTCCAATAGTTTCTAAAGTTCTTGTTGATGTTGTTCCAACAGAGATGACTTTATTTCCCCTTTTTTTAGTTTCATTTATTATATCAGCACTTTCTTTTGAAAGCATATAAAACTCTGAATGCATTTCATGTTCTTCTATTTTATCAACTTTTACTGGTCTAAATGTTCCTAAGCCAACATGAAGTGTTACATAAACTATATTAATACCTTTTTCTTTTATTTGTTCTAATAATTCTTTTGTAAAATGTAGTCCTGCTGTTGGTGCTGCTGCTGAACCATTTTCTTTAGAATATACTGTTTGGTATCTTTCTCTATCTTCTAGCCTTTCATGAATATAAGGTGGAAGCGGCATTTCTCCTAATGAATCTAAAACTTCTTCAAATATTCCTTCATAGTAAAATTCTACTATTCTATTTCCATTTTCCTTAACTTCTATTACTTCTGCTTTAAGTTTTCCTTCACCAAAAGTGAATCTTCTTCCTACTCTCGCTGATTTACCAGGCTTAGCTAGACATTCCCACTTATCTCCTTCCATTCTTTTAAGTAATAAAAATTCTATTTTACCACCAGTTTCTTCTTTTTCCCCAATCAATCTTGCTGGCATTACTCTTGTATTATTTAATACTAAAGTGTCACCTGAATTTAAATACTCTATGATATCATGAAAAGTTTTGTGAGTTATTTCTCCAGTTTCTTTGTCCAAAACCATAAGTCTTGAAGAATCCCTTTTTTCTAATGGATGCTGTGCTATTAGTTCCTCTGGTAAATAAAAATCAAAGTCTTTTACGTTCATTACTATATCTTCTCCTAACTATTAAAAAAACTTCTTTGTTCTCTGTTAAGTTCTTTATGTTTACTATTATTGACTCTTCCTAAATGTTTATAAGCTTTATCCGTTGCAACTCTCCCTCTAGGTGTCCTTACAATAAAACCTTGTTGTAATAAATATGGTTCATAAACATCCTCTATAGTTCCAAGCTCTTCCCCTATAAAATATGAAAGAGTTTCAATTCCTACAGGACCACCATTAAAATTATCTATAATCGCTTCTAATATTTTATTATCAACTTTATCAAATCCTTGACTATCTACTTCTAATAATTCTAATGCTGCCTTTGCTTCTTTAAGTGAAATTACATTATTAGATTTAACTTCTGAATAATCTCGTACTCTTTTTAGCAATCTATTAGCAATTCTAGGTGTTCCTCTAGACCTTGTTGCAATTTCCAAAGCCCCTTCTTCTGTAATCTTACATCCAAACACTGCTGCACTTCTTATTATAATTTCCTTTAGTTCAGTTTCATTATAATACTCCATTGCACAAAGCACTCCAAATCTATCTCTTAAGGGAGATGTTAACATTCCTACTCTTGTTGTTGCTCCTATCAGTGTAAATTTAGGTAAATCAAGTCTTATAGATTTTGCTGCTGCCCCTTTACCTATTACAATATCTAGAGCATAATCTTCCATTGCTGGATATAATATTTCTTCTACGCTTCTATTTAACCTATGTATTTCATCTATAAATAAAACATCATAATCTTTTAAAGTTGTTAAAATAGCTGCTAAGTCTCCTGCCCTTTCAATTGCTGGACCAGATGTAATTTTTAAATCTCCGCTCATTTCCTTGGCAATAATATTAGCTAATGTAGTTTTTCCTAGACCTGGTGGACCATATAAAAGTACATGATCTAATGCTTCATTTCTTTTCTTTGCAGCTTTTATAAATATGTCTAATCTTTCTTTTACTTTTTCTTGACCAATATATTCCTTGATTTTTTGAGGTCTTAAACTAAGCTCTGAATTATCATATTCACTTAATTGACTTGGTTCCACTATTCTTTCCACTTAAATACACCTCCCTCTTTATTAAGTAAAATAAGTGCCAAATATTTTATCCCATTAACGCTTTCAATGCATTTTTTATTATATTTTCAACACTTTCAGTTTTATCTATAGTCTTAAGAACATTTTCTGCTTCTTTTTCTGTATATCCTAATGCAATCAATGCACTTAATGCCTCTGATATTGCTAATGTATTTTCTTGTATACCTTCAAATTCATCAATATTTTCTACTAATTCGTTAGATTTCAATTTATCTTTAAGCTCTAAAATAATTCTTGCAGCAGTCTTTTTTCCTATTCCTACTCCACGACAAAGATGTTTCTCATCTCCAGTTATTATTGCATACTTTAAATTATTCAATCTACTTATAGAAAGTAGTGATAAAGCAGCTTTTGCTCCAACACCATTAATTGTACGTAACAATTTAAACATATCTAATTCTTCTTCAGACTCAAATCCATATAATCCAATAAAATCTTCCCTTACAATCTGCTCAATATACAACATAACATTTTCTCCAGATGCTGGCATAGAGGACATTGTTGCACCTGAAGTGAAAATTTTATATCCTATTTCATTATTTTCGATAACTATATAGTCTTTATTTATTCCAATGTATTTTCCTTTTATATATTCATACATAAATTTAAATCCCCCTATATTTTAAATAAAATATATATTTACTTAAAACCTAACTTATACTTTATCATTTTACAATAAATCTTTCAATAAGGCACATAAAAGAAAATATATGTTCGTAATTATAGATAAATTTTCTCTTTATTTTAATATAATAAATACTTTAAAATATATATTTAAAAATAAAAATAAGCCATATAACTGTTTTAAAATAATTTTTACAATTACATGGCTTATTTTAGGCACATGAAATAAAATAATAGCTTAAAGAAGCATTGTATATTTTATGTCAGACAAGTAAGTAAATTTAGTTAATGGTGAGCTATTAACTAAATTTACTGATGCAATATCACACAAAATAAACGAGCATACTGGTCTATTATTTTTCGAATGTGCTTTATATTTAATAATTAATTTATAACTAATACATCTATTAAGAAATTAATTATAATAAAACATAGTTTTATTATAATATGTTACCGTTCACTTAAAATACAATATAACTTTTAAGAAATTAATTCCGAAATACTTTCTTCTGCCTCATCTTTAGAATCATATTTAAGTTCAAAATTCTTTATTTTATTTTTATCACTATCTCTTAAACTTTCAATAGGTTTATTGTCTAAAAATACATCTTCATTATTTTTTATAGAAGCTACTCCATCTTTATTTGTTTCATATATAGCTAAATATCCATCTTTGTCACCAATATAATATTTATTTGGTTCCAAAGAATTTGAAACTTTTCTTTTAAACATAAATTCTCCATTTGACATAACATCAAGGTTATAACCAGTATTTTTTAGAATTTCGATTAACTGTTCCTGTGTCAAATCACCATTAATGTTTAATTGTTTTTTTATTTCAGATATTGTCATATCACTTTCTTTTTTATCACCTGCAAATAATGAAACTTTAATATTATCATCTAATTTATTGGTAGCAATATCAGTATTTACTTTTCCTTGAGAGGTTTGGGCTAACCCTCTATAGTTGGTTGATCTATCTACTAAATAATAAGTCATTGAAAATATAAGTGCTAGCATTAAAATGCAAAAAATCATTATTTTTCTTTTCTTATTTACCATATTTATCACTCCTTGGTAGAAGTATTAACCTAATATTAAAAATTTATGCATATTTATGGTAAATTTTATTAAATACATTTCAAAAAACCTGATATATGTAGCACTTATACTAACATATATTAATTATTCTATTTTCTTAAATAAAAATTTGCTATCTATTATAAATCAATCTAAAATTAACTTTGAAACAAAATATATCTTTCATTTTTATCAAATTATCATTTTATGACTACTCAAATAGAGAGTTATTAAACAATAAAAACCAACCTTGAGGATGTTCACATACTGGACAATTTTTTGGTGCCTCTTTACCTTCATATATAAATCCACAATTAGTACACATCCATTGAACTTCTGTATCTTTTTTAAATAAACTTCCTTGCTCTAATTCATTTGCAAATCGTTCAAATCTAGTTCCATGTACTTTTTCTATTAACCCTATATTTTCAAATATTGTTGAGATTGCTGAAAAACCTTCTTCTTTTGCAACTTTTGCAAAATCACTATATACAACATTAAATTCTTCAAATTCATTGTGCTGCGCTCTTTTAAGTAAGTCTAATGTTGTAGCATAAGTATCAATAGGATATGCTGCAGTAATTTCTATATTTTCACCTGCACTTTGTTTTAATTGGTTAAAAAATACTTCTGCATGTTCCTTTTCCTGATTAGCTGTATATTTAAATAATGATTCTATTATGTTAAATCCTTCTTTTTTAGCTGTAGCTGCTGCTATATCATATCTGTTTCTAGCTTGACTTTCACCTGCAAATGCCCTAAGTAGATTTTCTTTAGTTTTACTATCTTTTAACTGCATATTAAATCCTCCTACTAAAACACATATAAGAAAATAATATTTCAAATATGTACCTAAATATTATCTTAGGCACATGAAATAAAATAATAGATAAACTATATAGCTTATATTTTGTTTCGGACAAGGAGACAAAATATGAAGCAAAACATACTTGTTTATTATTTTTTGAATGTGCCTTATATTTAGTATTGAAGATTTAATCATAATTATACATATTTAACAACTAAATCAATAAAGTATACAATTAAAATTATATTTATTGGCTTATTATCTTACTCTGTTTATAAAACCACACTTTTTACATAATTCTTCAATTGCAATTCTTTTTGAAAAACCATCATATATATCTTTTGCTCTTTTAGAATTTAAAATTTCTTCAAGTTCACTATCAAATATATTTCCAAGTGGTATATTACCTTCACTATCTAAACAACATGGTACAACAGTTCCATCTACCAATATACCTATTTGATCTCTTAGACCATAACAAAAAGCTCTCTCCCCTAATTCATCACTATTTATAGAAGGCCACTTAAATTTTTCTCCCATGCTAAGATATAAATTCTTAGCTAACTTAACGCTATTTTTATCTCTTAATGCCCCTTTTAAGTCATAGTTTAAATTAAAACTATTTTCGAGTATTTTAAAGATATCAATATTCATATTATTACTAGCTTTATATTTTGTATCTAAATTCCATAATCTTAACGAACAAATTATATTACTTTTCTCTGTAGCCTCTTTAGAAAATTTAATTATATCATCTAGATATTCTTCAAAATTTATATCTTTATTATTTGCCTCAAAACTATGAAGTGAAATATTAACTTGTCTTAATGCTGGCGATTTAATCAAAACATCTTTTACTTTTTTAATTAAAGTACCATTTGTAGTAATATTCGCTTTCACTTTATATTCATCACTTAACTCTAGAAATCGTTCAATATTTTTATTTAAAAAAGGTTCTCCCATCAAATGAAAATAAACATAATCACTATATGGTTTAATACACTTTAAAATATGTTCAAATGATTTTTCATCCATAAAACCTAATTTTCTAGAAGTCTTAGGACAAAAATTACATTCTAAATTACAAACATTTGTTATTTCTATATATACTCTTTTAAATTTTTTCATTTTTATTCACCCTTTAATTCCTGACTTTCTTAATTTTAATCTATATTTTTAACTTTTATGAAATAATTAATTAGTAAATCATATTATACTAATTAATTAATAATCTTTCTAGAAAAAATACCTTTTTCCCATTAAATATACAGTATTTTCAACATTTATTTTTAATTTTTCTACTATTATATTATTTATTTACATATTTAGAAATTTTCAAACTATTTAGAATTTATAGCTAATTCATACGTTTTTTATGTTATAATATACTCGTAACTTGAGTAAATTTAATTTTATACGTTTGGAGGAGAGGTTATGGCAAATATTATAATTTCCCCAGGGAAATATGTACAAGGTAAAGGGGAACTTGAAAATATATCTAAACATACTAAAAATTTAGGAGAAAACTTTTTTGTTATTGTAAGCACATCTGGTATGAAAAGAGTGGCAAACATTATTAAAGAAAGTTTCTCTGATACTAATACAAATTTAACTTTTGAAATTTTTAATGGTGAATGTTCAGAAAGTGAAATAAAAAGATTACAGAAAATCTTTGAAGAAAATAACTGTGATGTTGTTATTGGTATAGGTGGAGGAAAAATTTTAGATACTGCAAAAGCTATTGCTTATTTTGAAAATGCTCCAGTCGTTATAGCTCCAACTATTGCTTCTACTGATGCTCCTTGTAGTGCATTATCAGTTATATATACTGACGATGGAGTATTTGATAAATACTTACTTTTAAATAAAAACCCAGACCTTATTTTGGTAGATACCCAAATAATTATTGGTGCTCCATCAAGACTTTTAATATCAGGAATGGGAGATGCTTTAGCTACTTATTTTGAACTAAGAGCTTGCAAAAGAGCAAACAGCTTAAATATGTCAGGAGGTCACATAACTTTAGCCGCAGAAGCATTAGCTAAATTATGTTATAATACATTATTATCTGAAGGATTTAAAGCAAAAATGGCTGTTAATAATAATGTTGTAACAAAAGCAGTAGAAAATGTTGTTGAAGCAAACACTTTGTTAAGTGGTTTAGGTTTTGAAAGTGGAGGATTATCTGGAGCACATGCAATTCATAATGGATTTACTATACTAAAAGAATGTCATAACTTATATCATGGTGAAAAAGTTGCATTTGGTACAATAACTCAATTAGTTCTCGAGAATGCTCCTTTAGATGAAATTAAAGAAGTTATAGATTTCTGTTTAAGCGTTGGACTTCCAACTAATTTATCTGACATGGGAATTAAAAAAATTGATAAAGATGATATTATGAAAGTAGCCGAAGTTTCTTGTGCTGAAGGTGAAACTATCTATAATATGCCTTTTGATGTGACTCCTTATGACGTTTATTCTGCAATTTTAACTGCTGATAAATTAGGATCCCATTATCATAAATAATTCTTGATCAAACAGTAGTATTGATGCATAAAATTCAATTACTAATTGATTATTATACTTTAATATCAACATTTACTTGAAGACAAATTATTAATGAAAAAAATTAATAGCCTAGAAAGTAACTAATTTTTTAAATTACTTTCTAGGCTTTTCTACTAATTAACTTTAAAAAAAGCTGACTTTGGTTTATGACATATTGGACAAATATAATCATCAGGTAAATCTTCAAAATCTATATCACCATCATAAATATAGTGGCAAACTGAACATTCATATACATCTTTTACGTTATCTATAGTTTTTGATGGCTTTTCATTATCTTTCTTTTTCTCTACTTTTCCAGATTTAAGATCTCTATAATATGCGTATGTCATTGATTCTTCATCGTTTAATTTTTTAGCATTTACTACCTCTGCTATAAACATATTATGGGTTCCAAGGTCTATATCCTTTACAACTTTACAAGATAATGTAGCTATACAATCCTTTTCTACCACGGGATTATTAAGTTCATCTAAAATATATGGCATATCCTTAAATTTATCGACATCTCTACCACTACTATATCCAAAATGGGCAATTGTATTTAATGAAGCATTTTTACTTACAATTGATACTGAAAATTTATTTGATTTTTTAATTAACTCATTAGTAAAGTTCTTCTTAAGTACTGTAACACTAACTCTCATCGGTTCTTGAGTTACTTGACTCAATGTATTAATAATACATCCATTCATTTTTCCTTCTACTTCAGTTGTTAAAATATATACTCCATATGTTATTGTAAATAATGCACTTTGATCCATATAACTGTTCCCCCTACCTTTTATAATCAATAATAATTATTTTATAATAATTATACTCTTTTTGTAATATTATATCAATATTTATTCAAAAATTTCCCATAATATTTCTATATAATTTTATTTAATATTTATTAAAGTATATTTAAAATAGGTTTAAATATATAAGTTTATCAAAATTAGTCATATATTTTATAACAAAAATAGGATAAAACCTATTTTTGTTTTACCCCAAATTTACTATGTATTATAAAATTTTAATATATAGCCAATAATAATTCTCTTAAAATCTTACATGCAGTTGCTGTAGATGTTCCACTTTGATCATAAATTGGTGATAATTCATTTATATCGCAACCAACAACATTAAGTTGTGAAACATTTATAATTGCTTTTAATAATTCTTTAAATGTGACTCCACCTGCTTCTGGAGTTCCTGTTCCCGGAAATACTGATGAATCTAAAACATCTAAGTCAATTGAAAAATACACTGGCTTACCTTTTAAATATTCAATAGCTTCATTAATCCCAGCAAAATCAAATTTATTTGTTGTTACATGGTCTTTTGCCCATAAAAATTCTTCTCTCTCACCAGATCTTATTCCAAACTGAAAGATTTTTTTATCTCCTATAAGGTCCCATACTCTACGCATAACTGTTGCATGTGAAAGTTTTTCACCTAAATAATTATCTCTTAAGTCCGCATGAGCATCAAAATGTATAACATGTAAATCCGGATATTTTTTTAAAACTCCTTTTACTGCTCCAAGAGTAACTAAATGCTCTCCACCTATCATACATGGTATTTTATTATCTTCTATTATATTAGAAGCAAATTCTTCTATTTGTTCTAATGACTTATTAGCACTACCAAAACATAATTCCAAATCTCCACCATCAAAAATATTTATATCTTCTAAATCTTTGTTTTGATATGGACTATATGTCTCTATTCCAAAAGATTCACTTCTCATAGTTTTACTTGCAAATCTTGTACCTGGACGAAATGATGTTGTAGAATCAAAAGGAGCTCCAAACACAACAATTTTTGATTCTTCATATTTATTATCACAACCTATAAAAGTTTCAATATTTCTATGCATTTTCATACTCAACTTCTCCATTCTAAATAAAACCTATACACAAATATGATTATTATTTATGTATAAGTTTTTATTTTTATTAAGGCATATAAATAAAAATAACAGTTGAAATATATAAGAATACTTGCTTATTATTTTTAATGTAACTAATTCAAACAAATACTCATGAAAATATTTTTATTTATTATTTTCATCTAATAATTCTTTAACATAATTAGGAAGTGCGAAACATCCTACATGAAGATCTGTATTATAATATTTTGTTTTAAGACCTAATGCATTCCAAGCATCAGCATTTAAATCATTTATTGGATCATATTTTTTTGATGCAAAGCCAAATAACCAATGGCCTGATGGATAAGTAGGAATATGAGCTTGATATACTCTATTTATTGGGAAAAATTCTACTATCTTTTCATGTGCAGATTGCATTGATTTTGCATAATAATCATAATAAGGACTTTCATGTTGGTTTACTAAAATTCCATCATCAGTTAATGCTTTATAACAATTTCCATAAAACTCTTTAGTAAATAATCCTTCACCTGGTCCAAATGGATCTGTTGAATCTACTATTATTAAATCATATTCATTTTCTTTATTACGTACAAATTTTAATCCATCTTCAAAGAATAAATTAACTCTTTTTTCATAAAGTTGACAAGCAGTTTGTGGAAAATACTCTCTACATAATTCCACAACTCTTTCATCAATTTCAACCATATCAATTTTTTCTATAGTTTTATATCTTGTAAGTTCTCTTACTGTTCCACCATCTCCAGCTCCAATAACTAATACTTTTTTAATATTTGGATTAGTTGCCATTGGTACATGAACTATCATGTCATGATAAATAAACTCATCTTTTTCTGTTACCATCATTAATCCATCAAGAGTAAAAAATTTTCCAAACTCTTTAGATTCTAAAATATCTATTCTTTGAAATTTACTTTGCTCACTATGTAGCTCTCTATCAACTTTAATTGAAAATCTTACATCTTCAGTATGTTGTTCTGTATACCATAATTCCATTTATCATTCCTCCACAATATTAATATTTTCAATTTTTATATCTTCTGTTCCTGTTAAAAAACATCCTTTATCTTTTGCATATTCTATATAAGCTAAAATTTCTTTAGTAATTCTTTCTCCAGGCGCAAGAATTGGTATTCCTGGTGGATAACACATCACAAATTCACCACATATCTTTCCATCACTTTTATTTATAGGTAAAGATTTTTTTTGTGAATAAAATGCTTCTTGTGGGGTAAGCGCAACCTCTGGATTTATATATTCATGATCAAACATTCCTGCTTTATCTTTTGAATATAATCTTTTTATTTCTGATAACGATGAAATTAATCTTTCTATTGTAAGATTTCTATCACCAACAGAAATAATTGCAAGAATATTTCCAATATCACCAAATTCTATCTGTATACCATATTCATCTCTTAAAATATCATATACTTCAACTCCAGCTAAACCAATATCTCTAGTAAAAATTGATAATTTAGTTTTATCAAAATCAAACACGGTATCACCATCAATTAATTCTTTTGAAAAAGCATAATATCCATCAATTTTATTTATTTCATCTCTTGCATATTCTGCAAGCTCTGTAACTTTTTTAAAAATCTCTTTTCCATTTAGCACTAAATCTCTTCTTGCCAGATCAAGTGATGACATTAATAAATATGAACCACTTGTTGTTTGTGTTAAATTAATTATTTGACGAACATATCCAATATGTAAGTCACAATTAAGAAGTAAAAAAGAGCTTTGAGTTAGTGATCCTCCAGTTTTATGCATACTAACAGCTGCCATATCTGCTCCTGCTTCTATTGCTGAAACTGGCATATTCTCTCCAAAATAAAAATGAGTTCCATGCGCTTCATCTACTAAAACATACATTCCATTTTCATGTGCAAGCTTAGTAATTTCTTTTAAATTTGAACAAATTCCATAATAAGTTGGATTGTTTACAAATATAGCTTTTGCATCTGGATGTTCTTTTATTGCTTTTTTTACATCTTCAACCGACATTCCAAGAGGTATTCCAAGTTTTTTATTAACACCTGGATTTATATAAACTGGAATTGCTCCACTGATAATAAGAGCATTAATTGCACTTCTATGCACATTACGTGGCATTATAACCTTTTCACCTTTTTTACAAACACTCATAACCATTGCTTGAACAGCAGAAGTAGTTCCATTCACCATTAAAAATGCATGTTTGGAACCAAATGCTTCTGCTGCAAGTTCTTCTGCTTCTTTTATAACAGATACAGGATGACAAAGATTATCAAGTGGCTTCATTGAATTTACATCAACCGAAACACATTGTTCACCTAAAAATTCTTTAAGCATAGGATTACCACGTCCTTGCTTATGTCCTGGAACATCAAATGGTACAACTCTAGCTTTTTTGTATCTCATTAATGCTTCATAAATAGGTGCTTTTGATTGGGATTCTTTATTTTTCATTCTCTATCTCCCTCTCATTAATATATATTAGCTCCACTGAAAATCTCGATCATTTCTTTTCTTAAATTATTTTCAATTTCAAGCCTTTGTTTTGGTTTAAGTTCATAAACATCTTTATTAAAAAGATAATTTTGAAGTTCAAGTTCTTTAATTAACATTTTTGTATGAAATATATTCGATTGATATACATTTATATCCGTAGAATCATACTTTTTTAATGTTTCATCATCAATATAATCTTGTATTGATGTCATCTTATGATCTATAAATAATTTTTTACCATCAACCTCACGTGTAAATCCTCTAACACGATAATCTATAGTTATAATATCTGAATCAAAACTTCCTATAAGATAATTTAATGCATTCAAAGGAGAAATTTCTCCACATGTAGAAACATCAATATCCACACGGAAAGTGGCAATGGAATTATCTGGATGATATTCTGGATAAGTATGTACTGTTACATGACTCTTATCTAAATGTCCTACTACAGTTTCTCGTGTTTTTAATATATCAATTTCTCCATGATTGCAAGATTGATCTATTAGATGAACTGGGAGTCCTTCTTCCGTTATAAGAATAGTTACACTTGCACCTTGTGGGTCATAATCTTGTTTTGATACGTTTAATACATGTGCACCAATAATTTCTGTTACATCACACAATATGTTTGTAAGTCTCTCTGAATTATATTGTTCATCAATATAAGCAATATAATCCTTTTGTTCTCTCTCACTTTTTGCATAGCATACATCATAGATGTTAAAGCTAAGTGTCTTTGTGAGGTTGTTAAAGCCGTATAATTTAAGCTTATTTTCCAACCTAACATCACAACCTTTCATTAAAAATAAATTTTACTTATGCTATTTGATAGAATGCTCTAACTACACTTAATATTAAATATTTTTATTTACATTCTTACCAATACTTAACTCTAAGTTTAGTTATTCTTATCTTATAACTTTTTACATTTTACTATATTTTTATTCACATTACTACTATTTATATTAATTTTTTATTAATATATTTATTGTATACGCTTGTTTTTGCTAAATTTTGATATTTTTTTATACGTAAAAAAGGTAAATCCATTAGGATTTACCTTTTATTCCTTTTTAATTCATATGAAATTTATTATTAAAAATTATTATCCAATCATTAAAAATTTCTTATAATTTTCTATAATATCTTCTTTATTATTTTTTTCTAACCACTTATCATAAGCAATAAGATTATCTTCTAATACAGATATTTTTATTTTATTTTTAATATTTTTTTCTTTTTCTGCAAAAACATTAATTTTCATTAAATTACCCATTAAACTTATCCCCCTCTATTTTTATTACTTTTTTCCAAGATTTATTTTTTGCTATATTTTAAAGCTCCGATTCGCTTATATTTTCCTCATCTATAAAAATATTACATTTAAATTGTCTTAACTTCAAAAGATTTAATATAAATTTATTAGTATACATATTACATTAAAAATTTATCTATATTACAACAAACAATAAAAAAGCCCTCCATTTTTATGTAGCGCTTCAGTCTTATAATTTATATATTATAATTTTGTTTTAATATTTCTAAATATAAAAAATAAAATTTGTCTTCTTGGCAATACTAAAGTTTCTATATGTTTATTATACCTCATCTACTAAATAAAATCAATAAAGCACTACATGTAGTTTATTCCATGTAGTGCTTTATATATCTAAAATTAATTATTCTATTCTTCCCATCCTTCTGGGAATTCAGCATTGTGATAAACCTCTTGGATATCATCATCATCTTCAAGCATATCAAGCATTTTTTGTAACTTCTTAGCATCTTCGCCTTCAATAGCACTTAGTGTATCTGGAATCATTTTAACTCCTGCTTCTAAAAACTCTATTCCTTCTGCTTCTAATGCTTCTCTTACTGCTCCAAAATCTTCTGGAGTTGTTGTAACTATAAATACTTCTTCTTCATCAGCATTAAAGTCTTCTGCACCTGCATCTAGAGCCATCATCATCATTTCGTCTTCATCTCTATCTGCTTTTTCTATTACAATTTCTCCTTTTTCTTGGAACATAAATGATACACATCCTAATGCTCCTAAGTTTCCATCTGCTTTAGAAAATGCGTGTCTTACGTTAGCTGCTGTTCTGTTTTTATTATCTGTAAGAGTTTCAACAATTACAGCAACACCTGATGGACCATAACCTTCATAAGTTATAGTTTCGTAGTTAACTGAATTTGCATCTCCAGCTGCTTTTTTGATTGCTCTTGCTATATTATCATTTGGCATATTTGCAGCTTTTGCTTTTGCAACTACATCTCTTAATTTTGCATTAGTTTCTGGACTAGCTCCACCATTTTTTACTGCTACCACTATTTCCTTACCAATTTTAGTAAAAATCTTTCCTCTTTTTGCGTCCGTTTTACCTTTTTTAGCTTGAATATTATGCCATTTTGAGTGTCCTGACATACGTTTTCCTCCTCACTTTAATTCAAATATATAAGTTGCATTAATAAACCTACAAATAAAATTTATGATACATCCATAATCTTATAGATTTTTTATTACAAATATATAATTAATTTTCTTTAATTTAAATACAAAATTCAACAAAAATTATACCATAACAACCTTTTCTATTCAAGCAACCACAAGAATATATAGGAGTATTCATATTCTTACTCTGCAATTACTTAATGAATAACAACAATTTTAGAGTATTTTTTTAACAGTATTGATATTCTAGTATAAGCCTAAACTGGCATTAGAATTTGCTTTTTTAGAACTCTTAAGTGAGAGTCAAAAGTGAGAATCCAGATTTTATATTTGGCTCTTCGAACTTTCACAGAGTACAATTTTATATTTTGTTTCTTAAACTTACTGGATGAATTCATATGAGTCGAGTTTCCTATTTGAATTCTGTCCATGAGCTTTATCCGATAGCTAGTATCTGTAATTTCATAACAGCTACACGCTCCTGGATAACGACTTCTAACCCTTCATTCAAATACAAGCTTTTTTGAAGGCTAAGAATTCTGTTTATACTACAATATCAACGTCCACTTAAAACATAGCGTAATTTTAAATACACTTATACAATCTATTTTCTTCTTTAAAATAAATCTCTTCATCACTTTTAGTTATTATTATTTTTCCGCTACTTGATTCTATCATTTCTCCTTCTATAGACTCTACAATATCTTTTTCTGCTAAAATATGTGCAACTACCTTGTCAGTATATTCAACTTCCTCTATGTGCCAAGAATTCTGTCCGCAAATATATTGAACTTTTCCAAGTAAATCATAATCCATTTCCAAGCTTATTTTTACTCCAAGTACCTTTTCAACAATCCCAGCAGATTTTATTGCAATACTAGCACCCTTTGTATACGCTCTAGTAAGTCCCCCTGTTCCAAGTAATACTCCTCCAAAGTATCTTGTTACTACAATAGCGCAATCCGTTATTCCTGCCTTTTTCATTACTTCTAGTATTGGTATTCCAGCAGTACCTTGTGGTTCTCCATCATCTGAATATCTTTGAATATTCAGATTTTCTCCAACAACATAAGCCCAACAATTATGTCTAGCTTGCTTATGCATGTTTTTAATTTCTGCTACAAATGCCTTAGCTTCTTCTTCTGTTTCTACTCTTTTAGCATATCCAATAAACTCTGATTTTTTTTCTTCAAATCTATCTTCACCTAAATTTCTTATAGTAATATACGACATTTAAAGTAACTCCTCTCTTAAAATCTTAAGTCCTTTTTTTATTTTTTCTATATCAGTCTGATAAAAACCTATTCTAAATGTATTTTGTCCATCGTTTGGTGATGTAAAAAACATAATGCCTGGAGTTATATATACTCCTTTTTTCTTTAATTTTATAAACAACTCTTTTGATGTTATATCTTCTTTTTTTATAGTTAAATAAAAATTAAGCCCACCTTTAGGATCAATATACATAACTAAATCTTTAAGTTCATTATCTAATATCTCTTTCATAACTTTATATCTTTTACTATACTCTAAATTTAAATACTTAATATTTTCTTTCCATTTATTCTCACATATATATAACTCTAATGCTCTTTGCATAAGACTTGATGTTGTTATATCTGTATTAAACTTAGAATTTTGAAGACTTTCTCTAAAAACTTCTGGTGCTACTAAATACCCAAGTCTTATACCTGGTAAAAATATTTTAGAAAAGCTCTTTATATAAATAACTCTTGCATTTTCATCTAACCATTTAAATGGAAGATATCTTATTGTGTCTTCATAAATAAGTTCTGATAAATAATCATCTTCTATAATATAAAAATCATATATTTCTGCTAATTCAAGTATCCTCTTTTTCTTTTCTAAACTATAGCTTATTCCAGTAGGATTTTGAAAATAACTCATTGTGTAAAAACACCTTATCTTGTTTTTTTGAAGTATTTTTTCAAACTTATCTAAATTCACACCATCATTTTCAACTGGAACTTCAAATATATTTGCTTTTCTCCATTTAAAAACAGATAAAGCCCCACCATATGTAGGCTTTTCAACAATTATATTATCATTAATATTTAAGATTCCCTTAGACACTATATCGATCCCCTGTTGTGCTCCTGATATAATAATCATATCATCTTCATTTAACTTACTATCCCAAAAATTTTTATTTATTGTTGAAATAAGATTTTTATATCCATACATATTATTAGATATCAAAGCATTTACACCATCTCTATCTAACACTTTATTAATAGTTTCTTTTAAATCATCTATTGGAAAAAGTACTTCTGTATTAGTTTCTCCTGTAAAATCAACAATATCTGGTAGGTCATCTATTGATAATTTCTTTAAGCTATTTGAATATTCTTTTCTAAATAAAAAAGAAATTTCTTTAACTTTTGCATAACTTCCACTTCCAACTTTTTGATATGCATATCCTTCCGATTTAAGTTTTTTATAAGCATTAACTATGGTTATCGAATTAACATTTAAGAAATCTGATAATTCCCTTATTGTAGGTAGTTTTTGCCCATCTTTTATTTTTTTCTTTTCTATCAAATTTTTTATAAAGTTTGCTATTTGAATATATTTAGGTATCTCTTCTTTAAATTCTAGTTTACTATATATATCAATAGAATTAATCATAGCATGACTCCTTAATTATATATTACATGTCTTATGTGAATATACATTTTCGTTTATTAGAATTAAATCTTCTTCTAGCTTTAACATTCTAACTTCCTTTTTAACTAAATTTCTTTTTAATAATTCCTTTAATATATCTTCTATTTTTATATCAAATTCTTTAAATGTTTCGTCATTTTTTATCTCATATGAACTTAAAAATATCTTCTTTTCATATAAAAATTCTAATAAAACTTTGCTAGCAACAGTTATATTAATATTTAAAAACTTATCAATATATTCAAGAGTATACTCAATATTTTCTTTATTTATTGGATTGTGAAATAAGCTATTTATAATTTTATTAAAGTTATCATTCAAGTTACTTGCCATTCGTACTGAATCTTTACTTACTGTATAACCATTTAAATTTAAATATAATTTAGAAAAACTATCTAAAGCTCTTATTAAAACTTCATAAGAAGTCAATATACTATCATTTTGCAAATATTTTTTAGTAACTCCAATATCCTTTATTAGTTTTCCTAAATACACTAAATTCCATCTTCCAATATGTTTGTCTAAACTATATCTAGCTTTATTGAAAGTCCCAGTTATTTCTTCATCTCTTGAAAATACTATTTTAGAGGATAATAAAAGATTTCTAGCAAATCCTTTTTTTCCGTCACTTTTATATAATTCCAAAAAACTTTCTTTACTTAACATTTTTATATGAACATTTATCCCTAAACTTTCTGAGTATACATCTCTAATATCTTTAAATTTATTTTTATATAAAACAAATAAATCTATATCAGATTCTTCCCAAAGATCTCCATTAATTATGCTTCCAAAAGCAAATATAGCTAAAACATTTGGGTTAGTTTTTAAATTATCTATTAACTTTTGAAAAGCCTTTTGATAATCTAATATGGATTTTATCATTAATATCACCTCATTTTTTCTTAATTAACATTATAACGTAAATATAATTCCATTTAAAGAAATCTAATTTTAAAAATAATATTCCAATATGCTTGTATACTTTTACTATATTATTTTATATAGTTAATTTTCTAATATATCTATTTTTCTAATCAATATTTTAATATAAGTTATACAGAAATTTCACTTTACTAAATCTTATAAAACATAAAAAATAGAGATACATTTAATTATATCTCTATTTTTATTAAACATTATTATTTTATATAATTATTCTACTATTTTTACCACACATTCTTTAGCTTTGTTATATACTTCATCATCAACCTCTACAAGCATAAATGTACCATCTTCTCTATACTCTTCACTTATAACTCTCCCATTTCTATGTAGAAACGATTGAATACTACTCTTATCATAAGGTATTAAAAACTCTACCTTTTTATAGTTATAAGGAAGCTTTTCCTCTATTAATGATAAAAATTCCTCTAAATTTACTCCTGTTTTAGCTGACAATTTAATAATATCTTGTGCTCTTGCCTCTTCATCATTTTGTATAAATTCAATAAAACTATTTATTTGTTCTTCAGTAGCTTTATCAATTTTATTCAAAACTAATATTCCATCTTTATCTATAGCATTTAGTTCTCTAAGTACTTCATTTACAGCCTTGTATTGCTCGATAGCAGTATCAGATGATATATCAACTACATGACATAAAAGATCTGAGAATATAACTTCTTCTAATGTTGATTTAAATGCTTCAACTAAATCATGTGGAAGTTTTCTTACAAATCCAACTGTATCAGTTAATGTTATTATCCCCTTATTTTTTAGAGTTAATGCCCTTGTTGTAGTATCTAAAGTAGCAAATAACATATCTGCCTCAAATACTTTTTCTTTTCCTTGAGTATCTTTTCTTGCTGATAAATCGCATAGAGTATTTCTTAATGTAGATTTTCCTGCATTTGTATAACCAACAAGTGAAACTTTAGGTATACTTTCTTTATTTCTTTTTTCTCTTTGGACTTCTCTAGTTTTCTTTATTTTTTTAAGTTCACCCTTTAAGTCATATATTGTTTCCATTATATGTCTTCTATCAGTTTCTAATTTCTTTTCTCCTGGTCCTCTAGTACCTATACCACCTCCAGTTCTTGATAGTATGGTTCCAAGTCCTTGTAATCTACTTAATCTATATTTAAGCTGTGCAAGTTCTACTTGTATCTTAGCTTCTTTTGTCTTTGCTCTTGTTGCAAAAATCTCTAATATTAATGTAGTCCTATCTATTACCTTAGCTCCTAATGCGGCTTCTAAATTTCTAACTTGTGAACCTGAAAGTTCATCATCAAATATTACTACATTTGCTCTTTCTATTTGCCTCATTGAAGCTATCTCTAAAACCTTACCCCTTCCTATAAAAAAGGCTGGGTCTATCTTATTTCTGCTTTGAAAAACAGTTTTAAGTACTGGAATATTGCAAGCTAATGTAAGTTCTGCTAGTTCTTCTAAGCTTTCTTTAGTATCAGCTCCTACTAATATTGCTTTTTCTTCTGTTTCTTCAATAACATCATTTGTTTTAATTAAATTTTCTATAAATCTTACCTTATCTAATATATTTACAGAAAGTATTTCATCTAAAGAAAGATTCATTTGCTCATCATGTTCTAATTTATTATTATATAATCTAAGCATTCCAAGTGAGAAATCTATTATATTCCCATCTTCATCTATTGCTACTGACACAATTGAATCTAATTTTAATTTTAAAAGTGCAGTTATATCTAATGCTGAAAGATTACAATATCCATTAGGATGAGTATGAATTACTCTAACTCCAGATAATCTTTTTTCACTTATATCAATAACTGGAACTTCTACTGATGTTGAATCTCCAATTGCAACAGATGTTACATTTCCTTTTCTATTTATTGCAACACTTACTTCTCTTTCAATAATTCCAGAAACTCTAGCAATTATATTTAGAATTTCTACATTACATATCTCATCTTTAGACGTTCTAATAGTATAAATTCTTTCTAATTCTTCTAAAATAGAATTTCTAATTCCTTCAATATTTCCAACTATCATTTAATTACCACCTCACATAAAACGAAATAGCCCTATAATGCTATCTTGACAACTTTCATATAATTTTATACTATTAATCATTTATTGTAAACAAACCCAAGTACTTTTACTAATTATAACAAATATGTTATCTTGACAACATTATTAATATTTTATACTATTAAAATATTACATAAAAACATAATGATATAATTAGAGGAGGTGACCTGTTGTTAAATCTATGATAAATTCATTTGATTTTATAACTAGTTGATTGGGGTTTTTATAATTTTTTAATAAATGTTTTTATAGATTTGAACAACGGATTGACATGGAAAATAAGAAACGTAATATACTTTTTTCTAAAGAAGAGATTGATGCTAGAATAAAAGAATTAGGAAAGGTTATTACTGAAGATTATAAAGATAAAGATCTTTATGTTTTATCTTTATTAAGAGGTAGTTTTATCTATGCCGCTGATTTAGTTAGAGAAATAAATGTAAAAACTAGAATTGGATTTATGACTACTTCTAGTTATGGACATGATGAAACATCTTCTGGTAATGTTAAGGTCGTTAATGATATTCCTGATAATATTGAAGGACTTGATGTTCTTATAGTAGATGATATCGTAGATACTGGTATAACAATGAACTTTGTTGTAAACCATGTAAAAAAACTTGGTGCTGCTTCAATAAAAACTTGTGTTTTACTTGATAAACCTTCAAGAAGAAAAGTTGAAATTAAACCTGATTATTGCTGTTTTACAATTGAAGATTTATTTGTAGTTGGTTATGGATTAAATTACGGTGATTTTTATAGAAACGTTCCTTATGTATTTAACTGGGAATAATTATAGAATATTAAACTATTATTAAATAATTTAATAATGATATTATATTTTAACAATATAGGCCTATCTTAAAATGTATTTATACCATTTAAGATAGGCCTATATTGATTAAAAACAATTATATTTATTTTGAAATATTCTCCTTAATGTTTCCATTAAAATCAATTGCAGTATTAGGTATTTTTCCAACTATAATAGTATCTGAAACTGGAACTTTTGTGCTTATTTCAAGATCATCAGTTTTAGTTGGTAATATTATTCTAACTTTCGCTTCCACATTTAAATATATTATATGTCTGGTTTGATTAATCCCTGCACTTTCAAATTCCGATTCATAAAAAGCATTAATGTTGCCTAAATTTTTAACTCTAATTGGTACTTTGGGACCTAAACTATAATAAAGACTATTCTCAGTAAACCATCCTAAAGGTACATCAACCTTTATATCGCCTAAATTTTCAAGTTCTTCATTACACTTCATTGATAACTTTGACATTAAATAATTTAATTTAATAGTATCAGCTTGTATAAGACTTATATTGCCTTCATTATCTTTTTGTATTTTTATCATCTCTTCATAATTAAATTCTTGTGAAAAAATATCAATACTATTTTGATTTATTATATTAAGCACTCTAGATTTTACAGTCATTTCAGACATTTTAGTAAGAGATGGTATTAATTTTTTATTTAAAAAAAGCATTAATGCATTAAAGATAATAAGTACGGTTATAATAACAATTATTATAATTGGAAAATTTTTATATTTTTTGCGTCTTGTATAGTATTTCATTTCAGCACCCTTATATGTAGTTATTAGTTTACTCTTATTATAAGTATGCTATAATAATAAAGAATATTATTTAATATTAGTGAATTTATACACTTAGGAGGATAAAATGTCAGTTGAAAAAACTCCAAATAAATCCCAAAAAAATAAAAAACGTAGAAAAAAAAGTCGAAAGAAAAAACCTGCTTCCAAAATTTTTAAAAATATTGTAACTGGTTTTTTAACTTTAATATTAATAATTTCTGTTATTGCTGCAGGATATTTATTAGCAATTATAAAAACTACACCGCCTTTAAACGTTGAAGCTGTTTTATCACTAAATCAACCATCTAGTCTTTATGATAGCAATGGTGATTTTATGGATAATCTTCACTCTGATGAGGAACGTTATGTTATAGAATCTAATGAAATGCCAACTAGTTTGAAAGATGCCTTTATTTCCATTGAAGATGAAAGATTTTATAAACATAATGGTATAGATATTCAAAGAATTGCAGGCGCTGCCTTAATGGATGTTAAAAAGATTTTAACTGGGCAAAAAGGATTGCATGGTGCCTCTACACTAACACAACAACTACTAAAAAATACAGTATTAACAAATGAAGTGAGTATAAAAAGAAAAGTTAAAGAAATTTATTTAGCAATAGAATTGGAAAATCAATTAAGTAAAGATCAAATTATTACAGCTTATTTAAATACAATTCCACTTGGTGGGCAAATATATGGTGTTGAAGCTGCCTCATTATCGTATTTTGGTAAAAATGCTAAAGACTTAAACTTAATTGAATGTGCTTATTTAGCCGGTATAACCCAAGCACCAAGTTATTATAGTGCTTATAATGATAGTAATAAAGAAGATCCCTCAAGATATATTAACAGGACAAAAACTGTAATATCTAAAATGTATGAATTGGGATACATATCAGAGGCTGAATATAATGCTGCTATTGGAGATTTAAATAATAATAAACTAGTTTTTAAATCAAGCAAGAAAGATTATAGATTGAATTATGAATGGTTTGTTTATCCTACCGTTTCTCAAGTTAAGAGAGACTTAAAAGATAAATATAAATATACAGATGAAGAAGTTTCTAAGCTAATGGTTAATGGTGGACTTAAAATATATACTACAATGGATAAGAAACTTCAAGATTTTACTCAACAAACTTTAGATAATTATAAAAATTTAAATGTTGGTAATTCAGAAACATATGATAAAAATGGAGTTCCATTATTGCAAGCTTCGGCAACAATTATGGATTATAGAACTGGTAAAGTCCTTGCTTTAGTAGGAGGAAGAGGCAAACAACTCCCTCAATCAATAAATAGAGCTTACAGTGATTTGCGTCCTATTGGATCAACTACAAAGCCATTAACAGTTTATGGGCCTGGAATAGACCAAAAAATAATAACTGCTGCCACTTCTATTGATGATGCACCATTATCTCCTGAAGTTTATAAGCATTATCCTGAATATGCGCCTCCAAATGTTTTAAGAAATTCACCGGATGAATATTTAGGACTTATAACTCCACGTGAAGGAATAATGTATTCTAAAAATACAGCTTCAGTTATAACTGCAAATACTATAGGATTGAAAACCGGAATATCTTATGGAGAAAACTTAGGTTTAATTTTTAATAGTTCTTCAAAACAATCTATTGCTACTGTAGCATTAGGCCAATTTAATAATAGTCCTAATGATAGAGACGGTGGAAACACATATAAATTATCAGCTGCTTTTGGATCATTTGGTAATAATGGTTTATATACAGAACCTATACTATATACAAAAGTTGTAGACTCAAAAGGTAAAACTCTTTTAGATGGCAAACCACATCAAAAGCAAGTATTTTCACCTCAAGCTGCTTATATTATGTATGATCTATTAAAAGGTCCTGTTAACTTCTATGGTGGTGCTCCAGCTAAATGGAGCGATATGCCTGTTGCTGGTAAAACTGGTACTACTACCGATGCTAAAGATTTATGGTTTGCAGGTCTATCACCTTATCTATCCGGATCTATATGGGTTGGATATGATACACCTAAAACAGTTTTAGGTGGTTCTGGAACTGTCTGTGCTAACCTCTGGGGAAAAATAATGGCTAAGGCACATGAAGGATTAGAAGTAAAAGATTTAGAGGAACCTAGTGGGATTGTTAAGGTTGCTATATGTAAAGATTCAGGTAAATTACCTAGTTCTTTATGTTCAGCTGATCCAAGAGGAAATAGAGTAAGTGAAGAACTGTTTATAAAAGGAACAGAACCTAAAGAAACTTGTTCTACTCATGTTTCTACTAGTATAAATAGTTATAATAATAAAATTGCTGGTCCTAATACACCATCATTTTTAACTAGAAATAGAATATTTATAACTAAAAAATATCCAAACCCAATAACCCAAGATTATCCTTATGTACTACCAAGTTCACAAGATAGCTATACAGGAAGCGAGCAAGCTCCACAACCTCAAGCTCCTCCACCAGTTGAACCTAGTGAAGAAGAAACTCCTGACGATGCTCCTCCTGCTGCAAATAATAATGAAAATAATTCTATACTAAATTCTTTACTTAAACCATTAAAACCGGATTAAAAACCTCAAATTTGCTTTTAAAATAGATTATTGATAAAATCAATAATCTATTTTTTTTAAATAACTAAGTTACTAACTTCTATAATCATAAAATAGTACCTCCGTCTCTTTTTATAAATAAAATGCATAACTCATTGTATTGTCTTTCATTTTTTAATTTATATACTTTTTTACATTTTTAATAGTATTTTACGCCAGTTATTTAAACCTAATAATACTGTTGTTTTCAACCTATTTTATATTTTAAAAATTAATACTTTATATAGTGATATGAATTAACTTATTAGTAAACTTGCATTTTTTCTTATAACAAGATAAAATTAAAGTAATATATATATTACTTTAAAAATGGGGGAGGTAAAATTTTGTTAGATTTTAATAAAATTATTACAACATTTAATAATTTCTTATATACTTATATCCTTATTGCACTATTAATTACGTTAGGAATATACTTTACATTTAGAACTAAATTTGTTCAATTTAAATTTGTTAAAGAAATGTTTAGATTACTTGGAGATGGTTTCAATTCAAATAAAGAAAAAGGTGGGGTATCATCATTCCAAGCTTTTTGTATAAGTACTGCTTCAAGAGTAGGAACTGGTAATTTAGCGGGTATAGCAATTGCTATATCTATAGGTGGCCCTGGAGCTATTTTTTGGATGTGGTTAATAGCATTAATAGGTTCAGCTTCAAGTTTTGTTGAATCTACACTTGCTCAAATATACAAAATTAAAGATAAAAATGGAGCATTTAGAGGTGGCCCTGCTTATTACATAGAAAAAGGCTTAAACAAAAAATGGATGGGTATCTTATTTTCAATATTAATTACAATAACGTTTGGCTTAGTGTTTAACTCAGTACAATCAAATACTATATCACTTGCGTTAAATGAAGCTTTTGGAATAAATACATCAATAGTTGGACTTATAATAACGATTTTAACTACATTTATAATCTTTGGTGGAGTTCATAGAGTTGCTAAAGTTTCAGAAATAATAGTTCCTGTAATGGCTTTAGCATATATATTTGTTGCGTTATTTGTAGTCTTTAGAAATTTCACTGAACTTCCAAAATTATTTGTAGTAATTTTTGAAAATGCTTTTGGATTTAAACAAGCTATCGGTGGAAGTATTGGTGGAACAATGCTTATTGGAATAAAAAGAGGATTATTCTCAAATGAAGCTGGAATGGGAAGTTCTCCAAATGCTGCTGCAACTGCCAACGTTTCACATCCTGTTAAACAAGGATTAATTCAAACTTTAGGAGTATTTACTGATACATTAATAATTTGTAGTTGTACTGCTTTTATAATATTACTTTCAGATGTTGATTTAACTAGTGGATTAACTGGAATTCAACTAACTCAAAATGCTTTAAATTCCCAAATCGGAGAGTTTGGAAGTATATTTATTGCTATATGTGTATTTTTATTTGCTTTTAGCTCTATAGTTGGAAACTATTATTATGGTGAATCAAATTTAGAATTTTTAACTAAAAACAAAATATATTTAACACTTTATAGAATAGCTGTTGCTTCAATGGTATTTTTTGGTTCTATAGCAAGCTTAGATATTGTATGGAATCTAGCAGACATATTCATGGCTTTTATGGCTTTAATAAATTTAACTGCTATAACTCTTCTAGGAAAGTTTGCATTCAAAGCTTTAGATGATTATGTTAAACAAAAAAAATCTGGAATAAAAGAGCCAGTCTTCAAAGCTTCTTCTATCCCTAGTTTAAAAAATGCTGATGAATGGGATTAAAATTTAATAATAGGACGAGTTAACATAAAAAATAGCTATAAAAATGAATTTCAAATCATTTTTATAGCTATTTTTAATTGCTGAAATTAATCATAATTCTTTTATTATTTTATACTATTAATTACTTCTTTACTTGCAGTACTTATAAATATTTTTAATGTTATATCAATATTATCTTGATTCTTTCCTTTTACAACGACAACATAACATAACTCTGATATAGGTTTATCTTCAGCTTTATCTTTTTTATCAGCATAAGCCATTTGAGTTTTTTCAATTATTTGAGCTTCTTTATTATATTTGTTAAAATAATTTATAGCTTCACTCTCAGCTTCACTTTCAGAAATATTTATTATTGGTTCTTTACATTCTTTTTGAGTTGACAAATTTGCATAATTCTCTAAATTACCTGTTTCTTTATTTATATTTATTGTTATTTCATCAAAATAAAATGGATAACCATTCTTAGAGTTCAAATAAATAAAAGAATAATAAGGTAATTCATCTGTACCTTCATCTGTTTTTATATTTTTAAATATAACTTCTCCAGAATATATTTTACTTAAATACTTATCTGCTTTTTCTTTAGCTTCTTCAACTGTTATTTTAGAATTTGCTTTTATAGTTTCTTTGTTAGCAAATCCTATAACATTATAATTTTTATCTAAGTCTATTCCAAATGAATTTGCCATTACAGTTTTATAAATTAATTCATTTTTAGTTTTAATAGTTCTCACTCTTTTATATTTTATATTCTCTAATTTTTCCTGTTTATTTATTGCATCCATATTATATAATTTTTCTATGAAATTTTTTGCTACTTTTATTTCTTTGGACCCTGAACCTACAAATCTATATATTACAAAAATTGCACTTATAATAAGTATTCCTAAAATAATACTAGCCATTATTTTAGTATTTTTAGAATTCATCAATACCCTCCTTGATAAAATTTATTAATATATATATTTTACAATAGCATTTATATTTTATCAAATTTAGGCACATAAAATAAAATAATAGACCAAAGTAGCATTGTACATTTTGTGTCAGATAATGAAGCAAGTTCAGCTAATAGTGAGCTATTAACTAGATTTGCTAACGCGGTATGACGCGAAATAGGCAATCATACTGGTCTATTATTTTTTGAATGCCCTCATATTTATATAAAGCCTAACTTCTCTTTAGTTCTATCCATTAACTCCTTACCAGAAGTTTTTAAAATTATGGATAAACTCATCTCTATTACCCCAATTAAGTTTGAACTTATCATAACCTTTCCATTATCAACAAAATTTTTATTAATTACCTTAGTGGTATTTAAATTATTTGATTTAATTAAATTATGTATATCATCAATATCTGGAACAAGCATCCCATTTAAAGAATTTGTTTTAATTAAAAATTTAATTGCTTCTCCAACTGTACATATATAATCACAATCATTATAATGTTTTAATATATATCCTATTATTTTATTATTTTTAAATATATATTCTATATTTTTAGTGTCTGGTAGAATTATAATATTGGGATTTAATAACTCATCCTGAATTGTAGGCAATTCAAATTTTAAATTGTTGCTACAAGTAATATTATTTAATGTATATATGCTTTGAATATTAAATATTTTTTTATTGGCTAAACTATTTGCGTTATTAAGTATACTACATATCAAAGTATAATTTGTTATATCCATCTCATTATACATAATTATAGAAACAGTTTTAACTTTATTATCTCGCAAATTTAAAAAATCATTTTTAGTTAATTTATATGTAATCTCTTCTTTATATTGTCTAACTTCTTTAAAACCAACTTTTTTAGCAAATATTTTACCTTCTTCATTTTTAACATTGTCCATCATTATTTCGCCTTCAAAATCAAAGAAATAATATTCTAGCATTAACTTCATAGCTTCTTCAGCATATCCGCTTTTTCTGTATTTATAGAATATTTTTACATTAGATCTTGCTATTTTAGTAATAGGATCATATCCATGAAAGCTTACTTCTCCAACTGGTTCGTCCTCAAGATTATATATTAGACAATAAAAATTTTTTCTATCTGTTGGATAAACCATCTTCTTATAAAAACTATCCCATTTATTTTCTGTAAAATTATATACTCCTCCAATATCTTTCATAGTTTCTTCACTTGACCATAATTTTGATGTAAATACTAATTCCTCATATTCGGGTTGTTTTATATATACTAATTTTCCGTTTCTTCTATATAGACCATCTTTTTTTTGCATAAAATCACCTGATATTTTTAATCTTCTTTTTAATATCTCATATTTTTCCTTATTTATCAATACATTATGCAAAAAATGGATATTTAAAGTTATTATTTTAAAATTAACTGTTTTAATATAAATTCTTAGTATATATATACTTATAACTCTACTTTACTAAACAGCATTTCCAATTTACTTGTAAACAGTATTGTAACGTAAGAAAATATTTTTTCATTTTTTCAAAAAAAATCTTGATTTTTGCTTTTAAAGTCTATATAATATGATTGTTTGTTTAGTAATTTTAAACTTAAGGTTTAGTAAAAGTGAGTATATTATATATTCAATGGAAGGTGTAAATTGTGCAAATTGGAGAAAAAATTCGTGTATTAAGAATGGAAAAACAATTAACTCAAGAAGAGTTAGCAAATAGATGTGAGTTATCAAAGGGATTTATATCTCAATTAGAAAATGATTTAACTTCTCCATCCATTGCTACCCTAATGGACATACTTGAAATTTTAGGCACTAATTTAAATGAATTTTTTAGTGAAACAAAAGAAGAAAGAGTTACTTTTAGTAATGATGATATGTTTACAACAGAAAGTGAAGAACTTAAATATTCTTTAATGTGGCTCATACCAAACGCTCAGAAAAATGCTATGGAACCCATTATGATAACACTCAATCCAGGAGGACAATATATTGAAGAAGAACCTCATGAAGGCGAAGAATTCGGCTATGTACTCTCAGGAAGTATTTATCTTCATTTAGGAAAGAAAAAATATAAAGTCAAAAAAGGTGAAAGCTTTTACTATAAACCAAAAGTTAATCATTATATTTGTAATGCTGGTAAAACAACAGCAAAAGTTATTTGGATAAGTACTCCACCATCATTTTAAATTTTAGAAAGAGGTGTTCTTTTATGAGCGATAATATAATACAACTACATAATATTAATAAATCTTATGGTGAACAGCAAGTATTAGATAATTTATCTTTAAACATTAAAAAGAATGAATTTTTAACATTATTAGGTCCTAGTGGATGTGGTAAAACAACCACACTTAAAATAATTGCGGGATTTGAAAATGCTGATTCTGGTGAAATAATGTTTAAACATGAAGATATTTCTGCTCTTCCACCTTATAAGAGAAAAGTAAATACTGTATTTCAAAAGTATGCATTATTTCCTCATATGAATGTATTTGAAAATATCGCTTTTGGATTAAAGTTAAAAAAGATGCCAAAAGATGAAATAAAAAAAAGTGTTGAAAAAATGCTTAACTTAGTTGCTTTAAAAGGATTTGAAAAAAGAAGTATCGATTCTTTAAGTGGTGGACAACAACAAAGAGTTGCCATAGCAAGAGCATTAGTAAATAAACCTGAAGTTTTACTTTTAGATGAGCCTTTAGGGGCATTAGATTTAAAACTTAGAAAAGAAATGCAAATAGAACTAAAAAAGATCCAACAAGAAATTGGTATTACTTTTATATTTGTAACTCATGATCAAGAAGAGGCTCTTACAATGTCTGATACCATTATTGTTATGAATAAAGGAGTAATTCAACAAATGGGTGCTCCAGAGGATATTTACAATGAACCTGCAAATGCTTTCGTTGCGGATTTTATAGGTGAAAGTAATATTTTAAATGGGATAATGATTGATGATTTTAAAGTTAAATTCTGTGAAAAAGAATTTACTTGCGTTGATAAAGGTTTTGAGAAAATTGAAAATATAGATGTTGTTATAAGACCTGAGGATATAAAAATAGTTAAAGCAAAAGATGGAATGCTTAAAGGTAAAGTTGAATCTGTAATGTTTAAGGGAGTTCACTATGAAATACTGGTTTCTGTAAATGATTTTACATTTATACTTCATAATACAAAATATGCAGAAGTTGATACTGAAATAGGATTAGATATATATCCTGAAGATATTCATATTATGAAAAAGAGTGCTGATAATGAATAAGAAAAAAACTTCAATTTTAGCATATCCTTACGTTATTTGGAGTGCCTTATTTATAGTTATTCCTTTAATTATAGTATTATTTTTCAGCTTTACAACAAAAACTAATTTAGGTTATTCATTCTCATTAGACAACTATAATAAATTAATTAATCCTCAATATCTATATATATTTAAACAATCATTATGCTTAGCATTTGAATCTACAATAGCATGTTTAATTATTGGCTACCCTATTTCATACATAATTGCAAAAATGGATACACGTAAAAGAAATTTTTTAATTATGTTATTTATTTTACCAATGTGGATGAATTTTTTATTAAGAACTTATGCTTGGGTACCTATATTAGGGAAAACTGGTTTAGTGAATCTTTTACTTAGAAACTTAGGTATTGGACCTATCTCTTTTCTTTACAATGATGGAGCAGTTTTATTAGGAATGGTTTATAATTTCTTACCTTTTATGGTTCTCCCAATTTATACTTCTTTAATAAAAATGGATCAAGATTTAATAAATGCAGCACATGATTTAGGTGCTGGTAGAATTAAGGTTTTTACAAAAGTTATAATGCCACTTAGTATTCCTGGTATGATTTCTGGAATTACAATGGTATTTATGCCTGCTGTTTCTACATTCGTAATCTCAAGATTATTGGGTGGCGGTCAATATATGCTATTAGGTAATTTAATTGAACAACAATTCACAACTATGGGTGATTGGAACTTAGGCTCTGCAATTTCCATAATTATGATGATAATTATATTAATTTTTATGGCTATTACATCTAGGTTTGAAAATAGTGACAGTAAAGAAGGTGGTGGACAACTATGGTAAATAAATTGGAAAATTTTATAAAACGTTTTTATTTATTTCTTATTTTTCTATTTTTGTATACACCTATTTTTACTTTAATGATATTTTCATTTAATGGTTCTAAAACTATGGGAAAGTGGACTGGCTTTACTTTTAAATGGTATAAAACATTATTTCATAACCAAAGACTTATGTCAGCACTTTACTATACAATATTAATTGCAGTTTTAGCCTCTATTATAGCTACAATAGTAGGTACCTTAACTGCTATTGGTATAAACCAAATGAAAGGTAAAAAGAAATCCTTAATTTTAAATGTTAATTATCTTCCTGTTTTAAATCCTGATATAGTTACAGGTATTGCTCTTATGAGTATGTTTATATTTATAAATTTAAAATTCGGATTTATTACTATGCTTTTAGCCCATATTACATTTGATATTCCTTATGTAATACTTTCAGTACTGCCAAAACTAAAACAGCTTCCTGAAAATACATTAGAGGCTGCTGCAGATTTGGGGGCAACACCTTGGTATAGTATTAGAAAAGTTATACTTCCTCAAATTAAACCAGGTATTATTTCAGGATTCCTTATGGCATTTACTATGTCAATTGATGATTTTGTTATAAGTTTCTTTACTACTGGTCCTGGTGTAACCAATCTTTCTATAGAGATTTACTCAATGGCAAGAAGAGGAATTAAACCAGAAATAAATGCTCTTTCAACTTTAATGTTTTTAACTGTTTTAACCCTATTAATCATAGTAAATAAAAAGCAAAATTCTGTAAGAGGTGATTAGTTTGAAAAAATTCAAAATTTTTGGTGCTTTAGCTCTAACTAGTTTATTAAGTTTAAGTCTTTTTTCAGGATGTTCTAATGGAAAAACACAATCTACTGGAACAGTTTACTTTTATAACTGTGGTGATTATATTGATGAAGATCTATTAGCTAAATTCGAAGATGAAACAGGAATTCATGTTGAGTATTCAACATATGATACAAATGAAATAATGTATCAAAAACTAAAAAGTACTCCTGGTAGCTATGATTTAGTAATACCATCTGATTATATGATTCAAAAAATGATTAAAGAAGATATGGTTGAAAAATTAAATTTTGATAATATAACTAATTACGATTATATAGATGATAATTTTAAAAACTTGGCATATGACCCTACTAATGAATATTCAGTTCCTTATATGTGGGGAACTATAGGTATAATATATAATCCTGATATAGTAAAAGAAAAGGTTACTAGTTGGGATATTTTATGGGATGAAAAATATAATAATAAGCAAATAATCATGTTTGACTCAATGAGAGATACTTTAGCTATCGCTTTGAAAAAACTAGGATATTCTATAAATAGTACAAACCCTGATGAAATAAATGCAGCTACTAAAGAATTAATAAAACAAAAGCAATCTTTATCTCCTCTTTATTATGTAGATGAGGTTAAAGATAAAATGATTAATGAAGAAGCTGCTCTTGCTACAGTATGGTCTGGAGATGCAAATTTTATAAAATCAGAAAATCCTAAATTAAAATATGTAATTCCAGAAGAGGGTTCAAATAAATGGTTTGATGCAATGGTAATTCCTAAAGGTGCTAAGAATAAAGAAGAAGCAGAAATGTTAATCGATTTTCTTTGTGATCCAGAAAATTCAAAACAAAATGTTGACTATATAGGTTATTCAACCCCTAATAAAGAAGCATATGAAATGTTAGATGATGATATAAAAAATGATAAAGGAGCTTATCCAACTAAAGAAGTATTAGATAAATGTGAAGTATTTATTGATTTAGATAATTCATTAAAATTATATGATGATGCTTGGATGAAAGTTAAAACATCTAACTAATAGCAAAATCCTTAGATAGTATATACAACATCTAAGGATTTTGTTATTTTAAATTATTGGTTTAATTCTGGAAACCATAACTCAATTTCTTCTTTAGCACTATCCAAAGTATCTGATGCATGAACACAATTTTCTGTCTTACTTCTAGCATATCTATGCCTTATTGTTCCTTCTTCAGCATCATCAGGGCTAGTTGCCCCATTTATTTTCCTTACTTTTGCTACTGCATCTTCACCTTGTAATATAATTGCACATAGGGGACTCCTTGTTATAAAAGTTATTAACTCTTCATAAAAGTCTTTTCCTTTATGTTGAGAATAATGTTTTTCTGCAATTTCTCTTGTTGCTTGCATAAGTTTTAAATGAACTATCTTTAATCCATTAGCTTCATAACAACTTATAATGTTTCCTATTATATTTCTCTCTACTCCATCCGGCTTAATTAATACCATACTTTTTTCCATAATTTAAGTCGCCTCCTTTAATTGATTACCTATATTATATACAATTTTCCTAAAATTATAAATAATTTTATTTTTTTCCAGTTATGTTATTATAAAAATATCTCTACTTGTTCACTTTAAATCTAAAGATTAACTTATAATAACTACTGTAAATGATTTCATTATAACACTTATTCTCACTTTTAAAAAGTAACTATCTAAAATATAATTTTTTTATAGCATAGCTCTTTAATAAATTGTAATAATATTTTTAGGAGGTAACATTATGGTTAGATATTCGTTAATAGTAATAGGAAGAGTTCAAGGTGTTGGCTTCAGGTTTTTTTCTCAATTAAAAGCTACTGAACTTTCTTTAACTGGATATGCTCAAAATCTTGATTCTGGAAATGTAAAAATTGAAATACAAGGAAAACAAGCAAATATTGATGATTTTATTTCTTATATAATGGTAAGTAACAAATTTGCTAAAGTTATCGATATAGATATAGCTCCCATCCCCCTAATTTCTAATGAAAAAAAGTTTAAAATAAAGTATTAATTTTTTACGTTTTAAAACATAGCTTAAAATTTTATATTTATTTAGATAAAAAAGGTGATATCTTCAAATACAAACTTAAAGATATCACCTTTTTATTATTTCTCTATATTTTAAGCACTAACTTCATTTGTGCACTGTTTCAATTTCATTTCTTCAAAGAATTCTTCAGTTTCTTGAATTACAACTTTTCTCAGACCTATTAATGCCACTAGATTAGGAAATGCCATACAACCATTAACTATATCTGCTATTATAAATATCAATTCTAATGGTAAGAATGGTCCTATAGCAACTAATACTATATATATTATTCTATATGGTAAAATTGATTTAGTACCAAATAAATATTGAATACACTTTTCTCCATAATAATTCCATCCAAGTATTGTTGTAAAAGCAAAGAATATCAAGCCTATATTAACAATGTACTTTCCTAAAAATGCTATTGGTAATCCAACTTGGAAAGCTGCTGATGTAAGCCCAGCACCCTCAATTGTTGCTCCTAATTCAAATACACCAGTGTAATCACTTGTAATAATTATTGCAAGTCCTGTCATAGTGCATATAATTATTGTATCAAAAAAAGTACCTGTCATTGATATTAGGCCTTGTCTAACTGCTGATTTGGTTTTTGCTGCTGCAGCTGCTATTGGTGCACTACCAAGTCCTGATTCATTTGAAAATACTCCTCTAGCTATACCATTTCTAATTGCCATTGTAATTGTAATGCCTAATACACCGCCTCCAATTGCCTCTGGATTAAATGCACTTTTAATTATTAATCCTAATGCTGATGGAATAGCTTGTGAATTAAATATAAGTACCATTATTGATCCGATTATATATGCTACTGCCATAAATGGTACAAGTGCTTCTGAAACTTTAGATATTCTCTTTATTCCACCTAAAGTTACTAAAGCTACTAAGACTGTTACAACTACTGCTGTAACTTTTAATGGAATATTAAAATTAGCTGCTGCTGATGCAATTGAATTAACTTGTCCAAATGTACCTATTCCAAAAAAGGCAACTCCTACACCAAAAAGTGCAAATAATTTTGCAAGCCATTTGATTCCAAGACCATTTTGAATATAATACATCGGTCCTCCACACATTTGACCATTTTCATCAACTTCTCTATACTTTATTGCAAGTACTCCTTCAGCATATTTAGTTGCCATTCCAAAAAATGCTGCTATCCACATCCAAAATAACGCTCCTGGTCCTCCTGCTTTAACTGCTGTTGCCACTCCTACTATGTTTCCTGTTCCTATAGTTGCTGATAAAGCTGTACATAACGCAGCAAAACTAGATACATCTCCTTCTGCATCTTCACTTGTAGTTTCTTCATCTTTTCCAAATACATATTTTAATGCCATTGGTAATTTAAATATTTGTAATAATTTAAGACGAATTGTTAGGTAAATTCCTGTTCCTAACAAAAGAATAAGTAATGGCGGGCCCCAAATAATACTGTCAATTGTTTCAAAGAAATTTTGTACTCCCGCTGTTGATAATAATAGATTTGATAATAACATAAAAAATCCTCCTTAATTTTTATTATGGAGGAGAATAAGAATTGAACCAAAAATTAATTTGACTAAATCCTATCCCCTGTCCTTTTACCTGAGAGTTTCAGTAATTATATAAATTACCTTGCTCCTTCGGTGCTCATATAAATGAGTCTCTCCAGAGGCTCGTCCAGTAGCGGTCCCAATACCTGAAAGATTTCCCTCTTCGGTGTATTAATATAATTCTCATTATATTAATAACTCTCCCACTACCTTCATCCGAACGTTCTTTAATTTATGGTTCAATTATATATGTATTTTTTGATTAATGCAAGTATTTCCAGTTTTTCTAAATTTATAAATACCTGATTTCTTTATATTTATTAAGTATAAAAACTTATATAAATCTTACAATAACGAATATTTATTATTATTTAATTATATACTTTTTGTCATTATACTTAAGGAATTTTCTTCTTTAAAATTATTTTTTATATAGAAATTTTTCAACATATTATTTTGTGTAAATAATATAAGAAAATCTACTCCTATTCTTTTAACTTCGTATTCTATAGCATTAATTAAAATACTTCCTATATTATTTCCTTGTGATTCATTTGAAACAAATACCTCTTTTATATTTAAATGTTTTCCTTCATACCATTCTTCACAATTTGCAAATATAGCACCTTTAATTACATTATCTTCTACATATTTAATTCCAACGAAATTTGGACACATATAAATATCCTTTAATCTTTTATATGCACTTTCATAAGTCCATTTATCATTCCAAGGTTCTCCATTAAACACTTTAACAAACAACCTTGCACATTCTTTTAAATCACACTCATTAACTCTTAATATATTCATACCCTATCACACCCTATCTAAAAAATTTATTAATCTAAATTTAAATCATTTAATTTTCCTTTTTTCTTTAACATTTTTAATAAATCTTCTGGAGTTTTATTAATTATCAGTTCCTCTGGAAATTCTATTGATTCTAACATTTTAATCGCTTCAGTAAACTCTCCTATTTTTGTGCAAAAATGTGCATCACTATTTATAACTAACTTAGCACCATATCTCTTACATAATAAAGCAATTTCAGTACAATTATCTTTACTTCCTACTCTAGAAGTCGTAAAAGAACTATTGTTAATCTCAATTAAAACGTTATTTTCATACGCACACTTTACTACTTCTTCAAAGTTTACTGGTATTTCTGGATTTCCAAGATGTCCTACAACATCTATTTGACCTTGTTTAATTGCATTTATAAATGCTCTTGTATTTTCTTCCTTAGTTCCTACTTTATAAACCCCCGGATGAGGATGGATACTACCTATAACAACATCTAATTTTTTTAATGTATCTGAATCCATATCTAAATTGCCATTATAATCACTTATATTTGCCTCTACACCATAAAGCATAGTAACACCATATATTTCCCTTGGAAGCACTTTAAAATTGTTAAAATACCATATATGAGGAGAATTAGGCATAGTTATACCATGTTCTGTAGTTCCTAATACTTTTATTCCTTTTTCTGAAGCTGCCTTTGCATTTTCCATTAAAGTGGAATAAGCATGCCCACTTGCTACCGTATGAGTATGAATATCTAATGCATATTTCATAAAAATCCCTCTTTTCACTTTAATCACATAAAAAACAATAGAACAGTATGTTCATCTATTTTGCGTCAGCAAATTTAGCTAATAGCTCGCTATTAACTGAACTTGATTCCTTGTCTGACACAGAATATACAATGCCTCTTTTGCCTATTATTTTATTTCATGTGCCTTAATTCTTTTTATCTTTACCAACTATCATACTAACATACTTAAATTATAAATCAAACCCAAGAAAGTTTTTATATGGAATGTTTAAGATATTTAACAACATTATTATTTACTTTTAATACATTTTATAGATTAATGCCTAATCCATTACTTCTTTAAAGCAGTTAATATTTATGATATTATTATTTAAGGCAAATTCAAAAAAATGATAGACCAGTATGTTTGTATATTTTGCTTCATATTTCGTCGGTAAAATAAGCTAATAGCTCACTATCAACTTATTTTGTCTTCTTGTCTGAAACAAAATGTACGCCATATCGTTAATTTATTATTTTATTTCATGTGCCTAAATAGCTTTTATAGGTATAAACTTAAGGAGGATTTTATGATTAAATTAATTGCAACAGATATGGATGGTACTTTATTAGATGAAAATAGTAATTTACCTGAAAGTTTTACAGAAGTTTTAAACTTAATAAGAGAAAAAGATGTTAAATTGGTTATAGCTAGTGGAAGACCTTATGCTACATTACAAACAAATTTTGGTCCTATGGCTAACTATTTATCATATATAACTGATAATGGTGCTTTAGTATTTGATAATAACAAATTAATATTTAAAGATGTTATGTCTAAGGATATTGTACAAGATATATTAACAAAAGCAAAAACTATAAATAATACCGCTGTCGTATTATGTGGTGTTGAATGTGCTTATATAGAAAACTGTTCTGATGAATACTTAGAAGAAATTAAAAAATATTATGTTAATTATGAAGTAGTTGATGATTTAACTAAAATTAATGATGATATAATTAAAGTTACTATTTGTGATTTAGAAACATCTGCAAAAAATTCAAATACAATTCTTGAGCCTTTATTTGGAGACAAGCTTAATGTAGTTGTTGCTGGTCCATTATGGTTAGATATAATGAATAAAACTGTTAATAAAGGGATTGCATTGAAGAAAATAATGGAAAATTCAAATATAACTAAAGAAGAGACAATGGCGTTTGGAGATTATTACAATGATATAGAAATGCTAAACCAAGCTGAATACAGTTTTGTAATGAAAAATGCCCCAGAAGATATGAAACAACATGCAAAATACATAGCAGAAAGTAATGAAGATTACGGAGTATTAGGTGCAATAATGGAGCATGTAATACTAGCATAATATTTTTAAGAGTTAATATTGTAGTATAAACAAATTTCTAACCCTCAGATGAAACTTGCTTTCAACTTAGGGTTAGAAATTGTTATCCATGAGCTAGTATCTGTTATATAAATCACATATAATAATTAAATTTCTACTCTATTTCTTTTTTCACCTTTATTATATGCTTTAATATTTTCTATTAGGTTATCAAATAATCTATCTCGAGCTTCTTCACTTGCCCATGCTATATGTGGAGTTAAAACTATCTTTTCTTTATTTTTAACACTTAATAAAGGGTTATTTGAAGGTATTGGTTCTACTTCAAAAACATCTAATGCTGCTCCACCTATAATATTTTCATCTATTGCTCTAGCTAAATCTTCATCTACAATTATAGGGCCTCTTCCCATATTAATTACTATCCCATGATCTTTCATTTTACTAAATGCATCATAGTTCATTAATGCTTTAGTATTATCATTTAAAGGAGCATGAATTGAAATTATATCTGCTTTCTTTAATAATTCTTCAAATGATACTCTTTCATAATCTGAAGTCGAATTCTTACCTGATGTTGAATAATAAATAACTTTTGCACCAAAAGCTTCTGCAATCTTAGCTACTCTTCTTCCTATTGCTCCTAGTCCAACTATTCCCCATACCTTACCATCTATATCTTTATATGTTTCATCTAGATTAGTAAATATCTCTGATTTTGAATATTCTCCAGATTTTATATAATTATCGAAATAACCAATTTTATCATATAAGTGTAATAGTGTAGCAAAAGTATGCTGTGCTACTGTATTAGTAGAATATCCTGCCACATTAGTTACAGCAATTCCTCTACTTTTTGCATAGTTTGTATCTATATTATTAAACCCTGTTGCCATTTCACATATTAATTCTACATTATTAGCTTCTTTTAAATTTTCTTCATTCAAAACTACCTTATTAGTTAATATAATGTTAGCATCCTTTATTCTTGACTTTACATCCTCTTTTGAAGTTACATCATAATATGTAACCTTTCCAAACTCATTTAATTTAGAATAGTCTACATTGCCTAAAGTTTTTCCATCAAGTACCACTATTTGTTTCATAAAAAAACTCCCTTTCCTTGTTTTTCACTTTCTTTTATTATATCATAAGCTAAGATATATAAAACTTATGATATATATACTTCTAACTAGAATATTGTTAATTAAAGATATAATTTTCTATAAAAATCATATAAAAGATTATAAATGTATTAACCTAATTAGAACATATATATTTAGATTTTAAAGGAGATTTTTATTTATGTTTATTTTTACTTATAAAATACCATTTCAAGATGTAGATAGCACAATTGAAAAACTACAATTTAACGATATTTTTAATGTCTTTTATGAAAGTCCATTAGAAATAACTACAGATGAATTTGGATATGGCTACTTAGAAAAAGAAAATGTAATTATTGATTTTAAGGTAGTTTTTGATGGTGAAAAAGATAACCTTGCTTCATTTGAATCTTTAGTTAACTCTATAATAGATTCAAAACCAATTAATATGATTGAGGAAAACTACACTTATGAAGAACCCAATTTTCCTGCTATACATTTAGACGATACATGGGTATTAGCATCACCTGATGAAGACTTTCCTAATAAACAAAAAATTAATTTCATATCACAAGGTGCATTTGGTACTGGATTACATGAAACTACACAAGATATATTAAGATATATCTTATCTAAAGATTTTACTAATCTTGATGTATTAGATATAGGTACAGGATCTGGTATACTTGCCCTAGCTACAAGTATTAAAAATGCAAAAAAAGTTTGTGCACTAGATATTAGAGATGTACGAGAAGAAATTGAATTTAATTCTTCTTTAAACAATATTAATAATATTGAAGTATTTGTTGGAGATGCATTAAATAATGAAGTTAACATAGAAGGTAAATTTGATTGGATTTACATAAATATAGGCGGAGAAGAAACAGAAATATTTATGGACTATATTAATTCCCATATTAAACAAAATGGTAAATTATTAGTCTCTGGATTAGTTGAATGGAGCTTTAATTCTGTTAAAGATGTTGTTGAATCTAAAGGTTACAAAATGGAAGAAAAAATACAAACAAATGAATGGTGTACTGCTATTTTTAATAAAATAAATTAAAGTTATGTTTTAAATAAATGTTCATATTATAGTTATGAGTGCGAACTGGCATTGAAATTTTCTTTAAGAACTCTAGAAATAAAGATTAGTATAATTAATGCATGCCCCCAATCAAAGATTGTTAACAAGCAATTAATTGTAAACTAAAACTTATTTGACTTATGTACATTCGTCCAGTAAGTTTTGGAAGCAAAATATAAAATTACACTTTGTGAAAGTTCATGTTGCCAAATATAAAATTTGGACATTCACTTTTGACTCGCACTTAAAACATAGAAAAAAATAATAAAGCTGATTCAAATTTTAATGTATTGAATCAGCTTTTATTTTATATTATTTATTGTATAGATGTCTTTTTAATATCCCAAATTTCATCACAATATTGTTTAATTGTTCTATCACTTGAGAATACTCCTGCACTATAAAGATTAGCAAAACATTTTTTAGCCCATTTCTTATTGTCTTTATAATCTTCAAAGACTCTATCTTGAGTTTCCTTAAATGATTTAAAATCTGCTAATAGATAATATTGATCTCCTTCTTTTAATAATGAATTATAAAGATCTTCAAAATCTCCACTTCCACCATCATTAAATGTGCCATCAATTAAAGTATCTAATACTTTTTTAATGTTTTTATCTTCTTTATAATAAGTCTTTGGATCATATTCTTCCTTAATTTCGTCTATATCTTCAACTCTTAATCCAAAAATATAGTTATTTTCTTCTCCGGCTTCATTAACAATTTCTATATTTGCTCCATCATAAGTTCCAAATGTCGGTGTAGCATTTAACATAAATTTCATATTGCCAGTTCCAGATGCTTCTTTTCCTGCTGTTGAAATTTGTTTTGATAAATCTGCTGCAGGGAATAATCTTTGAGCATATGAGACTCTATAATTATGAACAAATACTACTTTTATTCTTCCATTTATATCTTTATCATTATTAACAAGCTCCGCTATTTCATTAATAAATTTAACTATTGATTTCGCTCTTACGTATCCTGGAAAAGCTTTAGCTCCAAATATGAAACTTGTTTTAGGAATATCTATATTTGGATTTTCTTTTATTCTATAGTATAAATCTAATATATATATAGCATTTAATAATTGTCTTTTATATTCATGTAATCTTTTGATTTGAATATCAAATATTGAATTAGGATCTAATTCTACTCCTTCTTCAATTTTAATATACTCTGCTAATTGAGTTTTCTTTTGAAGCTTAATATTCATAAGCTCTTCTAATACTTTATCATCCTCTTCAAACTTCTTTAAACCTTTTAATAAATCTAAGTTTTTAACCCAATCTTCAGTGCCTAATAATTTAGTTATGAATTCTGATAATTCAGGATTGCATAATCTAAGCCATCTTCTTGGAGTAATTCCATTAGTCTTATTTTGGAACTTTTCTGGATAAAGTTTATACCAATTATTTAATTCTTTATCTTTTAATATATCTGTGTGTAGCTTTGCAACACCATTTACAGCTTTTGATACAAATATAGCTAAATTAGCCATTCTCATTTGTCTATCAAATATAATTCTAAATTCATTAATTTCCTCTTTATTATAATGTTTCTTCTTTAATTCGTTTATTAATTCTTTATCTATATCTCTAACTATTTCTAATATTCTAGGGAATAGTTTTTTTATTAATTTAATGTTCCACTTTTCTAATGCTTCCGCTAATATTGTATGATTTGTATATCCAAAAAAGCTCTTAGCATATTCTAATGCATCCTTAAAATTAACACCTTGTTCATCCACTAATAATCTAATAAATTCAGGTATTGCAAGTGTTGGATGAGTATCATTTAATTGAACAAAATTATTTACACTTATATTACCGAAATCGGTACCGAATTTTTGTTTATGTTTTCTTATAATATCTTTTAATGAAGCACTTACTAAGAAATATTGTTGACGTAATCTTAATATTTTCCCTTGATCATTTGAATCATTTGGATATAATACTCTTGAAATATCTTCTGCTCTATTCTTTAAGCTAACAGCTTTATCATATTTTTGTTCATTAAATAAAGTAAAATCAAATTCCTTAATAGGTTCACATTTCCATAATCTTAATGTATTTATATTCTTTGTTTTATATCCGATTATTGGTGTATCATATGGAATAGCTCTAACTGTCATATCTGAGAATTCAACTATTTGAGCTTCCCTTTCTTTTCTTACACTCCAAGGATCTCCATATTTTAACCAGTTATCTTCACTTTCAGTTTGAAATCCACCCTCAATATTTTGGTTAAATAAACCGTTGTTATATCTAATTCCATATCCATTTAAAGGCATGTCTATTGTTGCTGCTGATTCCATAAAGCATGCTGCAAGTCTTCCAAGACCACCATTACCAAGGCCAGCATCTTCTTCAATTTCTTCTATCTTATTTATATCTATATTTAATTCTGATAATACTTCTTTAGCATCATCATATAAGCCTAAATTCATCAAATTGTTTCCAAGAGCTCTACCCATTAAATATTCAGCTGAAAAATAATTTGCACTTCTTCCTGAATTATAAGATTCACTAGTATCTTTCCAATCATCTACTATATCTTCTAATACAGTTAGTGAAAGTGCATTAAATATTTCATATTCTTTCGCATCTTCTACTGTTACTCCATATTTTACTTTTAAATATCTATTAATACCTTTTCTCATATTCTCTTTATTCATACTTAATCGCACCTTCCATACATTTTTGTTATATTATATATTTTATTTGCTAATTTATCTGTAAAAACATCACTCTTAAATCTCCATCTCCAATTAGTCCCTAATGTAGATGGTACATTTATTCTAGCCTCATTCCCTAAATTTAAGAAATCTTGCATTAATCCTACTGCTAAATATGCTTTACTACTCCAAACACCACGTATAAATCCCCAATTATAACCTTCTTTTCTATTTAAGCCAAGATATTTTATAGCATTTTTAATTTCTCTTTTACTACCAGTCTTTTCAAACCAACCTCTAAATGTATTATTATCATGAGTTCCTGTGTATGCTACATATTTTTCTTCATAATTATGAGGCAAATCTTGATTTGAAGAATCTGATGTAAATGCAAATTGTAATATTTTCATTCCTGGGAATCCTGAATCTTCTCTAAATTTAACAACTTCATCTGTTAGAAAGCCTAAATCTTCAGCAATAATTCTAATATCTCCAAGTTCTTTTTTTATTGCGTTAAATAATTTCATACCAGGGCCTTTTACCCATTCACCATTTTCAGCTGTTAAATCACCATAAGGTACTGACCAATAAGATTCAAATCCTCTAAAATGATCTATTCTTGTTACATCGTAAAGTCTTGCACTTTGTCTCATTCTATCAATCCACCATTTATAATTGGTATTATCTATATACTCCCAATCATAAATTGGATTTCCCCAAAGTTGACCAGTTTTTGCAAAATGATCTGGTGGACATCCTGAAACCTTTAATGGAACTAAAGTTTCTTGATCTAATAAAAATGCTTTTGGATTAGCCCATACATCAGAACTATCTTCTGCTACATATATTGGAATATCTCCTATAATTTCTATTCCTAAATCGTTAACATATTTCTTTAAATTATTCCATTGTTCAAAGAATTTATATTGAACGAATTTCCAGTATTCGATTTCATCTTGAAGTTTAGTTTTATACTCTTCTAATACTTCTTTCTTTCTAAGTTTTATGTCCATATCCCAAGTTTGCCAACTTTTTAATTCAAATTGTGATTTTATCGCCATATATAATGAATAATCATCTAGCCAAAAATTTTCTTCTTCTTCAAATTTTTTTAAAGCATCTGGTTTATTAACTTTAAATCTCTCGTAAGCTATTCTTAAAATCTTCATTTTTTCTATAAATAATAAACCATAATCTATATCTTCTGGATTATTCCCAAAATTAACATTACTGTAATCATACTTCTTTAATAAACCTTCTTCTTCCAATAAATCAAAATCAATAAAATATGGATTACCAGCAAATGCTGAAAAAGACTGATATGGAGAATCTCCATAACTAGTAGGTCCTATAGGTAGTATTTGCCAATATCTTTGTCCTGCTTTCTTTAAAAAATCTGCAAATTTATATGCTTCTTGTCCTAATGTTCCTATACCAAATTCTCCTGGTAAGGATGCTATTGGCATAAGAATACCACTTTTTCTTTCCATTATTCTTCCTCCTTCAATTTCAAGCCCTTAATTTTTTTATATTAACCTTTTACAAGACTCTCTTTCAATCAATTGAGTATCAAGTAATATGTGCTTATGTTCTTCACTACCATTAATTAATGCTAATAATAAATTCACACTTATCTCTGACATTAAATTTCTAGGTTGTTTTACTGTTGTAATTCCTGGATTATAGTATTTACTTTCATCCATTCCATCAAATCCAACAATAGATATATCCTCTCCAACTTTTAATCCACTATCAACTACAGCTTTTGCAGCTCCAATTGCCATCAAATCTGAAAGAACAAAAATAGCAGTTACATCTTTTCTTATTTTTAATAAGTTCATAGTTTCTTTATATGCTTTTTCACAAGAATAATCTCCTATTAAAATAAGTTCATCATTTATATTTATATTTTCTTCTTCTAGTGCATTTTTATATCCGTTCAATCTCCACCAACTAACTCCAAAATCGTTAGTTTCTCCTAAAAGTAATGCTATGTTTTTATGTCCATTATCTATTAAATATTTTGTTGCATCATAAGCAGCTTTAACGTTATCAATCCCTACAGACGAATAATTTGCTTTACCTTTTTTAGACATAGTATTTACTGATGTTAATATTATTGGTGTATCTAATCCACTAAAACTTTCATCGGTAATATCAATAAAGTTACCACCTAAACATATAACTCCTTGCAATTTTTTCTCTTTAATAAAACCTATAAGGTTTTCAACATCTTGACAAAAACTAAAGTCATTTTGTTGAAGAATCATAGTATATCCTGCTTTATCAATAGTTTTACCTATAACATTTATCATTTGTGAGAAGAATGGGTTAGATACACCTTTAATTAAAACGCCTATATTTTTCGTATTATTTTGTTTTAATATTCTAGCACTATTATTAGGTATATATTTATTTTCTTTTATTACTTCCCATACTCTTTCTCTTGTACTTTCTTTAACGTCTGGATGATTGTTTATCACCCTAGATACAGTACTAACTCCAACCCCTGCAAGCTTTGCAATATCTCCTATATTCATAATACTCCTCCTATGATATTTCTAAAGTTATTAGAAATTACCGGTATCGATTCCGTAATAATACTATTATACCTCTATTACTTCCTATATATCAACAAAGTATTTAGTTTGTTCTACAAATTGTTACATCTATTTCGGAACCGTTACCAGATACTCAGAAAAAATTACTTTTTTCCTTTCCATATAAAGAATGCTATTTTAAATAATATAGCTTCATTAAAACTTCTAATATCATAAGAAGTGTACTTTTTTATCTTATCTAATCTATAAATTAATGTATTCCTATGAACATATAATTTTTTTGCTGCTTCGCTTAAGTTCAGATCACAATTAAAAAACACTTCAATTGTTTTTATAGTATCATCATCTAAATTATTAAATCCGTTATTAAATTTACTTAATATTTTTAATTTACTTTGTTCACTTAAACTATCTATAATACTTTCAAATAGCATACTTTTTTCATTAATAATCCTATTAGATAAATTATATTTTTTAGCTAATTCAATTTTACATATGTTCTCTTCATATAAATGACTTATAGAATTATATTCTTTAATTAAACAGTAACTTATATAACATCTTTTATATAAATCAACATCAATAGTCTCTGTTATACTAAATATATGTTCTTCTATTTCTTCAAATACTCCAATTAAAACTACATAACCATCATATTCAAATATAGTAACATCCATATCTGAATATATATTCTTTAAAAGTTGTATTAATTCATGTGCTTTTTCATTTAAAAATATAGTTATTAAATAAGTATCTATCAAAGGATACATTACTTCTTCTAATTTCTCTTTTGATATATATTCATTTTTCAATAATGAAATTGCAATTTTCTCCTTAGAACAATATTCTTCCTTATATTTATTTTCAATGCAAAATTTAATAATCTTTAATGAATCTTTAAATCTATCATAAGTTTCAATTATAAATAATTCATTTTTAATATAAAATCTATTTTCCACTAAATTTTTTTCAGAAGGAAGTATTGGATTAGCTCTAAATATAACTTCATTATTTAAGCAAACCTGAAATGGTATCTCACAGCTTTTATATAATTCTTTTAAATAAGTAACTAATCCATACATACTTTCACCTCAAAATTAAACTATTCTTAATTCACTATCTTTATCAAATATATGAATACTTTCGTTTTCTACATATAATTTTATGGAATCACCTGTTTTAGATTTAGTAGTTCCATTAACTCTTGCAGTCATGTTATGTCCCGCAACTACAAAATAGATGTAACTTTCAGCTCCCATAAGTTCAACTACTTCAACATTACCTTTTATAATTGATGATGGGTTTGCTGCAATAATTTCATCGTTATCATCTAAATGTTCAGGTCTAATTCCAAAAATAACTTCTTTATTTACATATCCCTTGTCCCTTAATGTCTTAACCTTATTTTCTGGTAACAATATACTATTTTCTTCAAAGTTACAATATAGTTTACCATCTTTTTCAATTACTTTACCATTAATAAAGTTCATTTGAGGACTTCCTATAAATCCAGCAACAAATATGTTTGTTGGAGTATTATATATATTTTGTGGAGTATCTACTTGTTGTATTATACCATCTTTCATTACAACAATTCTAGTACCCATAGTCATAGCTTCAACTTGGTCATGAGTAACATATATAAATGTTGTTTGTAACTTTTGATAAAGTTTAGCTATTTCTGTTCTCATTTGAACTCTTAATTTAGCATCAAGATTTGATAATGGCTCGTCCATTAAGAATACCTTAGGTTCTCTGACAATCGCTCTTCCTAATGCAACCCTTTGTCTTTGTCCGCCAGATAAAGCTTTTGGCTTTCTAGTTAACAAATGTTCTATATCTAATATTTTTGCTGCTTCTTTAACTTTTTTATCTATTTCATCTTTTGGCACTTTTCTCAATTGTAATGCAAAAGCCATATTATCATAAACTGTCATATGAGGATATAAAGCATAGTTTTGAAATACCATTGCTATATCTCTTTCTTTTGGCTCTACATCATTAACTAGTCTTCCATCTATATATAATTCACCTTTAGAAATTTCTTCGAGACCTGCTACCATTCGTAAAGTTGTTGACTTACCACAACCTGATGGTCCAACAAAAACTATAAACTCTCTATCCTCTATTTCAAGGTTAAAATCACTTACAGCAGTTACATTACCTGAGTAAATTTTATAAATATGTTTTAATGACAAACCTGCCATTTTAATCACTCCCTTTAAAAAATATCCTAATTTTTCTATGTCTGTTTATGTATATATTGTACAATTGTAATCCTTTAAACTCTATATTAAGAATTTACAAAACTCCTTTACTTTTTTTGTGAAATACTACTAAAAAATATAAATCCATTGCAAAAGTTTACAATATTTACTCAAAACTATAGACAAACATAAAAATACTATGATTAATTTTAAACTTAAACTAATTAATCATAGCATTTTTTCTTAAACAAATTTTATTAAAACTTACTATATGCTCTTTTTATATATTATTTTTTATTAATTTATTTCCTACTTTAGAGATAACTCCCTTAGAATATGATTGAACTAATTCACCCTTATAATTAATTGACTTATTACTTATTAATTCTAATACACATTTCTTGTCTTTATCATTAACGTAAACTTTACCAGAATAATCTACTAATATGTCTTCCTTATCAACCGGCTTATCTAATTTAAGTTGTTTCCATTCTTTATATTTATCAGATGCAACAGAATAACATATTTTATCTACCTTTCCGTTACTCTCTGATCCAAAATATACATTATCCTCTATATCAGTTCCTAATACTTTAGGATTTTTAAAATTAGGTATTGATAAATTTCCTCTACTATCTAATATTGTTACATTTGAACCCATTTCCATTATTGCATTAGCTGCAGTAGTTGGGACTACAATATTGCCTATGTCTTTATTGTCTCTTTTCTTTTCTAACTCATTCATTATATTTGCATAATATAAATCACATTTTCCATTACTTTTTCTTATTTTTATATATAGACTATGAGTTCCTATTGAAAATGGTATGTCTTCAACTTTATCCTCACTATTTTCAACCTTAACTTTCAATTTATTTACGTTAAAATCAGAAAGTTCTGTTTCATCTCCGCTTTTAGCATTAAATGCTACAGGTTTAAAATAATATTTTCCTTTTTCTTTTATCTTTTGAATAACCATTATACTATCTGAATTCGTTACCCATTTATAAAATACAACTTCTCCATCTACACTACTTTTTAATTCTTTATCTTTATTATCATTGCTATCTAATACCTTTATCTTTCCATTTTCTAAAGAAGCAACAAATCTTCCGTTTGAAGATACTTTAAAATCATCTAACCCTTCTTTTAATTTAATTTCTTTTTTTTCATTTTTAGTAGATTCCTTATCATCAGATTTTTCTATTTTTATTTTCATATCTGATGATAAATATATATTTTCTATATATAAAAACATGGTATGTTGAATTAACAATGCTATAACCGTAAAACTTATTATTATTCTTGATTTTTTCATAATTTATTTTCTCCTAATCATATATTTTTTTATTGTTCAACGTAAAAGGCTGTAGCTACTGTCCTCTCACCATCCCAAGCATTAGGAGAATTTATTACATCACCTTTATAGTACATTGTTGTTGAATATCCTCCATCAAGCATACCTGCATTTACAGCACCACGCTCCATCATAATCTCTTGAACATCATATAAGCTTGCTCCAGGTTTAAATAATTTTCTACCATCTAAAACCAAAAATAGTACTGTTCCATCTTCTTTTTGTCCTACAGAAGTTCTAGGATTAAGTCCCTCTTCAAATTTATTTTTCACTTGTTTTTTACCATTAATAATAATATTAGGTTTTCTAAAACACATTGCCTCTTGAATATTTAATTTTTTTAATTCTGAAAGAGTATGATCTCCAACTATCAAAATCCCACTCTTAGTAAATGCAATTACATTTTCAGTTTTATTTTCATTATAACCAGAAGTAGGATATATAACTTTTCCGTTAGAAATTACAAATCCCCCTGGCTGTCCTCCTGTACCTGCATAAACTACCCCATCAGAGGATTTATCTACAAATGATCCTCCATTAATAGCTGCTACTGCATTATGTTCTTCTGCCATTTCACTAGTCTTTTGTCCTAATTTACCTAAATATTTAGTCATAGCTACTTTTACTTTTAATGGATTTTTTATTTCCAGCATATAACCATCATATCTATCAGTATGTATATCATATTTAATTACTTCATTTCCAGTCTTACATTCAACATTTACTTTATTTATATCAATAGACGCATTTGTTTGAACACTCTCTTCACTCTCTTGAGTATTTTGATTTATTCCTAATATCTTATCTAAAGTATCTTGTGGTACAAATTTATTTATTAAATATGAGTGTCTTGTTGCAAGTACAGTAGATATTAAAACTTTTCTTGTCTTATCATATGGACCATATAATAAGACTATTGGTGTCGTTATTGCTAAAAAAACACTAACATATAATATACCCATAATAATTAATAGTTTTTTTAATTTTTTCTTTTTTCTTCTTTTTTGTTTTTGTCTTATTGGCGTTTTTTTAATTTGTTTATTCATACATTCCTCCCAAATTACGGAAACCACATTCATAGTATTACCTATTATACTAAACTTTTACACAATATAGGTTACAAAAAAATTACTATATTTATAAAATAAAAATGGACATATCTCAAAAACATCTTTTTGCATTTGAGATATGCCCAACTTTTTATTAATCGCTATGTTTTAAAACAGTGTTGATATTCTAGTATAAGGGCGAACTGGCATTGGAATTTACTTTTTAGAACTCTTAATGAAGATTTGTACAATTAATTGCTTGTCAGCAATCTTTGATTGGGAGCATGCATTAATTGGACTAAGCTTTATTTTAGAGTTCTTAAAGCAAATTCCCCTG